>CAYJGU010000003.1:0-111245 GCA_964369925.1 uncultured Bacteroides sp. | reverse complement strand
ATTAGCTAAATTGAAAAATAAAGCAAAGACAGCGGGCATTAGTTATCAGCAATGTTTACAGCTTTTCGTTCAAGAAGAATTTTTAAGAAAACTTTCAAAATCAAAATATGGTGATAATCTCGTATTTTCTTCGGCGAAAATATGCATTTTTATCTCGGCGTTGACATTTTATTTTTTAGCTTTGCAAGTAATATTTAAATAGGCAGAGATGATATAATAAAAAAATCTTGACAAGTTCACTGTTATGAACTATAATATAAATAACGACCGCCGTTTGTTTACTTATGTAAACAAACGGTGAATTTTTTTAGGAGGAAAATTCATGATAACATGGCCACTTGACAACACGCAGTACACAGCTGCTGCAATAGGATCGTATTGCGCATGCAATACACGGGGTGTATTTAACCAAAGCGGAGATTTTGCTGTAAGTTGCATAGGAGGGTTTGATTTACAAGTATCTAAAGGTCTGGCTTGGCTTAAAAAAAGCGAATATTGGGGAGTAAGTGTTTTAAACGAAGAAAACGAAGTTTTAACTGCAGAGATTGGGCACGGGCAACTCTCAAGAACTATTGCTGTTACTTTGCGCCTTGACAAAGCAGCTAATAGCAGCTATTTAACGCTCAAATATTCAGATTTTGAGGGTGAAGCCCCAGTGCCTGTAAGAGATGACTTTTACGATGAAATAATTTTAGCTTACGTGCATCAAAAAGCAGGCGCAATTAGTTTTACAACAGCCGACATTACCGACACAAGACTTGATGAAAACTTGTGCGGTGTTATGAGAAATGCACTTACAGGCGTAGATACACAAAGTATACACGACAGCGCAGCAGAATTGCTTGACAGCTTAAGGCAAGCTTTAGTTGATGTATCACATGGTGCAGGGGTTATGGTAAATGAAATATACGACCCAAATGAAAATGGAATTGATGTTACAAACCAGCAATACACACACACTGCACCGACAACTATAATAGGGCAGGGCATTAACGGATATTTTAAAGCAAAGTTTACCGGGTTTATAAATAGTTTAACTGTAAATACACAAGTATATAGCATAAAAAATGGTATTAACCTAAAAAGCGAAGAAATTTATACATTTATTATTGACGAAGAACAAAGCACTTTAACTTTTACGAACAACAGCAAAATGAAAACGCTTTTATGGGAAAACGCATCGCCACAAAGCAGTTTTGGCCAGCAAAATGTGCAAATAGATTTTGAAGATTACAGTTACTTAGAAATAACACATATAACTGACGGCGCAGGTATGGGCCTTACAGCAATAATAGATTTGACAAGCATTGATACGGCTAGCTCGTGGAGGTTGCTGTACCCATCCACAGTACTGTCTTACCGCCCATTACAAATTGTAAATAACGCAATATCATTTAGCCAGGGTTATACTGTAAACACGTATGGAAACAGTATAGTAAAAAGCACATCTTGCGTGCCATTAAAAATTTATGGAGTACGAGGTTAAAAATATGTATTATATTAATTTAGATGAAAATAACCGCATATTATCGGCAAATACAACAGGGCAAGGAATAGCCGTTGAAGGCTTGCCAAGCGGAGATTTAAGCGATTACATTTATGTTAATGGTGAGTACGAGTACGCTTTAAGTAATAGCGAAGAAGAAAACGAGCAGTGGTGGAATGAGAACTACATAAAAATTGAGGGCGAAACAACTAGCGATATGAACCTTTGGGTTGCAAGAAAAACTTATTATAATAAAGAGTCTTATGATGTATTAAAAGATGATTTAATTTGGCTTACAATGGGTAAAGCTCAAGGTTCTTTGTTAAGTATAAAGCTTTGTTCTTACCCAAATATGGCAAATAATCTTACAAAGCAGTATATTGAAAGCTTAGAAAATGAATATACAGAGCCGGCAATTATTGAAGAAGTTATAAATTATTTAACTATTACAAGTTTTAATAATAGGCAGCTGCCATATAAAACCGACGCATCTTAACGCTGTTTAAACAATTTTTAATTTGTTTAATAGGTAATTTTCGGTGCAATTAATGCAAAAGCGGTGTGTTAAAAAACACACCGCTTTACTTTTATATATTGCTATTTTAATTTATCCTTTTATTTTTGTTGCTGTTCCATTTTCAATTTTATATATAATGTCGCATTTCTCTATTGTTGTAAGCCTGTGTGCAATAATAAGCATTGTTTTTTCGCCTAAAAATGCATTTATCGATTGAATTATCGCTTTTTCCGTTTCGTTGTCCAGTGCGCTTGTGGCCTCGTCCATAACTAAAAATTCAGGGTCGTTATAAAGGGCTCTTGCTATGCCTATGCGCTGGCGCTGCCCGCCAGATAGGCGTATGCCGTTTTCGCCGGTAACTGTATCAACTTGCAAAGGAAGTCCTCTTATAAAATCTGCAAGTTGTGCTTTTTCAAGGCAGTCCCATACTTTTTTTGTGTCAATGTCGTCTTTTTCAAAGCCAAAGGCAACGTTAGCGGCAATTGTGTCGTCGCACAAATATATTGTTTGCGGTATATACCCAATTTTGCTTGCCCACCAATAAGGGTTTTCAAGTATGTTGTGGCTGTCTACTGTAACGCTGCCGCTCTGTGGCTTGTGCAGACCTAAAATAATATCGGCAAGTGTTGTTTTGCCGCTGCCCGTTGTGCCAATAAACGCAACAGATTTTTTAGTAGGTATTTCTAAAGACAAGTTTTCAAATAAATAACTTTCGGCACTTTCGTATTTAAATGTTATGCCATTAATTGCTATTTTATCGTTAATTGTTGTTTGCTTAATTTCTTTTACGTCTTTTTCTAAAAATATAGCTTTGTCAGTTTGCAATATCTCGCATACAGTATCAAGGTTTGGCATTCGGCTGTTTATTTCTGCTATTGCACGCACTGTTTGGTTAACGTATGGCACAATTCTAACAGCGGCAAGTGCAAACGTGCCAAGTAGCGGCAAAATGGTTTGTACATCGCTTTGCGATACTATATAAAAACCCATTAAAACAAACAAAGCGGCCATTGTAAAATTCTCAACAAAAATTTTAGGCACATCAATTAATACGTTAGATATAGCCTCTAACATGCCGCTTTTAGATATGTTGTTTTTAAAATTGTTTGTAAACAGTTTTTCTCTTTTATTAATTAAAATACCTTTAAGCCCACCAACTGCCTGTATTGCCCATTTGTATATATCGGTGTTTTTTTGCCGCAATTTTATGTTTGTGCGCTTAACTGCATTTTTAACACCTATAATGGCAAAAAAAGCTATAATTAAAAGCACAAATAAAGCAACCAAAACCAAAGTAGGGTCTATTGCAATAAGTGTAATTAGCATAATAAAAGATATTATGGCATTTGATAAAATACTTATTAAAAGCCCAAAAAGTGTAACTGTTTTAACAATATCGTTTGTAACTATTTGCTGTATTTCGTACGAGCCATGCTGTAAATGATAGCTGTATGGTTTGTTTAAAAGTTTTGTAAAAACATTGTTTGATATATTTACACGTATACTAACAAGCATATAGCTTTGAACTACTTTTAAGCCAAGCGCATAAACACCGATAAACAAGTACAAACCGCCAGTTAAAACAAAAAGGGTAAACAAAAATTGAGAACTGCTTTGGTTGCTGCCAAACAGTTGCATAACAGTGTTTAATATTATGTCGTCTGTTGTTTGTACACCCATAATTAAGTTTACAATAGAGTACATTAAAGCAAGGCTTGCCGATTGTGCAAGTGCATAAATTACAGAGAAAAAAGCTAACATAGCTAACCTAAAAGCGTGCTTTTTACTTAAACATAATGCTATTTTTTTTAAGAAAGCTACCATTAAAAGTTTATTCTCCTTATATTTTTTCGTTCCAGTTTGTGCTTGTTTTTTTGTTGCTTATTTTATTAATTACTTTAACAAACAGTGCCTTTACACCTTTGTTTTTTACAATGTTTACAATATTGGTTGCCTTAGCTTGTAAATAATTTTTGCGCTTTAGCTCAACATCTTTAAAAGGTGACTGTAAATAAAAATCGTACCATAAATCTCCGCAGGGAACAAAGCTGTACTTCCACGGCTTTTCGTTTGTTGCAAAGTGTATAATTTTAGCGCTGCTTAATATTTCGCCAGATGTTTTAAAGGCCCAGTTATTGGCAAAATTTAATTTGCTTATTCCAAATTCTTTTGCGGCATCTAGCGCCCTTTGCGGTATTATATTGTAAAGCCTTGAAATGCGCAAAATACTGTCGTTTAAAGTGTTGTTAATAGTCTGCTGGTCCATACTGGGCTTATCGCCGTAAGATTTGCGTATGGCAAACAGCTTTTCGCCCATGTTATCATCGCGCATTTTTTTTGCATTTACAAGCATAATGCCGCAGTTAATTGTGCTGCTGTCTATAAAAGAGCCGGGGCAGCCGCCCAAATGATTATCACAAAGCGGTATATTGTACATATCGCTCAAATCTTCTTTTACTATTATGTCACCATCAAGGTATATAAATTTGTCGTGCTCATTTACAATGTCGCTCATGTCAAATTTTAAAAGGCACGCAATAGAAATGTGCGCAAGTTGCTTAATATGCTTATATTTTTCAAGTGATACCTCTTTAATACACACATTGCTCCAAGTTGAAAAATATTTTTTCGATTGCTGTGAGCACTCTGCCATAATAACGTAAATTTTATAATTTGTGCTGTCGTTTTTGTTTTTCATAATAGAAGTGATTGCAACACAAGTTTGCATTACAAAGTTGTCGTCGCAAATAAGCACCAGTGGAATTGTCATCTTTAATTGTCCTTACCCTTTATAATTTTTACAAAAATTCCGTTGCCTTTATCTTCTGTTGTTATAAGGTTTTTTCTCAAATGGTTATAAAACATATTGTCAAAAACTTCTATTTTAAAATACTTGTTTTTTGTTAAACGCAAATACAAGTTGTAAAACTTGCTTTGATGAAATGTGTGACAGCTGCTAACTATTTGCAGCCCCATATTTGCGCTGTCTAAATGCTGTTTTAACAAACTCATTGTATAATGCCTGTAATGTTTGCTTTGCAATTTTAAATTTATATGAGGTACCGATAAAAACAGCACGCCATCGTCGGACAAATTATTTGCAATACCTTGTAAAAAAGGTGCAACAAAATCATCGGGAATATGTTCAAGCACTTCCATTAAAACAATGCAGTCAAACTTTTCATCGTAAACTGTTTTTGTAATGTCTGCAAGTTTTATGTCTAAAGTTGGGTTAAAAGCCTTTGCAAATGCAATTCCGCGCTCCGACAAATCTACGCCATGTAAATTTTGGTGTGGTAAATAATTTTTAAGCGTGTGTAAAAGCCGTGCATCTCCACATCCTACGTCTAAAACTCTTTTTGGGTTTAACTTTACAATTTCGCTAACAAATAAATCTATTTTGGCAAGATACGCAAAACCCCAATACAAAAGCCTTGAAATTGTAGCCTTTTGTTTGCCGTTTTTTAACTTTACAAAGTGTGGGTTGTAATGATACGGAAAAGAATATTCGTTGTCTTGCTGTTCAAATTTTTTGTTCATTATAAAAGAGCCTTTCAAATAATAGTTGTGTGCAAAAGCTGCGTTTACCGGTGCATTAACAAAAATTTATTTTGCCGCTTTTGGCACCCACGCAAATAGTTTCATTCTTCTTTGCAGTATTTTATAATTTGGGTTTGCACTTAAAATAATATCTTTAATAACTTGTGGGTCGTCTTTTAAATGGTATGTACATATACTTAAAATAGGCTCGTGCTTTTTTAAAACTTGCGTTGCACCTCTAAGCATATTTCGCTCTATGCCCTCAATATCGGCCTTAATAAAGTCTATTTTGTCAATGTTTCTGTCTTTTACAAAGTCGTCAATAGATGTAACTTTAATCGTAAAATCAACTTTTTGTTCGTTATCTTGGAATTTGCCGCCCGCCTTTGGATCCACCGTAAAGCCTATTTCTTTTGTTTCGCTGTCTAGCCCCATTTGAACAGGCACAATACCCTTGTTATAGCTTGCTGTTCTTTGCAAATATTCAAAAGTTTTAACATCGGGCTCAAAAGCATAAGAAGTTGCACCTTTAACAGCTGCATATGCCGAAAAATCTCCAACCCATGCGCCGGCGTCAATTACATTCATACCGGGTTTAATTGTTATATCAATATCATTATCTTTGTCCACATAGCAGTACGAGCCCTCAACAGTGTGTGTATCCGTTACATCAACTATGCTTTTGTCGTAGTTATCGTTGTACTCGCTATAAATGCACAGTATATCTTCATATACAGCAACAATCATTTTTTGCCTAGGGTCAATTTGTTCGTCCCATGCAAGTTTAATGTCTTTAATTTTTGCAACGCCTGCCTCTGTGGTGTCAATGGCGTTGTACGTATTAAAAACTTCTTTTCTTCTAATGCCTTTTAATTTTTTTGCAAATGGGTTTTTGTGTGGGTGAAATTCTTTAAGCCTGCTTTTATTAAACCCGACAGAGCACAAAAATAATGCGTCGGCGGCATATGTTAAAGTTTTTAACGCCGATAATTTTAAAGAGACCACTGCTTTTTCTTTATTTTTGTCATATACTTTTTCTATTAATTTCATTGCATTTACTCCTCAATTTCAATTGTTAAAATTATCTATCAACACCCAGTTATCATCATTAAAATAGCTTGGTTTTTTGTCGTAGTGTTTCCAATACTTAGGGCTCACAACTATTTTTTCGTCGTGCGTGCAAAGCTCCTGTGCCCACCATGAAAACGAGCTGTTTGTTAAAATAAAATGCTTGCAGCTCGACATTAATTTTAGCTTTTCAGCAACATCGTCAGTTCCGTCCTCGGCGTAAATTTCTATGTCGCTGCCCAAAAAGCTTTTTGCCCACTCAACATTATCTGAAAATAAAAAAAACACAGGGTTATCTACACGTTTTTTTATTTCTTCAACAGCATTTTTAAAGTAACTCTCTTTGCAAAGTAAGCGCTTTGAATGCTCGCCCGTCCAATTTCTTATTGTTATGCAAACAGAATTTGTGCTTTTCATCTTTTCATATAAGTGCTTATTTTTTTCGGGTGAGGGCTTTTTAGGTTTAAACTCTTCATTCAATAAAGGTAAAATATCTTTAAGCAATTCTCTGTTTGTAAAATTACCTTCTAAAAACATATTTGAATTTATAGGCTTTAAAATAATATTTAAATACGACGATTGAAAAACACCAAACCTTGAAGCATATTTATTGGCAATTATTTTTTTTTCGTTTATGTTGCGCTTAAATATTTTACAGTTATGCACATAAAAATTAGATATTTTCATTGCCAGTTTTGCAGTTAATTTCCCATACTCTTTAACAGGGCTAATTGATGTTGTGTTAACTTTACAGTTTTTTATATTAAAATATGGCAAAACATAAGTGTATCCTGCTTTTTTTAATTGAGCAGTGCATAAACAAATTTCTTCGGTGTTATTGCATTTAAGCTGCAAAGCCCTTGCCGCCGCATACTGAAACATTTGGTTGCCGCACTGGCCTGTTAAAGTTACATAAATCATTAAAATGTGCCCTCGTCAAAGCCTTTTTTTAATTTTGCCCTTGTGTTTAAAAATACGTTTAAATTCTTTTTAAGCCCTGCTTTTTTAAAGTAATTGCCTATCAATTTTTCGCTTTTGTACTTTTCATCGTTTTTAATCTTCTCAATAATTTCAACTTGCCAATATGCTCTGTCCTCGTTTGAAATTGAAAGCATGTCAAGTTCTTCGGGTGGTGTATTTTGTGCCTTATTAACAAACTCGGCAACTTTTTGTTTAAGTGCATTGCGTATTTTTAAGTAATCGGGCTTGTTTTCGGGTGGGTTTAAAAGTGAAAAATCGCACTGTCCGCTAATAAATTGCTGTGTTGTGCAAACACGCAAAAGCGGCAAAAAAGAGCCAAAACGGTTGTCGGCGTTTTCATCGTAAACAAGAAGAACGGGCACGCCCATTGCAAGGCAGGGCAGTGCGCAGTGTAAACGCGATGTTACAACACATTTTGCGTTTTGGTATTTGCCCAAAAGCTTTTCAACATTTAAGGTGCGCTCTTCCCAGCTAAGCTGGCTTGGTGGATTTTTAAGCTCGTGTGTTGTTGTAAAAACGTCCATGTTATTATCTTTTGCAACTTTTTTTACATATGCCGCCGCTTTTGGCGAAATATCTGAAATACAAATATTTTCTTTTTCGGCCCTCACTTTTTTTTGCTGTGGCAAAGTTAATGTTAAACAGCCAGAAAAATAACAGTCGATGCCGTTTTGTTTCATTAAATTGAGTGTATGGTCATCTCTGCAACCAACAGGGCCGTAATGTTTAAAATATTTTTCGGTCAACCCTTTTAAGTAGTGTGTGCCCAAATAATCAGAAAAGTGCATAGAAAGCAAAAGAGGATAAATTTTATTAGATGGGGGCCAGTTAAACACATTGTAAGCAAGCCAGCCGTTTAACACCACGGCAACGTGTTCGTTTTCGCCGCAATTAACAGCGTTTGGCGTTTCTCTGTCAATTATTGTGTCTATTCGAGGAAGTAAATTCATAGTAGCGTAGGCCTGAATATCATCGCCGATATTATTTGCCTCGTTCCAATAAAACAAACCAAATTTCATTGTTTTTGTCACTTTCTGTTTATATTATAGTTTTAAACGCTTTTTAATTGCCGTTTTAAAACTGCTTTTTAAGTTGCCCTTTGTAATTTTGTTAATTAGCTGTGCTTTATTTCTTGTTGTATTTTCAATTACCCTGTCAATTGTTGCAGGCGTCATTGCATAAAAATTGCAAAGATAGTTTTGAATGTAAAACGCCTGCTCGGTTGCCCTTGTTTGCTCATCAAAAAAGCACATATCAAGGTCTGTTTCATTGCATGTTTTCATGTGCTTTACAAATTGCTCAAGCTTTTCTACAATAGCGCTTCGCTCTTTTTCAATTTTTGTTTTATCTATTGAGATTGCACCTGTTAATTTTTCAATATCTTTTAATTTGCCACCGCTAAAAACGTCATTTTTTTCATATCCGTGCAAAAATTTACAAGCACTGTTTTTACCAATAAAAATAACGTTTGTTTCAAGTGCTGCACAAACAGTTGCACAATTGGCGTTTTGTGTTACAACAAGCTTTGCACCTTGTAAACTGTTTAATGTTTGCTCTGCGTTTAAAATGCGCTGCTGCCATGTTAAATTTGCTGGGTTTGAACAGGTGAAACTTAATGCTTTGGCACCGTTTTCTTCGGCGCTTGCAATGCTAACATCTACAAATAAAATGTCGTTTGTCTTTTGTACATCTCGCTTTTTTAACGTCAACAACATGTCGCCCAAAACATACGAATTTACACCTTTTGCCTGCAACATTTTGTGTGTTTTTTCATCTTTAGTACCAATGGGGGAATAAAAGCTTAAATACTCTTTATTAATGCCACTAATATATTCTATATTGCTTGAATTTTCGATGTAAGACGAAACAAAAAGAGGATAAATGTTGTTAGACGGCAAAAAATTATAAGGGTTTTGAATAATTTCTCCGCTGTAAATAACGGCTGTTTTTTCGGTAATATTTGCGCCTGACGGTATTGCTCTGTCAATTAAGCAGTAATCATCGGGTAAAAAACTCATAACAGCGTAAGACAAAATATCTTGTGATAAATCTTCGGTGTGCTTTGAGTATAAAAGCCCAAACTTCATATAAATCTCCTTGAATAATTAAAACGACTTTCTAATAAAGTTCATTAAAAATATTGATAAACTTGGCGATACATTGTATATGTTCCATATTATTCGCTTTTTTAAAGGCTCTTGTTTATACAACTCGCACTTTTTTGCATTTGTAAAATGCTGCTTAAATATTGTGTGCATTTTTGTGTTATGTTTTTTTGCCTGCTCTTTGGTTATATTTTCGTTTTTTTGTATAATACTTCTGTACGCCGGTATATTTTGGCATGCATAAAAATCGGCAAGCTGTTTAAATTCCTCTTTGCCTTTTAAATATCCTAGCATTACTTCAAAAATTTTTTCTTTACTACGCAAATGCAGCATGTTTTTTTTCATGCGAAGAATACCTGTGTCTTGCCTGTTGTAACGATAAAGTTGCAAATTTGTTTTTACAACTTTTGGGTTAAAGGCGTCTATTTTTGGAAAAGCCAAAACATCCTCGTAGTAGTAACCATCTAAAAAGCGTGTTTCGCTCCAAATTTTAGCCTTATATAAATTATTCCACACTGTCATAGAGAGCTTGTGCTCAACAGTTGCTTTAAAAAAATTTACGCCACTGTATATAGTAGTTTTTTGCTTTTCAATTGTATGCTCGCTGTCATCTAAAACAATGCTACACTGTGAGATATCGGCATTGTTTTCAACTAAGTTATTGTACAATACTTTATACATGTCCTCATGTATGCTGTCGTCGGAATCTACAAAGCCAATGTATTCGCCGTTTGCAATGTCAAGCCCTGCGTTTCTTGCGCTTGAAAGTCCACCATTTTCTTTGTGTATAACTTTAATGCGCATATCTTTTTTTTCGTATTCATCGCAAATTTGTGAGCAATTATCGGGAGAGCCATCGTTTACTAAAATTATCTCTAAATTTTTGTAACTTTGAACAATAATGCTGTCTATGCATTTTGTCAAATATTTTTCAACTTTATAAATAGGTACAATTACACTTATTAACGGCTCGTTCATTGTAGTTGCTATCTCCTAATTTTTTTTGCAAATTTTTTGCATACAATTACTGTGCAACATAAATAGTCTAAAACTAAAGTGTTTTTACTAATTAACTTTAGCGCAATTTTATCGGTTATGCCAAGGTGTGCACTAATGTCAGCTGTATTTTCGGTTATAAATCCGGTTAAAACTTCTCTGTTTTGTCTTGCGCTTTTTTGGGCAGACAAAGAGTTTTGTGCACTTACATATACTGTTTGGCAAAATGTTGTGAACAAACTTTTTAAAAGTACGCCTTTAAACTGTGGCAAGCGCTTTGCAACATCGTAATAGCGCTCAATTGCATTTATACAAGCATCAATTTCATTTAAAATGCTTTTTTTGCCGGTAATGCTTGCCTCGTTATAAATATAATTGTAAAAAGCTTTGCTAACGCAAACCATACCCTCGCTTTGCTCAAAAGTTTTGTAAGTTGTGTTAATATCTTCAAATTTTCTTCCCAAAGGGTATCGCACATTTGTAAATGTATGTTTTGGGTAAAGTTTATTCCATGCAAAGTTATTTATCCAGCCACCGCTAAAAAGAAACTCAAGTGCTTGATTTTTAGTATAAACTTCATTTTGACTACACCCGAAAAAAGTATTTTTATTATGCTTAATTAATATATAACTACAAACAATAATTTTATTTGTATGCACATCTGCACATTGTATCATATATTCATACATTTTACAATTAATATAGTCGTCCGAGTCTATAAACGATATATAGTCGCCGGTTGCAATATCAATTCCGGCATTGCGCGCGCTTGAAAGGCCGCCATTTTCTTTGTGTATAACTTTAATGCGCATATCTTTTTTTTCGTATTCATCGCAAATTTGGCCGCAATTATCGGGAGAGCCATCATTTACCAGTATTATCTCTAAATTTTTATATGTTTGGCAAATTATGCTGTCTACACATTTTTTCAAATAAGGTTCAACGTTATAAACCGGCACTATTACGGTTATTTTAGGGTTAGTCAAATGCTTATCTCCTTGTAAATGCTAATTATAGTATTGTAATATTTTTCCTTGTCGGCAAATTTTTTGCTGTTTTCTATTGCGTTTTTTGCTTTATCACTATAAAGTTCATCGTTATTTAAAAGCAGCAATGCTTGCTGTGCATATTCTTGCACAGCATTGCAGTGGCTGCCGCATTTTTCGTTAACTATATCTTTTAAGCCACCAACAGCGCTTGCAAGAACAGGCTTGCCAAGCGCCATGCTCTCTACTGCTGTAAGGCCAAAACCTTCCCACTGCGAGGGCATTATTACTACTTTAACATTTTTAATTTGTGCAAAAGGATTTTTTAAAAAGCCCGCGAGCGTTATGTTTTTTTCTAAATCAAGCTCTTTAATTTTTGCTAAAACGTCATCTTTAAGCTCACCGTCGCCTATCATAACACACGTTATATCTTGTTTTTGCTTTTTTATTTCGGCAACTATTTCTACTAATTTTAAAGGATTTTTTTGTTGCGTTATTCTTCCTATAAATGCAATGTCATAACACTTGTCGCACGGAGTTTGACTTTGCAAAACAACACTGTCTGTATCAACAATATTATCTATTATTTTAGTTTTGTGCAAAAATTTATTTCCAAAAATATACTCTTGCATAACAGACGCAGATACAGTTATAATTTTTTGCGCTTTGCTTGCAAAATATAACATAGACAAGCTGTTTTTATTTATACTTTTAAGCCACAATGGGTTGTTGTGCAAGTGAGATACAAATTTATACTTAGTAAAACTAACATATAAACTTGCCCTAAAATCAATACAGTGAACGATGTCGGGTTTAAAACTATTGCAAACTTGCTGTACATTTTTAACAGAAAAACTTTCCATGGGGCAAAATTTAACACCGTACTCGGCAACATAGTTTTCAATTTTGCCTTTTGGGCTTGCATAAGCCGTATTAAAGCCGCTGGCGTTTAATATTTTTGCTATATCAAGGCTTACCCTCTCGGCACCTGAAAACATATTTGATGGCGTTATGAAAAGTATTTTCACAATTTCGCTCCGTTCTTAAAATGTAAACTTTACTAAATTTTATCGGTAAAGTAAATATAGTACAAAAAACTAAATTTGCAGCCTTGTAAAAGCTTAAAAACAGCCACTGCTAAAAATAAGTAGCTATAAAGCGTTAATCTCTTTTAAAAACATCTCTGGTGTAAACTTTGCTAGCTACATCGTCAAGTTCTTGCTCATATCTGTTTGCTATAATTGCATTGCACATACTTTTAAATTTTTGCAAATTGTTTACAACCAAACTGCCAAAAAAAGTTTCGCCGTCTTTTAAGGATGGCTCAAAAACTATAACTTTTGCGCCCTTTGCCTTTATACGCTTCATAACGCCTTGTATGGAACTTGCCCTAAAATTATCACTGTTAGTTTTCATTGTAAGGCGATAAACGCCAATAGTTATTTCTTTTTCTTTGCTACTGTCCCATTCACCGTTTGCGCTGTATCCACCCGCAAGCTCTAAAACTCTGTCGGCTATAAAATCTTTTCGCGTTCTGTTGCTTTCAACAATTGCACTCATCATATTTTGCGGTACATCGCGGTAATTTGCAAGCAGCTGCTTTGAATCTTTGGGCAGGCAGTAACCGCCGTATCCAAAAGACGGGTTGTTGTATTGGTCGCCTATTCTAGCGTCGAGGCAAACGCCATGAATAATTTGCTCTGTATCAAGGCCTTTAAGCTCGGCATATGTGTCCAGCTCGTTAAAATATGCAACTCTAAGCGCTAGGTATGTGTTAGAAAAAAGCTTTACGGCCTCGGCCTCTGTTGGGTTCATGTACAAAATTTTTGTGTCTCTTAACAAAGAACACTCTCTAAGCATTTCGGCAAAAATTCTGCTCTTTTCCAACGCCTCTTTTTGCAATAAATCTACACCCATTATTATTCTTGATGGGTGTAAATTGTCGTACAAAGCTTTGCTCTCTCTTAAAAATTCGGGGCTAAACATTATATTTTGGCTGTTTGTTTTCTCGCTTATGCTTTTTGTAAACCCAACAGGAACAGTAGATTTAATTACAATTGTTGCACTGCTATTTATACGCAATATATCGTTAATTACACTTTCTACAATAGAAGTGTCAAAAAAATTATCTTTGGTGTTGTAGTTTGTTGGCACGGCAATTATAATATAATCGGCATTTTTATATGCGCTGTTAATGTTTGTTGTTGCCACTAAATTAAGCTGTTTTTCTTTCAAATACTGCTCAATATAATCATCGTGAATAGGCGCTGTTTTGCTGTTAATTAGCTCTACTTTTTTTTCATCAACGTCTACTGCAACAACCTCGTTTTGCTGTGCAAGTAAAACACTGAGTGATAAGCCTACATATCCTGTACCAACTACTGCTATTTTCATGTTTTTTTCACCACCGCTATATATTATAATATTTTTTATACCATATTGCAAACTGTTCAAGGCCGTGCTTTAGTGGCGTATTTGGCTTAAAATTAAAATCTCGCACAAGTTCATCAACGTCGGCATAAGTTTGATATACATCGCCTTGTTGCATTGGTAAAAATTCTTTTTTGCATGCACTTGCAATTAATTCGTGTTTAATAAGTGCATTTTCTAAAGTTTCAATAAAATACATTAATTTTTCGGGCTTATTATTTCCAATATTATAAACTTTGTATTTAACGTTTTCCTCGTTTGGTGCGGGCGTTTTATGCATTACTTTATACACACCCTCAATAATGTCGTCAATATATGTAAAATCGCGGTACATATCTCCGTTATTAAAAACTTGTATGCTACTTGCTGCAACCATTTTTTGTGTAAACGAAAAATAGGCCATATCGGGGCGACCCATTGGGCCGTAAACAGTAAAAAAACGCAGGCCTGTTGTTGGCAGGCCGTACAGCTTTGAATAAGAGTGCGCCATGAGCTCGTTGCTTTTTTTTGTTGCGGCGTAAAGAGATACAGGGTTGTCTACCTTATCGGCTGTGGAGTAAGGCACCTTTTTGTTGCTGCCGTAAACGCTAGAGCTCGACGCATAAACTAAATGCTCAACGCTATTGTGGCGGCAAGCCTCTAAAATATTAAAAAAGCCTATTACGTTTGCGGTAATATACGCCCTTGGGTTAGTAATAGAATACCTAACGCCTGCCTGTGCCGCTAAATTTACAACAATTTGTGGCTTATACTTTTTAAAAATATCGTTTATAAATGTTTCGTCTGAAATATCGCCCTTAAAAAACAAAAAATTCTTAAAAGATTCAATATCTTTTAAGCGTTCTTTTTTTAGGCTAACATCGTAATAATCGTTTAAATTATCAACACCTATTATTTTGGCACCGCTGTTTTCGCTTGCAATTTTTTTGCACAAGTACGAGCCTATAAACCCGGCAACGCCTGTTATAAGTATAGTTTTATTTTTCATATTAATCTCCATTCTGTGCACAGCACAAATAGTTTAATAATCTTTGTACAAAATTTAGGTTAATTGGAATATGCTGCATTATAGCTGCACGCCATTTGTTTACCGTTAGCGTAATTTTTTTAGCTAGCTCCCTGCATTTAAATTTATATATTTTTTGCAAAGCTCACTTGCGGCACTTGCAATATCATATTTATTAATGGTGCGCTCATCGTCTATTCGCTCGCTTTGTAAAAACTCTTTTGCCCATGCCGTTGTGTCGCTTTTAAGGCTTAGCATTTTTGCGTTTTTATACATCAAAACCTCATCGCTAACTTTATCAGAACACACAAACTTTAAGCCGTTTGCAACACACTCGGCAAATACAACAGGCATACCCTCAAAATTGCTGGGCAGGCAAAACACATCAAATGCACTGTAAAATTTATGCACATCGTTTCTGTTGCCTGCCAGTATAACGCTATTTTTAATTCCTAAACGCTCTATTTCACCGCATAAATCGCCTTTTAATTCGCCATCGCCAACTATTAAAAGCTTTGCATTTTTATTTTGCTTAATTGCTTTTGCAAATACTTTAAGTAAAAAAGTATGGTTTTTTTGAGTGCAAAGCCTGCCTATATTACCTAAAACAAAATCATTTTTGCCTATATTAAACTCTTTTCTTATTTCCTCTGCGTTGTGCGCGCTAAATGCAAATTTTTTCATATCTATTGCATTTGTTTGCAAATAAAAATTGCGCTTATTAAAACAATTTTTGCCAAACATAAATTTGGCGGCTTTTGTACCGCACCCAAAATAATGCGTGGCAAAAATATTGCTAAACGGGCGCAAAATGTATTTTAATATTGTTTTTTTAGGCTCTGCCCAGCTGGCTGTAGAGTGGCTGTGGCAAATACGCACAGGTATTTTTGCGCGGTAAGCCGCAAAAATAGGAAACACACTTAAAGTGCTCATGTGGGCGTGTGCAATAGTATATTTATTTTCGCTTAAAACTGCCTTAAGCATTTTTTGATACTTAAAAACATTTTTTATGCTCGGCAAAAAATAAATTTTTGCACCCATGGCCAAAACTTCGTCTTTTTTTTCAAAAACACTGTTTTCATCTACAAAAAAATCAAACTGCACCTTTGTTTTATCTATGGTGGTGTAATAGTTTAAAACAACCTGCTCAATTCCTCCGTTGTCCATCTTCGAAAGTATCTGCGCAACTCTAATTGGCATTTTCATCGCTACCTTTTGTCAATAGTTTTTCTTTGTTTAACATTCCGCCAAAAGCTGTCATAAAAATAATTTTTATATCAAGCCAAATGCTCCAGTTCTCAATATACCAAATATCGCACTTAATTCTTCCCTCTATGCTTGTATCGCCCCTAAAACCGTTAACTTGCGCCCAGCCTGTTATGCCTGGTTTTACTTGGTGCTTTACCATATAAAGCGGTATTTCCTCTTTAAAATGCTCTACATGAAAAGGCACCTCCGGCCGTGGGCCTATAAGGCTCATATCGCCTTTTAGCACATTAAAAAACTGCGGAAATTCATCTATGCTTGTCTTTCGCAAAAAACTGCCAAAATTAGTTTTGCGGTTGTCATCGTTTTTGCTCCAGCCCGTTTCCTCGGTGCCGGTAATGCGCATACTTCTAAATTTATACATTGTAAAAATTTTTTTGTTTCTTCCAACACGCTCTTGCATAAATATGGCAGGACCTTTTATTGTTAGCTTAGTACCCACAAACGCAATTAGCATTATTGGGCTAAACACTGTAATAAAAATAAGAGAAACAAAAATATCTACTGCACGCTTTATCATTGCATTTACAACGTTGTCAAGTGGAATTGTGCGCATGTTTATTAGCTTAATATCTCCAATAATATCTATTGCAGGCACTGTTGGTATATAATCGTTATAAAATGGTATAATTTGCACTTTTGTTCCGTGCTTTTCACAAATCGAAATTACATCTTCCATATTACCAATATCTTCAATATCAAGCGCAATAATAACTTCATCTATATATTTTTCGCTAAGTATTTGCTCAAAGTTATTGTAATTACTTAAATACTGTGCGCCTGTTACAGTGTTTTTTAAGCTTACATAACCTATACAGTTAAAGCCATACTCTTTGTGCTGTTTAATATTGTTAATGTACCTTTGTGCCAGCTTGCCGCCACCTACAACAACAACATGCTTTAGGTTATAGCCCTTTTTGCGGTAATTTCTAAGCATTTTCTTTAGTGTAAATCGCTCGGCTGCAAATACAATGTTTAATATAATATAAGACAAAATAAGAGCACCGCGAGAAAATTCTTCAAGCCTAAATATAAAAAGCAATGCGGCAAACAAAAGAACGGCAACTGTATTTGCGTTAAAAATAAGTGTAAGTTCTTTGCGCAAACTTAAAAGCCTGTGTGTTTCGTACAGGCTAAAAAGCTTGTAAAGTATAATTGTTATTGCACTGTACAATACCGATATATATATATTGCTTGCAATATTGCTAAACAGTGTTTGCTGAGTGTATAAATAAACATATGCTGAAATGCTGTACACCAAAGTAACAATTATAAAATCTAAACCCGCTTTTAATAAATTTAACAACTTTTGGTTTTTCTTTATCATGTTATCTGCACCTTAATATTAGTTATATATTTTTTAAAGCCTGTATTAATTTTTTTGCCGAAAAGTCGGATGTTTTATAGTAAATAAACCCTGCACTAAGCATATAAAACATAGTTATATAGCCTAAACTGTATACCATATTTTCCATGGTTTCGCTTATTGTAATAAAAACAAAAACAGTGCTTATAAGTAAAAAACTAAAATTTGCCCCGCATAGCAATTTATAAACAATGCGCATTATAATATTAAAAATAAATGCAATAAGAAATACTAACCCTGGCAAACCAAGGCAAAGTAAAAATGTTACATATAAACTGTGAGGGCCTTCGTCATGTCCTATATATTCCGATACAGCGTCAATATCTGTGCTATATCCCTTTAAAAGTATTTGTGGTGTTAAGCAGCTTAAAGCATCAAGCCAAATATCTGTTCTGCCATTAAAAGATATAATATCGCTCAATGTTCTGCCGCCAATAGTTGACGTAGCCTTCGGTTTGATTGGCTCGGAATCTAATTCCTCAACAGCTGCAGGTGTTAATGTGTTCGTAAAATCATCAAATACAGCAGCTGTGGTTGTAAGCACAACAAACATTAAGCCCATAATAATTATAAATAAAATTGCAAATACAACCATTTTGTTTATTTTTTTAACTTTAACTTTTTTGTGCAAAAAATAGGCGACAACAAAGCCAAGGCAAAAACTGAAACTAATGTTCATAGTGCGAGATTTTGTAAGGGAAGCCGCAATAGCAAAAACAGGTATTAACAAAACAATTACGGGTTTTAAATACTTGCTTTTTGAATAACATAACATCAAAATTAAAAATATAATGCACATTATAAAGCAAATAGCACTTGCATTTGGGTGGCCGTGGGCTAAAAGCCTTTGCGGGTTATAAATTGTTACGCCCGAATATACAACATTTCCGGTTAAAAAAGTATATATGCCTATAATTGCCAGTGGTAAGTTTAAAAGCACAAATGGTGCACAAATAAAAAATACATACTTTTTGCTTTGCAAAATATACGGTATAAAAAACAATATAAATACGTATATAAAAACAAAAATTGTGTTGATTAAACTAAAATTGCCGTTAATAATTGTTATTAAAAAACAAAACAGTAAAAAACTTACAAATAAAACACTTATTTTAGTTTTTATTAAGTTTTTATAAAAGTAAAAAATAAAAACTATCGCCATTGCCGCAAACAAATAAATAAAATAATTGTTTTGGTAGTTTGTCATTCTTTGAAAAGAATATTGCTTTAAATAATTTGTGTAAAAAAACACGAAAAAAACAGCGATAATAAATGTTTTTAAACTAAAAAAAGGTGCTATTTTGTCTTTCAAAACATTTTCTCCATCCTTAAAAAACTTTTAACAAAACATAAAAAGCAAAAAATGCAAATTTAGCGTAATTGCTTGTTATATTATTTTAAAAATGCTTTTTAACTTGTTTAAAATTGTGTTTAAATAGTATTCAAACTCGGTTGTTTTATAAAAAATTATTATAAAAATTAAACTTGGTACAATTAAACAAAGCATAAGCATTATTATAAAACTAAATAGTGTTGTTATTGTAAACAAAGCTTGTATAAAATATAAAATAACAGTACTTAAAACTAAAAATAAAATATACCTAAGTGTGCCAAAATAAATTTTTCCTGTATACCCTTTAAACGAAATAGAGTAAATTATTTTACATCGAATAGTAGCGCCAAAAGTCATTGATACTAAAGTGCCTAAAAAAACACCGGAAACGCCAAGCATTTGAACGCCTAATATTGAAACAATTAAATTAATTATACCTTGAATAAACGCAATATACTTATCGGGGCTATAAAGGCCGGAGGCAATTTTGTAACTGTACATTGCGCTTTCTTCACCCTGTATCATTTTGCTAAGCGCTATAAAAAGCACTGCTAGTTGTGGCATTACATAGTTTTGCCCAAAAACAAGATACAATAAAGGAGTAGATAAAAACAAAAACCCTATGGAGAGCATTCCCTGTATATAGTACGATAAAAGGCGGAATTTTTTATAAAATTCAAACCTTACAAAAACGCTTTCGGTTGCAATTAAATTGCCAATGCTGGGCACAGCTACGTTCATAACAAGTGTGCTTAACAAAAGTGCATAAGACAACATTAATGTATAGTTTGACACTATTCCAACAAATTGAATACTTAAAAACGCGCCAATAATTATATTATCTGTTTGGTGAATACTAATTTCACCCAATTTGTGAATTATTAAAGCCACCATATTTTTTTTAATAGATCGAAATTCTTCGTGGTCAAGCTTTTGTGTTGTTTCTAAAATATAAGGATAATTTTTAGCAACTATTTTATTCATAACTAAGCCCAAAATAACCTTAGAAAACATTTCTGCAAGCAAATATAATAAATAACTTTGAGCAAAAATAAGAATTATTATTTGGCTTGCAAAAGTTGTTATTGTTGCAATAATTTGTGCTTTTTTTAGTTTATATTCTTTTTGGTCTGATGTAATTAAAATAGTGCGATAACTTGTAAAATATGTTACAGAAGTACTTAAAAGATAAATAAGATAGTATAAAGTTAAATAATTTACTTGAGTTGTGCTGGTTGCAATTAGCGGCAACAAAGGAACAGCGCACACGCCAAAAATAAAAATTGCCGTACCTATTGCAAAGTTTGCCAGTTTAAAAAATCTCATTATAGATTTAATTTTTTCTTTATTGTCTTCTGAAAGTGGTTTGTAAAGCGCAAAGCCTACCGCAGAGCTAATGCCTAAATCGGCAAAAGAAAGAACAGCAAGCACACTTGAAAAAAGTGCGCTGACACCTAAATATGTGCTGCCCAAAATATTAACAAAAATAACCCTGGAAACAAGCCCAAGGCCAATAACAGTTATTTGATATGCATATGAATAGAATATATTTATTTTGGTATTCTCAATCCTATCGGACAAGATAATCTCCTTAAATACTGTTAAAATATTTTTTAAATGTGCTTAAACCGGCTATAATAAAAGGCATTTTTAGTATAGCAGATACCTTACATATAAGCAAGTTAACGCTTGTTGCTTTAAAACGTTTTGCGCTCATTAAAACGTTATAATTCTCTTTATTAAAATAAACTTCTTTTAATATTTTAACTCGCTGTTTATAGTTAAGCTCGTTTGTAGAAATGGCCGCCTGTAAAAAATAAGCATAAACCCCATCTTGCAACATGTCTTGCGGTTTTTTATGGGCAATGTCGGCATATTGCATGTCGTTTAAAAAATTAGTATACACACGCACTTTTTCTTTTACAATTTTTAAATATTCGGTATTCCCTTTGCGAGATGACGAATTTTCTACTTTTCGATAATAATAGTAAGTTTCGTTTATAAATTGAAAAGAATTTATTTTTTTATAATATTCTAGGTTAAAAAATGTTTCTTCGTTTAACACAATGCCGGTGTTAAACATTAGCTTATTATTTTTAATTAAATCGCTTTTATATACTTGTGTCCAAACAGCACCAATACTAATATTGTATATATCGTTAAAGTTGTTTTTTAGCTCGTCTGCTCCAACAGCTACAAAACCGCTTTTTTTAATATTGTTGCAAGTGCCATTATGGGCAAACATATAACATATTATATCGCAATTATTTTTTTGCGCCTCTTTGTTAATGTGTTCAAGCCATAAAGGGGCAACAAAATCGTCGCTGTCTACAAAAGCAAGGTAGCTACCTTTGGCAATTGCAATTCCTGCGTTTCTTGCCGAGCTTACACCGCCGTTTTTTTTGTGAATTACATTTACTCTATTGTCGTTTTTAGCCGCTTCATCGCAAATTTTTCCGCTTTCATCTGTGCTTCCGTCGTCAACTAAAATTATTTCAAAATCTTTATATGTTTGGCTTAATATGCTGTCAAGGCATTCTTTTAAGTATTTTTGCGTATTGTATACAGGAACTATTACAGAAAATGTCATGTTTCCTCCGTTTTACTTAAACTGAAGTTTCATTTTAAACCCTTATGCATTGCTGCAGGGCCCTTCTTTTATTGTGCTACATTTATTTTTATTTAACAAGCTATTTGTAAGTTCTACTAAATTTTTTGCCGCTACATTCGCATTCCATATATTATCAATTGTATTTTTTGCATTTTTACATAAATAAATTCGTTTTTCTTTATCCACCACTATTTGTGCTACTGTTTGTTTCATTTGGTCTGTGTTTTTTTCATCATACACTATTCCGTTTTGGTTATTATTTATTAAATACGGAACACTGCCCATGCTTTTACAACCTACAACTACACACGCACAGGACATTGCTTCATTTACAACGGCGCCCCAGCCCTCATTTTCATCTGAGGTAGCCAGAAAAATATCTGCTTTTTCCATATGTTCTATTGCTTTTTCGTTTTGCAAGCTACCTAAAAACTTAACACATGTGCCCAGTTTATACTTTAGGCATAAATTTTCAAGGTTTTGCTTTTCTTGGCCCGAGCCAATCATTTGCAATTCAAAGTTAATATTATTATCTCTTAAATATTTTGCTGTTTCAATGGCTGTTTCAGCGTGTTTCCATGCTATCATTCGCCCGGCCCAAACAATTACAATTTTGTTGTTGTTTTGTTTTATTTCAAGCAAATTATCTATTGTTTTGCTACTGCCCTTTGGAAAATACCCCCACTTAAATGCCTTGTTTTTATATGCACCAACTGTATTAAAATCTTGAGCGGTGTAGGCACTTGCACACAGCAAATAAAGCGGTTTATTAAAGTATATTGTATTGCCTTTAACCATACATGCCAGCGCAATAGGGTTGTATCGGTTTTTACTTAAAGGTTTAAACGCTCGCTCAGAATATCTAAATGTAAGTTTATTTGTTTTCATTCTAATTCTAAACATTTTTTCGGGTGCCGAACCTATAATTACGGCATCGCAAGTTTTTAACAATTCAATTGCTTTGTCATAATTAGCTGAATTTAAATACGACGGAAGGCAAAAATTATACTCAGTATTTATGTCTTCAAAACCCTTTGTAACAGCTTTTTCGTTAAACGGATATGTTGAAACAAAAGTAAAATCTTGCCCTAATATTTTAACCATTTCACGGCAAAATTCTAGCTGATGTGGGTTTAAAAAATTTGAAAAAAATGCAATTTTCATTTTTAGCCTCGTTTATACTATTAGTTACTTTAATAAAATTAAAGTTATATACTATATCAATTGTAATTGCTTAAAATTTGTTTGTAAACATCAATAAGAATATCTGTGTTTTTATTTAAATTGTGAGTTATAAGTGCATGTTTTTTTGCGTTTTGCCCCATTGCAGTGGCATCATGCTCGTTGTCAAACATATAGCAAATAGATTTTAACATTTTATCTTCATTAAAAAAAGCATACAGCAAACCGTCTTCGCCGTCTTTTAAAATTGTAGCTACGCCGCCAACATTGCTTGCAACAATAGGTGTTGCAAGTATCATTGCCTCGCACACAGAGTTTGGGCTGTTTTCTATTGTAGAGGGTGACAAAAACAAATTTGCCTTTAAATACATACTTTTCATTTGCTGCGCATTAAGCGGGCCTAAAAATTCAATATAATCGCCTAGTTTTAACTTTTTAATTTGTGTTTTAATATATTTTTGGTACTCAAAAAAGTAATCTACAAAACAATTTAACAACTTATTGTTTAAACTGTAAGCTTTTTGACCGCCTACGTAAACTTTTAAATTGGGGTATTTTTTTATTAGGTGTGGCATTACCTTTAACAGCCTATGAAAGCCTTTTATTGGGTAAAACCCTTGACTTATAAATATACTGTGCTTTTGGCAATTATTATATTGCCAAGTTTCACCTGTATAAAACTCTTTACGCAAGTTTTCGTTAACATGGTAATAATTTATATTGCTATTTATATTTTTAACACAAGCTTTATCCCAATGTGTTCTTCCAATAACGTTTTCTGTTATTTTTAATGCATCTATTTCATTTTTGCCTCTTCGCTCAAAGTCTTTTTGTCCAAGGGCAATGCTGTCGGCATAATATATTTTACCCATTATTTTTCTTGTAAGTGCTACTCTGTTGTATTTTTTTGGCATTCCTAGCATGTAGCTTTTTGCACATTCGCTCATAATACCTTGTATAGACACTACAAATTTTATGTTTTTGCTTTTACAAAGCGTAACTAACTCTGTGTTGTATTCGTACTCTGTGCCAAAAATATGCACAATATCGGGTTTTGTTTTTTCCAATATGCGCTCAATGTTTAATTTATAGCTATTTGTACCGGTTAAAATGTAGTTTATATTTTCGCTTTCAAAAAACTTAAAATCGGTTTGCTTAACTTTGTTGCACACATTTAATATCGATAAATCGACATTATTTAGCTGTGCGATTTTTTTAGATTGCTCTATTAGCCAACCTGCGGCATTTGTTTTTTGTAGGCTGAAAAGTTCGGCCGCTGTGGGCATAACAACATTTACATACCATAATATTTTCAACTTAAAGCTACCTCTTTTAAAATATCTTCAAACTTTTTAGCTACGCTATCGGGTGTGGCAAAATAAAATTGTTTATTAATATTGGCAAAATCTAATTGTTTGCCCAAATTATTTTTGCAAAAAACATTTACTTTGTCTATGGTTGCTTTTGAAAAATCGCCCTCTTTTACATTTAAAGCAAGTGGATACTTATTAAAATACTTAAGCGAGGGGCAATTGTCGATTTTGTATACATTTAAAATGGGTTTGCCTGTGCTAATGTATTCAAACACTTTGCTGGGCAATTGGTTGCTAATGCTATTGCCTATATTAATTAAAAAGTCGGCACTGTGCAAAATATGTTGCGCCACATCGGGTTCTACCGCATTTTTCAGTATTAATCTGTTGTTTAAAATATTTTTAAAATTACTAAAAAAGCCAGGGGCAAAACCCTCTTTGCCACCGCCTATAATAGAAAGGCATAGCTCTTTATCAAGCTTTGTAAATAATTTTAATATATATTCAGGGTTTCGTATTTCGGGGTATAAGCCGCCAACAAAAACACAATTTATTTTGTTGTTGTTTAAAAAATTAACTTTGCTTGTAAAAGCCGGTGGCTTTTTTATTGCCGGAAAATCAAGCTGTGCCATTTTATGCTTGAAAGCAGATATATGCGAGTTTTTATTTTCTGCCATCATTAAATTTGTTATTATCGCCATGTCTATATTATTATAAAGCTCAACTTCTCTTTTTTTGCTAACAGCGTAAGACATTGACTTATTAGTTGAGTAAGGATCTAGCAAATATGCTGCCTTTTTTGATTTGATTTTACTGTTTGCAAGCGCAAAAACGGTGTAGTATGGGCAAGCTGTTGCAACAACTACATCAAAATATTTTTTTTGGCAAACTTTCTCTATTTCTTTTGTAAGAACTTTTTCTATGTAGCTTTTTTTAAATACAATTGTATAAAATAAATTTATAAATGCAGTTTTATTTTTTATAATATCTAAAGTAATTCCAAAAGTATTTTTACTTTCATTGCGCGCTTTTTTTACAACATCATATAAAGTTTTATCTTTGTACGACGTAAAGCAATAAACATTTTCAGCACAAAAAGCCCCGTCCTCGCAATTGCGAAGGTAGCTTACTTCATGCCCATTATCAGTTAATTTCTGAGCAATTTCTTCAGTTAATTTTATGTTAGTGCTGTTGCCTAAATAAATATAATCTTGTACAAAAAGTATTTTCATTTAAATTATCCGTTTTCTAAATAAAAATTTTGCAGTTGCTGTGCAACGGTATTTACGTCATAACCTGCAGCTTTTATCAAATCGTGGTTATTATTGCGTTGTGCACTTTTAAACTTTAATATCTCTTTTGCCCACACGTGTGCTGGCTTTGAAAGTGAAATATAACTTACATTACCAGAAATATTTGTATCGCTTGGTATTGTGCTTGATGCCACACAGTTTAAGCCAACCGCCTGAGCCTCTATTAGCGCAATGCCTAGTCCTTCAAATAAACTTGGCATACAAAATACGTCTGCCCTTGATAAAAGTGAGCGAACATCGCTGCTATCGTTTATAAACTTTACACTTTGTGCTAAATTTAAACTTTGAACTTTTTGCCTAATGTTCGGTTGTAAAGCGCCTTCACCAACAAGTATAAGTTGCGCTGTGCTCTCAACTTGTTTAAGGTGGTAAAAAACATCTATTAAAAAGCTGTGGTTTTTAGCATGCACAAATCTGCCCACATTTATTACGGTAAAGTTATCTTTATTTCGGTCGTCTTGCACTTTAAATTTATTTAAATCTATTGCATTTTTAACAATGCGTTTATTTTCTTCGTTGTCTTTAAAAAGCCATAAGTAAGCATCTTGTGAGCAAGCAAACCTGTGTGTGCAATTGCTGTTTATACTTTTTCCGTAAAAATTTTTTACTAAATTATATATATAACCGCCCTCGTTTTTTGTGCTGTGCGAGTGTGCAATACGTGTTGTTACGTTAGCACTTTTTGCAAGTTTCATAATAAGGCCGCTAAATTTATCCATATGAGAGTGTATTATTGTGTACTCGGGATGGTTTTTAATAAACTTTAATACGCTTTGCCTATAAGCAATAGGCCCAATTTGCGTAATAAAAGGTATTTTATATATGTTTCCACCAAGAGAGCGTATCTCTTCGTTGTACACGCCATCAAAACTATATAAAAAGTCGAACGTAACTTTTGAAGTGTCAATTTTTCGAAAAATATTCATTATAAAAGTTTCGTAGCCACCGCGCCCAAGGCCGGCAACACAGTGTAGTACTTTAATTGGAGCATTGGCATTGTTTTGTTTCATAGTCATCTCCGATTTCTTGCTAAAAGTGTCGCAAATTAACGCGTATACATAAGTATTTAGGCTTTAAAAAGTATATCACGAGTGCCATTATATTGCAATAGTTTAGCACGTGCTTTGCCAAAATGATGCATGTATATAAAAGCGCTAAATGTTTAGAATTTGCAACTATTTTGTATGAAATATATATTTGCTAAATACAAGAGCTTGGCTTATATAAATATGAAGGGTTTTAAATGGTAAACCATTGCAAAAAAAGCACAATTTACAATTGTGCTTTTTAATATATTAATGTTTATTCTATTTACAGTTTACAAGTGAAATGAGAAACGTTAATTATATTATTGTAATAAAGGCCGCTTGTGTGCTCGTACATACATACAATTTCAATATATTTAAGCTTTTCATAATAAAATAAGCCTATTAACTGCGTTTATCAATGTAATTTGCTATAATATCAACATATTTGTCGCAGTTTACCATAAGTGCAAGGTGGCCGCCTTTTAAATCGGTAACGGTTGTCGGGTTTGGCATAAGCTCTATAAGCGCCTGTTTTACGTCGCCTGTAAATGTTTTATCATCTTCCGACAGCATAAGTAAAACCATATCATCAAGATATTCAAACTCTTCCTTTTTCATGCCCATATGGCTTTCCATATCAACAAGCAAGTTTAGCATGTGCAGTTCGTACTGTTTTGTAAGTTTTTCTTCCATTATATCGCACAGCTCACGCAGAAGGTGCCTTTCGTTTTCGCTAAAATCGGTGGCGTATTTTTTAAACACCGCACCGCTTATTTGTTTTTTTAATGCAGAAAGAGGAAGAAGTTTTAGCATGTTTTTTGCTTTATTTGTGCGTTTAAGCATTGCAGTTAATGAGGCGTAAGCTTCACTGCTCATATTTTCAGATAAACAACCTGTATTAGACAATATAAGCCCTTTTGTAACCTCTGGGTACTTTTGCGCCATAAGCTGTGCAACAAAACCGCCAAGAGATTGCCCTACAAACCATGCTTTTATATTAAGCTGTGTAAGCAGCTTTGCAATTGCCGCCGCAAGTTGTTTGTTTGTTTTGTATTCTATGTGGTAGTCAAACGTTAACACCGAATAATGTTTTGTGAATTTTTCAAAATGCGTATAAATTAAATCAGACATTCCAATACCGCCGACAAGTAAAACAAGCGTCTGTGTAGAATTATTGTTTTTAAAATATCTATAACTAAAATTGTTGCCGTTAATACTTTTGTTAATTAAGGGGTAATTTTTACAATATTGTGCAAATTTATTCATGTTATCAATTCCGTTCTATTTTTGTATACTTATTTTATTAAGTAAGGTAGGTGGTGTTAGTGTTGGTTAGCGTTATCTAACCACGTGCTTTATTTTAACACAAAGTAAACGCAAAAACAATAATATAGTTAAAATTTTTTAATTAGTGTTTACAAACCAAAACATATATGCTATGCTCAAATAACAGTGTTATTTGAGGTGCTTATTATGTTATTACCCGATGATATGACAGAAAAAATATTAATAGCCGCTAAGCAAGAAGTTTTAACACTTATTAAAAAGCTAAAAGGCGAATTTAAAAATGCTTATCTACTTTTTGATGCCACAAACTCTGTTGGTTTAAAGTATGCACAAAATTACGTTAAAAAAACAGGCAATAAAAAAGCCATGATGTATTTTTGCATTGATGACCCTGAGGAATTTGCAAAAAAATCATCTGCCGAGATTATAAGCGTAAGCGGCTTTTTTGTTAAGGCAACAAAGCAAATAAAGGGCAAATTAAAGCTTTTTACAAAAATTGCAATGCATGTTGCCGATAGCAAAAAACGCACAATGATTTTGACATATAAATTATAAAAAATGATGCCTTATATAAGCAAAAAAGCACAATTGTTAATTGTGCTTTTTTATTTTTTATATTATAATGTGTGTACTGCATTTATATATTAGTATAGCTATTTATAAATGCTTAATTAATATTTTTTTTATTATAAAGGAAAAATTTGTGTTAAATAGTCACGAACAATTCACAAAACATACAATAAATACGCTATCAAAAGATAAACGAATAGTTGGAATACTTGCAGGAGGCTCGTTTATTACAGGTGATATGGACGAGTTTTCAGATATTGATTTTGTGGTAGTATCAACAAATGATAGCTATGACGAAATTTTGGCTAAGCGCTTTGACATTGTTGGCTCATTAGGCAATGTTTTATCTGCTTTTACAGGTGAGCACGTAGGAGAACCACGGCTTTTAATTTGCCTTTATGAAGAAAATACACTTCATGTTGATTTTAAGTTTGTTAAACTTGATGATGTTAACAAGCGAGTTGAAAACCCTGCAATTTTGTGGCAACAAGGAAATTTAATTGATGAAGAAATGAAAAAAAGTAAGGCGTATTTTCCCACTCCCGACTTACAATGGATTGAAGACCGTTTTTGGGTTTGGGTTCATTATGGGGCACTGAAAATTGGTCGTGGCGAACTATTTGAAACTATTGATTTTATATCATTTTTAAGGCAAAATGTCATTGGTTCGCTTACACTTATGAAATGTGGGCATTTGCCAAGAGGTGTAAGAAAAATAGAATTTGACGCCACAGAATACCTTGAACGATTAAAACAAACTGTTGCAAGTTATGATAGAGATAGTTGTATTAAAGCAACTGAAATGATTATTGAACTTTATATTGAACTAAGAGAGCACTTCAAATGCGAGAAATTTATTTATCGAACAAACGCACAAAAGGCTTCAATTGCTTATTTTAATAGTATAAAATAAACAGTATAGTTTACAAGGAGCAAACTAATGAACAGTAAGAAACTTTTAGAATTTGCGAAAAAAAGACGATCGTATAGAGAATTTAGCCAAGCGCCGGTTGATATTGAGATTATAAAAGACTGCATAAAGATAGCTGCAACTGCGCCAAACGGTGCTAACAAACAGCCGTGGCATTTTGTGTTGGTGCAAAGCCAAAATGTAAAAAAAGAGTTGCGTGCTCTTTGCGAGGAAGTTGAGACAAACTTTTATAAAAGCCGCATTACAGAAAACTGGGCAGATGACTTGTCGGTTTTAAAAACAAATAGCGAAAAACCATTTTTGGAACATGCTCCCTACCTTATTGTTGTGTTTAAAGAAAACTATAAAGTTAGTAAAGATGGAAGTAAAAAACCAAACTACTATGTAAGCGAATCGGCAAATATAGCTATAGGTTTTTTAATTAGCGCTCTTCACACAATGGGGCTACAAAGCTTAACTTATACGCCTGCACCTATTACATTTTTGCGCAGTTATTTTAACCGCCCTGAGGGCGAAACCCCTGTAATGATATTAGCTGTGGGCAAGGGCGATGAAAACTTTGACTTGCCACCCATTACAAAAAAGAGCTTTGAAGAAATTGCTGAAATTATTTAAATACATTATATTGTGCGAAGTACAATATAAAAGAAATCGCTAACCCAAGGAACAAAACCTTGAAGTTAGCGATTTTTTTTGTATAAATTTAGTTTTAACCAATTATTACAGTAAAAAATGCTTTTTAAAAGTAAGCATTAACAATGTAGTAAAAATTCATCAATTTCTTTTGCGCATTTAATACCGTCTGCTATTGCCCAAACTACAAGAGATTGCCCTCTTTTCATATCGCCACAAGCAAAAATATTGTCTGCGCTTGTTTTATACGACAATCGTTCTTTGTTTGGTATTTCTATGTTAGGTGCCGAGTATTGCTCATATCCTGTAAAACCTGCTGCTATTAAAATCATATCTGCTTTTAATTTTTTCTCGCTGTTTGCAACTTCGCATAGTTTTCCATCTTTAAATTCAACTTTAACAGTTAGCACACCTGTAATTTTACCGCTTTTTTCATATATTTCTTTAATTGTAGTTTCAAAAACTCTGGGATCACTGCCAAAAACATGTGCGGCTTCTTCTTGCCCGTAATCTGTTTGTGCCACTTTTGGCCATTCGGGCCATGGGTTTGTTTTACGGCGCTCTTTTGGTGGCTGTGGCATCATTTCTATTTGAACTACGCTTTTTGCCCCATGCCTAACGCAGGTGCCAACACAATCGTTTCCGGTATCTCCGCCGCCAAGCACAATTACATTTAACCCTTTTGCATTAATATAATTACCGGTTAAATTATTTTCAAGTAAGCTGCTTGTTGTGCTTTTTAAAAAGTCAACGGCAAAATAAATACCATTAGCATCTCTTCCGGGCACTTGTATATCTCTTGCTTTTTTTGCCCCACAACACAAAACTACAGCATCATATTCTTTTTGCAATTCTTCAAGTTTTGTGTTTTTTCCAATATCGGTGTTACTTTTAAAAATAACACCCTCTTGTTTCATAAGCTCAATTCGGCGTTCAATTATTTTCTTGTCTAGCTTCATATTAGGTATGCCATACATTAAAAGTCCGCCAAACTTGTCATCGCGCTCAAAAACGGTTACATTGTGGCCACGCTTATTTAATTTTTCGCTAACTGCAAGGCCGGCAGGCCCCGAGCCAATTACTGCCACTTTTTTATCGCTTCGCACAATTGGTGGCTTTGGTAGCATGTATCCGTTATCAAACCCGTTTTCAATTAAAAAAAGTTCGTTGTCATGTATAGTAACAGCGTCAGAGTGAAGTGAGTTTATACATGCTTTTTCACAAAGCGCAGGGCAAACCCTGCCTGTAAACTCAGGAAAACAGTTTGTTTTTAAAAGTCTCGATAACCCATGTTCAAAATTTTTATTGTAAATTTCATCGTTAAATTCATGTATTAAATTGTGCAAAGGACAACCGGTAACCATGCCCTTTAGCTCAATAGCGCTCGAGCAAAAAGGCACGCCGCAATTCATGCACCTAGCAGCCTGGTTTATGCGCTCTTGCTTGTCGTTAATGTTATAAAATTCGTTAAAATTTAAAATGCGCTCTTTAACAGGGATTTTTTCGTTAGACTTTCTTGTATATTCCATAAAACCTGTAATTTTACCCATCATATTCTCCTAATTTCTATTTACTGCTTTTGTAAAAGCTTCAAGTTGTGCGTTTTCTACACTTAAACCCTTTTCAATAAATTCGCTTATTAATTTAAGCATTTTTTTATAATCGTTAGGCACTATTTTTTTGAAATGAGGTAAGATATCTTCAAAATTATCTAAAACATGTTTTGCTTTTTCAGATTTTGTGTTTTCATAATGCTTAACTATAAGTGCTTTTAGCTCATCAACTTCGCATTCATCGGTAATTTCATACATGGTAACAAATTCTTTATTTAGCTTTAAATATAAATCGTGTTTAATATCTAGCACATAAGCAATACCGCCACTCATTCCGGCTGCAAAATTCTTGCCCGTAGCCCCTAGTATAACGGCTTTACCGCCTGTCATATACTCTAGGCCGTGGTCGCCGCAGCCCTCAACTACAGCAGTAGCACCAGAGTTTCGCACCATAAAACGTTCGCCTGCTATACCGTTAATATAGCACTCGCCAGATGTAGCACCATAAAGTGCAACGTTGCCTATAATTATGTTTTCTTCGGCTTTAAAAGTGCTTTGGTGTGGTGTTGTTACAATTATTTTTCCACCCGATAAGCCCTTGCCAACATAATCGTTTGAATCTCCTTGCAATTTTAATGTTAAGCCTTTTGGAATAAATGCCCCAAAAGATTGTCCGGCTCCACCCGAGCACTCAATTGTAAACATGTCATCATCAAGTGTATTTTTATAAACTTTGCTTATTTCAGCACCTAAAATTGTTCCAAGTGTTCTATCGGTGCTACATACATTAATTTTTTCTGTGTGCTTGGTTTTAGTTTCAATGGCTTTTTTAAATTTACCAATAAGAACTTTTTCATCAATTGTTTCACTTAATTTAAAATCGTATAAGTTGTTTTTATTAAATGTTTTTTCTGTGCTTTTAGCATATAAATCAGACGTTATAAGGCTCATATTAACAAGGTCGGCACGTTTTGTAACTTGCTTATCTTTTACTTTTATAAGGTCTGTTCTTCCTGTTAGCTCTTTTAAAGTTCTAATTCCAAGTTTTGCCATTATTTCGCGCAACTCTTCTGCTATAAACATCATAAAATTCATAACATATTCAGGTTTTCCGCTAAAGCGTTTGCGCAAACATTCGTTTTGTGTTGCAATGCCAACAGGGCAAGTATCTAAATTGCACACTCGCATCATCATACAACCCATTGTAACAAGCGGTGCTGTTGCAAAACCAAATTCTTCGGCACCAAGTATTGCCGCAATAGCTACATCACGGCCGCTCATCAGTTTGCCATCTGTTTCTAAAACAACACTGGTGCGTAAATTATTTTGTATAAGTGTTTGGTGTGCCTCGGCAAGTCCAAGCTCCCACGGCAAGCCTGCGTCTAAAATAGAGCTTGTAGGTGCAGCGCCTGTTCCGCCGTCGTAGCCGGAAATTAATATAACTGCTGCACCTGCTTTGGCAACGCCGGCTGCAATTGTGCCAACGCCACACTCCGACACAAGCTTAACTGAAATTCTAGCTTGCTTATTTGCATTTTTTAAGTCGTATATAAGCTGTGCCAAATCTTCTATAGAATAAATATCGTGGTGGGGAGGTGGCGAAATAAGAGCAACACCCGGTGTAGAGTGCCTTGTTTTTGCTATCCATGGGTAAACTTTACCACCCGGTAAGTGTCCGCCCTCGCCCGGTTTTGCGCCCTGTGCCATTTTAATTTGTATTTCATTTGCGCTTAGTAAGTACTGGCTTGTAACGCCAAAGCGCCCCGAGGCAACTTGCTTAATAGCACTGTTTTTTATTGTTCCAAGTCTGTCGGGATCTTCGCCGCCCTCGCCGGAGTTAGACTTTCCGCCAAGCGTGTTCATGGCAATAGCCATGCACTCATGTGCCTCTTTTGATATAGAACCATACGACATAGCACCTGTTTTAAAGTGTTTTACAATTTCACTTGCCGGCTCTACTTCACTAATTGGTATGCCTTCGCCAAATTTAAATGCTAACAAACCCCTTAAAGTGTGTGGCTTGTTAATATCATCTACCATTGCTGTATATTTTTTAAACATATCATAATCGCCACTTTGCGTTGCCTGTTGTAATGCAATTATAATTTCTGGGCTATAAAGGTGGTCTTCTTTATCCTCGCCATTAATTAGCTTAGAATATCCCATGCTGTCAAGAGTATTATCCACACCAAGGCAAAGTGGGTCGAACGCCTTAGAGTGCCTAAACTCAATACCCTCTTCAATTTCTTTAAGGCCAATTCCCTCTACTCTGCTAACGGTGTTTGTAAAATATTTATCTATTACTTGTTTGTTAATGCCAACGGCCTCAAAAATTTGTGCCGATTGATAACTTTGTATTGCAGAAATACCCATTTTAGCTGAAATTTTAACAATGCCGTGCAAAACTGCATGATTATAATCGTTAATTGCTGTAAAAACATCTTTATCTAATATTTTTTTGTCTACTAATTCCTCTATGCACTCGTGCGCCAAATATGGGTTAATTGCCCTAGCACCATAGCCCAGCAATGTGGCAAATTGGTGTACATCACGTACTTCGCCGCTCTCTAAAACTATAGAAACAGCCGTGCGTTTTTTTGTTTTAACTAAGTATTGCTCTATTGCACTTACAGCAAGAAGACAGGGTATAGCAACATGATTTTCATCAACACCTCTGTCAGACAAAACAATAATATTTGCTCCCTCGCTGTATGCTTTATCGCACTTTACAAAAAGTTGATCTAAAGCTTTTTCAAGAGAAGTGTTTTTATAATAAAGAAGTGATACTGTTTGAACATTAAAACCACTTTTATTAATGGCTTTAATTTTTGCTAAATCTGTAGCCGTTAATATAGGGTTGTTAACTTCTAAAACACTGCAATTTTGTGCAGTGTCCTCTAATAAATTGCCATCTTTACCTATATAAACGGTTGTAGATGTTACAATTTCCTCACGCAAAGAATCTATAGGTGGGTTAGTAACTTGTGCAAAAAGCTGTTTAAAATACCTAAATAACGGCTGGTGCTTATCGCTTAGCACTGCAAGTGGTATGTCTGTACCCATTGCAGATGTTGGCTCAAGGCCGTTTTTTGCCATAGGTAAAATGTTGTTTTTAACATCTTCGTAAGAATATGCAAATGCTTTGTACAGTTTATCTCTTGTTTCTTGAGTGTAAGTTGGTGTTTTTTTGTTTGGTATACTTAAATCTTTTAAACAAACAAGGTTTGTATCAAGCCATTCACCGTAAGGCTTTTTATTTGCATAATAATTTTTACATTCATCGTCTGATATTATTTTTTTGTTAACAGTGTCTACTAAAAGCATTTTGCCCGGCTCTAGTCGAGATTTTTTAACAATTTTTTCGGGGCTTATATCTAAAACGCCAACTTCAGATGACAAAATAAGCGTGTTATCGTCAAGAATATAATATCTAGATGGACGAAGCCCGTTTCTATCTAATACAGCTCCCATTATATCGCCGTCAGAAAAAAGTATGGCTGCAGGGCCGTCCCATGGTTCCATCATAGTGGCATAGTAGCGGTAAAAATCTTTTTTACTTTTACTCATATACTTGTTGTTTTTCCATGGCTCTGGTATTGTCATCATAACGGCAAGAGGTAAATCTACACCGTTCATGTATAAAAATTCAAGTGTGTTGTCAAGCATAGCAGAGTCAGAGCCTTCGCCATTTATAACAGGCAAAACTTTACTTATATCATCGCCTAAAACATCGCTGTGCATTGTTTCTTCTCTTGCGTGCATTCTGTCGGCGTTGCCTCGTATTGTGTTAATTTCTCCGTTGTGTAAAATAACCCTGTTTGGGTGTGCGCGCTCCCAGCTTGGGTTTGTGTTAGTAGAAAAGCGAGAATGAACCATAGCAATGGCGCTTTTATAATTTTCGCTTTGTAAATCTAGGTAAAATTGACGCAATTGCTCTACTAAAAACATACCCTTGTACACTAGTGTGCGAGAAGATAAGCTAACAACGTAAGTGTTTGTTGCACTGTGTTCAAATTCTCGCCTAATAATGTAAAGTTTTCTGTCAAAATCAATGCCTTTTTTTACGTTTGATGGGCGTTTTAAAAAACATTGCTCAATATAAGGCATTTTCTCTATTGCTTTTTTTCCAAGAGTGGCAGAGTTAGTGGGAACGTCTCTCCAACCCAAAACTTCTATGCCTGATTTTACTGCAATAAGTTCAAAAAGCTTTTTTGTCTGCATTCTTTTCTGTTTTTCACTGGGTAAAAAAAACATACCTATACCGTAATCTTTTTCTTCACCTATGTCAAAACTCAACTCTAAACCTTTAAAAAACTCATGAGAAATTTGTACAAGTATGCCTACACCGTCACCGGTCTGTCCACTTGCGTCTTTACCTGCGCGGTGTTCAAGTTTTTCAACAATTTCAAGGGCACTTGAAACAACCGAATAACTTTTTTTGCCGTCGATTGAAACAACCGCACCTATTCCGCAGGCATCGTGTTCATAATTTTTATTGTACAATGTATTTTTTTGCATTTGACCCTCCTAGAAAAATAAAAGAGCTCGCGTATAGAGCGCTAAAAAGCGCAATATACACGACCTCTTTGTCGTAAATATAAAGTTTGATACATTATATCACATTGATAATACAATTGCAATAAAAAACTGTTTGATAAAAAAATTTTATCAAACAGTCCAAACTGCCTATTAAGTTTTGGGATAAGTAGTTGTGAAATGTTGTTTAGGCAGTTCTAATAAGATTAGTTAGTCATCTTGTAAAGCGTTGTAGCCATCTTCGCCTGTTCTTACTTTTACTACGTTTTCAACATCGTAAATAAATATTTTTCCATCGCCTATATTGCCGGTGTAAAGTGCTTTTTTAACTGCTTTAATAACAGTGTCAACAGGTATTTTGCACACTACTATTTCAACTTTAACTTTTGGAAGCAATGTTGCCTCTACCTCTACACCGCGGTAATACTGTTGCATACCTTTTTGCATTCCGCAACCCATTACGTTAGTTACTGTCATGCCTGTAACACCAATTGCTTCTAAAGCACGTTTTAATTTGTCAAAACGGCTTCGTTTTGTAACAATAGCAAACTTTGTCATTTTTGAAGTTTTGCTAGAGTTGTCTTCAACAGGTATTGCTTTTTCGCTAGGGGTTGCAACAAGAGGTTTGTCTTCCGGCATCATGTCGATGTGCATAAAGTCGGCATAGCTACTATCAAGGCCGTGCTCTGTTGTATCAAGCCCTAAAACTTCTTCTTCCTCCGACACCCTTAAACCGTGCACTTTTTTTATAATTGCAAATGTAATTGTCATTGCAAGTGCTGTCCACGCAATAATTGCTGTAATGCCAAGGGCTTGAACACCAAGAAGTTGTACGCCACCGCCATAGAATAAACCGCCGTCAACTGCAAAAAGTCCAACTGCAAGTGTGCCCCAAACACCGTTTACACCGTGTACGGCAACAGCGCCAACAGGGTCGTCTAATTTTAGTTTTATATCTATAAATTCAACGGCAATAACTACTAAAAAGCCCGAAACAACACCAACAACTATAGAGCCAACTGCGTCCATTGTAGCGCAACCTGCTGTAATACCAACAAGGCCGGCAAGAGCAGCATTAAGTGTCATAGAAACATCGGGTTTGCCGTTTTTTATCCATGTGTAAAACATAGTGGTAACAGCGGCAAGTGCCGGTGCTATTGTTGTTGTAACAAATATAGATGCAAGACCGCCAATACCGTTTAAAGTTGTAGCGGCAGCGCCGTTAAAGCCATACCATCCAAACCATAATATAAATACACCAAGCGCACCTGTTGTTAAGTTGTGGCCGGGTATTGCCTTTATTATTGTTTTGCCTGTTTTTTCATTTTTTTCGTATTTGCCTATACGTGGGCCTAAAAATATTATACCTATTATTGCGCTTACACCGCCAACTGTGTGTATTGCAGCCGAACCGGCAAAGTCTATAAAGCCCATTTCAAAAAGCCAGCCTTTAGCGTTCCAAACCCAGCCTGCCTCTATAGGGTAAACTATTGCGCTAAGTACTGCGCTATAAATTAAGTAAGCGCTAAACTTTGTGCGCTCGGCCATTGCACCCGAAACAATTGTTGCAGCCGTTGCACAAAACACTAAGTTAAATATAAATACAGACCAAGGAAAGTTTGCATAATCTGTAAAAATATCAAAATTTGGCATACCAAAAAGTCCTAAAATATAATCTTCGCTCATCATTACGGCAAAACCTATAAGTATAAACATAACGGTGCCAAAGCTAAAATCCATTAAGTTTTTCATTATAATGTTGCCTGCGTTTTTTGCCCTGGTAAAACCGGTTTCAACCATTGCAAATCCTGCTTGCATAAAAAACACCAAAGCGGCGCCAATTAAAAACCACACTCCATATAACTCTGTTAATACTGCTTCCATTGTTAAATTCCTCCTAATAATATAAAATAAAAGGTGCGTTTAACCGTTTTTACAGTTAAACACACCTCTTTGTGCGCTATTGTTATTTTGTTTAATTTACACTGTATAAAATTTCTCCATAAGTTGGCATTTTCCAGTGTTTTTTAGGTACAATTGTCTCAAGCTCATCAACTAAAACTCTAATTTCAGTCATTAGTAAAAATACATTTTCTCTGTAATAGTCGGCAAGTTTCTTTACATCTTCAATACTTTTTGCCTCTATTAAACTGCTGTTTAGCTTTTGTAGTAAACCGTAAATGTTTTTTGTTAAAGCAGAGCATTTGTTAATTAAGTTTTCTTCCAAAGTATTATCTTGACTAAATTGCTTTTTCTTTGTAGCAATATCTAGTAGCTCGTTTTGAAAACTTAAAGAATAACTTAAAATGTCTTTAGATACAATTTCTATAAATGTAAGAGCCTCGATATGAATAGCTTTTTGATAGTTTTCTGTTAAAATTTCATATCGTGCATGTACTTCGCTCTCTGTAAATATTTTGTGCTTTTTAAAAAGTTCTATATTTTTTGGTTTAATAAATTCAGGCAAAGCGTCTTTTGTTGTTTTTAAATTTAAAAGGCCTCTTTTTTCTGCCTCTTGTACCCATTCATCAGCGTAGTTGTTGCCATTAAATATAATTCTTTTGTGCTTTTTAATAGTGTCTTTAACAAGTTTTGTAAGCGCTAAATTAAAATCATCCGCTTTTTCAAGAGTATCTGCAAACTCGCTTAAAACTTCGGCAACTATTGTGTTTAAAATAATGTTTGGGCCCGAAATTGAAAATGTTGAACCAAGCATTCTAAATTCAAACTTATTGCCGGTAAATGCAAAGGGAGATGTTCTGTTTCTATCTGTAGTATCTTTAGGGAAATGAGGTAAAACAGTTGCGCCAAGCTCCATGTTAATTTTTTTTGCGCCCTTGTACTCCTCTTCATTTTCAAGCGATTCTAAAATAGCTGTAAGCTCGTCGCCCAAAAACATAGAAACAATGGCAGGTGGTGCCTCGTTTGCACCAAGACGGTGATCGTTACCCGCATTTGCCACCGATACCCTTAATAGGTCTTGGTAGTCGTCTACCGCTTTTACAACCGCAACTAAAAATAAAATAAATTGAGCATTCTCGTGTGGTGTATCTCCCGGCTCTAAAAGGTTAATTCCTGTATCTGTAGAAATAGCCCAGTTGTTATGTTTGCCGCTGCCATTTACACCTGCAAAAGGTTTTTCATGTAAAAGGCATGCAAGGCCATGCTTATCGGCAATGCTTTTCATAAGTTCCATTGTAAGCTGGTTATGGTCTGTTGCAATGTTAGAAGTTGTAAAAATAGGTGCAAGCTCGTGCTGAGCAGGTGCAACTTCGTTATGTTTTGTTTTTGCCATAACGCCAAGCTTCCATAGTTCTTCATCAAGCTCTTTCATAAAGCTTGCAACTCTGGGTTTAATTGCTCCAAAATAATGGTCATCTAGCTCTTGGCCTTTTGGTGGTTTTGCGCCAAAAAGAGTTCTTCCGCAATACATTAAATCGGCGCGTTTTAAAAACATTTGTTTATCAATTAAAAAATATTCTTGCTCGGGGCCAACTGTAGAAACAACCCTTTTTGCTGTTGTGTTTCCAAATAGTTTTAAAATTCTTAAAGCCTGAGTATTTACAGTTTCCATACTGCGAAGAAGCGGTGTTTTTTTATCTAAAGCTTCTCCCGAATAAGAGCAAAAAGCAGTTGGTATACACAGTGTATCGTCTTTTATAAAAGCGTAAGAGGTAGTGTCCCATACAGTGTAGCCTCTTGCTTCAAATGTGCTTCTAATTCCGCCACTAGGAAAAGATGATGCATCGGGTTCGCCTCTTACAAGTTCTTTGCCCGAAAACTCCATTATTATTTTACCGCCATCTACAGGCGAAATAAAACTATCGTGCTTTTCAGCTGTAATGCCTGTCATAGGCTGGAACCAGTGCGTGAAGTGAGTAACTCCTTTTTCAGTTGCCCAATCTTTCATAGCTGTCGCAACAGCGTTCGCCACATCAAGCTCTAAATGTTTGCCGAGCTCAATATTTTTTTTTAGTGCTTTATATACTTCTTTTGGTAATTTGTTTCGCATTACTTCATCGTTGAAAACATTGCTAGCAAATAAATTCGGAATATTACTCATTGTTATTCTCCTTATAATAATTCAATATTATTTTCTTTACAAATGTTCATTGTTTCTTCATCCCAAATTGAAACATGAACTTCGCCTATATGTGCTTTTCCAAGTAGCAACATGCAAAGGCGAGATTGGCCAATTCCGCCACCCATTGTAAGAGGTAGCTTGCCATCTAACAACATTTTATGGAACATAAATTTGCGCCTATCGTCTGCATTTGCCTTTGTAAGTTGTTCGTCTAAAGATTTTGGGCTTACCCTTATACCCATAGATGATACCTCAAAAGCGCATTGTAAAATATCACTCCAGAATAGAATATCGCCATTCATTGCCCAGTCATCGTAATCCGGTGCTCTGCCGTCGTGCTTCTCGCCAGATTTTAACAAATCGCCAATTTGCATAACAAATGCAGTTTTATGCTCTTTCAAATAAGCGTTTTCGCGCTCTTTAGGTGTAAGAGTCGGGTACATTTCCTCTAGCTCGTAAGTTGTTACAAAGCTTATTTTGTTTGAAAGCGTAGAGCTTAAACCATATTTTTTGTTTATCTCTTCTTGTGTTTTACAAATAGCATCTACTATTAATTGTACTGTTGACTTTAAAGTTTCAATTGTCCTTGTTTTTTCATCAATAACTTTTTCCCAGTCCCATTGGTCAACATAAATAGAGTGCAGGTTATCCATTTCTTCGTCACGGCGAATAGCGTTCATATCTGTATAAAGGCCTTCACCCACGGGAAAAGCATATTTGTTTAGTGCAAATCTCTTCCATTTAGCAAGTGAATGAACAACAGCTGCGTTAGATTTTGTTTCTTTAATATCAAATGTTACAGCTCTCTCTACAGCGTTTAAATCATCGTTAAGTCCGGTAGATTCCTCTACAAAAAGTGGAGCAGAAACTCTTTTTAAGTTTAATTTATCGCTCAATTTTTCTTGAAATATCTTTTTAATATCGCTTATAGCAGTTTGTGTTTGGTATAACGATAATGTTTTTTTATAACCTGTTATAGGTAAAAATTTACTCATAATTTTAAAACTCTCTTTCATTTTGTGACTAAAAATATCGGTGTGAGGTTACAATATTTTATAGCTGATTCCAAATAGGCTCTTTTAACACCCATTTGCCATAAGAATCTTTTTCAAAAAGATCTTTGTTGTATAGTTTATCTACAATAGAGTGGAACTCGCTTTCAGAATAACCGCAAAATTCGCAGAAATCTCTAATACAAAGCGGATCAAGTTCACTGTCTTTTTCTTTAATAATGTCTATTGCTTGTTCTCTTGTTAAAAAGCCATAGCGAACGTATCTTGATGTGTAATCTGTTGCGGCAGCATGGCCGAATTTTGGATATTTTAACCACGAGTGAACAAGATATGCACGACTGTCTATTTGATCGAAATCTTCAGCATGATGTGTTCTGTGCCATTCGTGTGTTAAATCGTGGAAACCGCGGCTTTTAGCAAGTTGGTAGTTTTTAAAGCTGTTCCAAGGTAAAAAGTAGCTCATATAAAATGGGTCTAGCTTTGCTAGCTCGTCGCTTGTTGGGGCAATAGTAAGAGATAAGTCTTTCTCGCTTACGCCATCGCATAATAGTTCTTTTGTAGGTATACCTACAGCAACGCCGTTTTCTATTTGCCCTTTTGCACTATATGTTTCTTCATCGGCATTTCCACCGTATTCAAAGCTAACGTTTTCGCCATAGCACAGCATAGGAACATTAAATTTAAGTGCCATATGAAGTGGGAAAGTGTATATTAAACGGTCTACATACCAAGTTGGTTTTCCGTAGCTTTCAAAAAACTTGCGCATTAATATTTTTTGTATTTTTATATTAGGTTTGCACGAAATTATGGTGCATCCAAATTCTTCGCTTAAGTTTTTTAAATTGTGTACACCGGCATCTGTCATAGGGAAATTATCTTCAACACTAAATAAAATTGGGTTCATTCCCATTACTTCTTTTAGCATGTAAACTTGAAAGTGACTGTCTTTTCCACCGCTTACAGCAACAGCACAATCGTAACCGCCTACTCCATTACATCCACGGTGTTTGTCGCAAAGTGCTTTAAATTCTTCAAAGCGCTTATCCCAGTTTATATTTTTGCGGTTATCGTAGTGGTTGCAAGCACTGCAAACTCCTTTTTCGTCAAAACTAATGCCTGGTCTTGTATGTGGCATAGCGCATTTTGTACAGTATTTCATAATAAAATCTCCTTAAAAAATAAAAAAAAGACGCCGTAAGCTAAAAAGCTCACAACGTCTTTGTTGTCTATGCCACGTATTTTAACACATCGATTTTTATTTGTCAATGTTTTTTTAAAAAAAGTTTTTTAAAAATTCCAATTGACATTTTTACACGTATAGTATATTATTAGTAAGAACAAAGGCGTTCATCAATTTTGGTTGGCAATTTTTTTTGCTTTCTAATACTTGGTGGGCGATTTTTTATTTTAAGGGAGTATAAAACATGATAAATAAAGACATTTTAGAATTTATTGAGGAAAACGATGTAAAATTTATTAGATTAAGTTTTTGCACACCACTTGGAGTGCAAAAAAATATATCTATTATGGCCAGCGAAATTGAAAGTGCATTTGAAAACGGTGTTTCGTTTGATGCATCTGCCATTGAGGGTTTTTCTGATGTTACAAAGTCTGATTTGCTTTTGTTTCCCGATGTGAATACATTGTCGCTTTTGCCCTGGAGGCCAAATGTAAACGCTGTTTTAAGGTTTTATTGTGACATTAAAAACCCCGACAAAACCCCTTATGAAAGCGATGCTAGATATATATTAAAAAATGCTATTAAAAATTTAAACCAATTGGGTTTTAACTGTAAAATAGGCACTGAATGTGAATTTTACCTTTTTAAAACAGACGAAGACGAAAAACCAACACTTGAAACTTTAGACAATGGCGGATATTTTGATGTTTCGCCAATGGATAAAGGAGAAAATATAAGGCGCGAAATATGCCTGTTGCTTGAAGAGATGGGCCTAAACCCCGAGCGCTCGCACCACGAGCAAGGCCCCGGACAAAACGAAGTAGATTTTAAATTTAGCGATGTTTTAACAAGTGCAGATAATTTAATTACATTTAAGTCTGTTGTAAAATCTGTTGCAACAAGAAATGGCCTTTTTGCTTCGTTTATGCCAAAGCCTATAGAAGATAAAAGTGGTAATGGGCTGCACATAAATATGTCGCTTTACAAAAATAATATTAATTTATTTGGTGATGAAAGCAGTGAAGACTTTAAATATGCAAAATATTTTATTGCGGGAATTATGGATAAAATTAAAGATATAACATTGTTTTTGAACACTAATAATAACTCTTACGAAAGATTTGGCAAGTTTGAAGCGCCTAGATATATTTCATGGTCAAAGCAAAACCGCTCTCAGCTAATTAGGTTGCCAATTGCAAGCGACAAAACAAAGCGAATAGAACTGCGCAGTGCCGACAGTGCACTAAACCCGTATTTAGCATTTGCACTTATTATAAATGCAGGCATATATGGCATTAAAAATTGCCTTGAAATAATGCCGCCTGTAGATGAAAATTTGTTTGAACTTTCGAAAGAAAACAAAGAAAAATTAAGCAGTTTACCAATGAGCTTATGCGAGGCGATTGAGCATGCTCAAAACAGTGAGTTTGTAAAAGAAAATATTAATGAAAAGCTGCTATTAAAGTATATTGCCATTAAAAAAGCAGAGGTTGAGCACTTTAATAAAGAGACCGATAAACAAACATATTATATAAAAACTTATTTTAATAAATTGTAAAAGATTGGTGGTAGTTTTTTGGAGAGCGCTTTAATTGTTTCTTACACAGATAAAAACAGCGAGCCCATAATAAAAATACTAAAAACATTATCTATAAAAAAAGTAACTTTAGCCAACACATGCGGTGAGGCTCGCAGAAAAATATTGCAACAAAACTTTGATTTATATATTATAAACAGCCCTGTCCATAACGAATCGGGCGAAGATTTGGCGACTGAACTAATTAAAAACGATTTAAGCCAAGTAGTGTTTTTTGTAAAAAGCGAGCTATACGATTATACAAGCGAAAAGCTAGAACGGCACGGAATTATCACTGTGTCAAAACCCATTAATAAAAGCATGCTTTATTCATCACTTAAACTTTCTAAAGCGGTTTATTACAGAATGAAAACTTTAAATCAGAAAACAACAAAACTTACAAAAAAATTAGAAGATGTGCGAATAGTTAGCAGAGCAAAACTTGTACTTATAACGCATTTAAATATGAACGAAGAACAAGCACACAAACATATTGAGAAAAACGCAATGGATATGAGAAGCTCTAGGCGAGAAGTTGCAGAAAATATATTGAAGATGTATGAAAATTGAATTTAATAAGAGAGTTGGAGTTTTAAGATGACGAAGTTTGTTTTTGTAACAGGTGGGGTTGTTTCGGGCCTTGGAAAAGGCATAACAGCGGCAAGTTTAGGAAGGCTTTTAAAGCAGCGCAATTTAAGTGTGTCTGCACAAAAGCTAGACCCATATATGAATGTTGACCCCGGAACAATGAGCCCTCTTCAGCACGGAGAGGTTTTTGTAACCGACGATGGAGCCGAAACAGATCTTGACCTTGGGCACTACGAGAGGTTTATTGACGAAAGCCTATCTAAACATTCTAATTTAACATCGGGCAAGGTATACGATACAGTACTTAGCAAAGAGCGAAGGGGCGAATATTTAGGACAAACAGTTCAAGTTATACCACATATAACAGATGAGATAAAAAAATTTATTTATGAGGGTGCAAACCACAGCAAGTCAGATGTTTTGCTAACAGAAATAGGCGGAACAATAGGCGATATAGAGTGTCAGCCTTTTTTAGAGGCTATACGTCAAATATCTATAGAAGTTGGTATTGCAAACTGCCTTTTTATTCATGTAACACTTGTGCCATACTTAAAGGGAAGTAACGAGCATAAATCTAAGCCTACACAGCACTCGGTTAAAGAGCTGCGCAGCATAGGTATTAACCCCAATATAATTATTGCAAGGGCAGACGAGCCAATAAACAAAAACATACTTGAAAAAATAGCTATGTTTTGTAATGTAAAACCTGATTGTGTTATAGAAAATTCTACACTTGATAATTTATATGCAGCACCTATTATGCTACACGAAAGAGGGCTGGATAGCGTTGTGTGCAGAGAGCTTAATTTAAAAGCAGATGACTGTGATTTAACACAGTGGAGCAAAATAATACAAAAGCAAAAAAACGCTGCAGGGCAAATAACGGTTGCGCTTGTGGGCAAGTATATATCATTGCACGACGCATATCTTTCTGTTGTAGAGGCGCTAAACCATGCGGGTTGTTTTTACGAAACAAATGTTAGTATTAAATGGATTGACAGCGAGCATATAACGGAGTATTCGGCAGAGAGTATATTTAAAAATGTAAACGCAATACTTATACCGGGAGGCTTTGGCAATAGGGGAATAGAGGGTAAAATAATTGCATGTAAATATGCAAGAGAAAACGATATTCCATTTTTGGGCATTTGCCTTGGTATGCAAATTGCAAGTATAGAATTTGCAAGAAATGTTTGTAATTTACAACATGCAAATTCACTTGAATTTGATGAAAATTGCGAACATGCAGTTGTACATATTATGGAAAGCCAGAAAAACATAACACAAAAAGGTGCAACAATGCGCCTTGGCTCTTTTGATTGCAAAACTGAAAAAGGTAGCCTTTTAAATAAACTTTATGGTGAAGATTTAATAAAAGAACGCCATAGGCACAGATTTGAGTTTAACAATAACTACAGAGATGTATTTTTGCAAAACGAAATGTTGCTAAGCGGAGTTTCGCCTGATGGCACATTAGTAGAATGTGTTGAACTGCCAAAAAATAAATTTTTTATAGCTGTACAATATCACCCTGAATTTAAAAGCAGGCCTAACAAAGCCCACCCTTTATTTTTGGGTTTTGTTAAAGCTGCTATAGATATGTAGAGTTTTGCTACATAAATAGCGCTAAAGTTAAAATGTAAACAATAAGCTTACAATAAATAACCAAAAAACGCACTTGTTAACTTTAAAAATTAACAAGTGCGTTTTTTTTGCCACTGGCTTGCCGCTCGCGCGGCAACCGCCAAATATGCAAATAAATAATACTGAAAATTATTTATACTATCTTTTTAAGGTTTTTAAATAAATTAGCAGTGTATCTGTAAAAAATTTCTCAAAATTAGGCGTTTTATAACCAATTTCAGATAACTCTATTGCTTGCCTTTGAATTTCGCTTTCTTCGCTCATAGGGCAAATTCCACTTGCAAAGCTTAAACAAAAAATTAAAAAGTTAAATATGTCTTCATCACTAGACTTTGTGTATACACACTTTAATATCTTTGCAAGTGCTTTTTGATGAACAATAACATTTCGCTTAAACTGAGATAAGGCCAATACCGATACGTTTTTTTCAATTATAGAGTAAAGAACTGTGTATAAATGAATAAATTCGCACACCTGCATAAAAGTATCTGTAAGTGCTTTTGCCACAAATTCATCATCTTTTATACAGTCATTGTCAAATTTGGCTTCAAAACATGCTAAAAATTTTTTAAGGTAAATTTCGGTAAGTTTTAGCATTATTTCTTCTTTGGTTTTAAAGTAAGAGTAAATAGTAGGTCTTGTAAACATTGTTTTTTCAGATATTTTACTAAATGTAACTTCTTCAAACCCAAATTCTTCATATATTGTTATAGCGGCATTTATTATATCGTTTTCGCGCTCTTCAAACTGTTCTTTTTTTCTCGCTCTTTTAAATTCCATATTGCACCTCAATTTAAATTAGCTACAGTATATCACATAATTTACGCTTTGTAAATAAACTTAAAATGCTTTGCAGCGTACAAGCATTATGTGTCAATAATATTGTAAAAAGTTGTAAATTGCCAAAAATAAAAATTATAATTCATGTGTTAACTCTTTAATTTTGTTTTTAGCCTCTACCAAAACTTTTTTTCCTTTTTCAGTTATGGAGTAATATTTTCTTAGTTTGCCCTCAACATTTACGCTCTCAACTGTTAAAAGCTCTGCCTTTTCCAAGTTATGAAAAATAGGATAAAGTGTTCCGGGGCTTATATCATATCCATGAGATTTAAGTTCTTCTATCATAAAAGAGCCGAAAATAGGCTCTTTTTTTGCATGATGCAAAATATGAATTTGTATAAAACCTAAAAATAATTTTCGCAAAATAGGGTCTTGCATTTTATTTCTCCTTATGCTATTATGACTATAACGAAAATCGATATTGACATTCGTTATCTAATATCGATATTAATATTATACACTTAAAATTGAGGAAAATCAAGGAGATATTATGTTAAAAACAAAAAACTTAAGTTTTAAAAATATTATATTTTACAATGATATTCACATAAAAAAATTAAAAATTAATTTTATAATGGGGGAAAGCGGCTGTGGAAAAAGCACGTTACTAAAATTATTTAATCGCACTGAAAATTTTTCAAGTGGCGAAATTTTGTACGAAGATAAGCCTATTTTAGAAATTGATAGCATAGCACTTCGCAAAGAGATAAAGCTAATTTCGCAAACGACCTTTTTATTTAGTGGTACTATAAAAGAAAATTTTGAGCTTTTTTATAAATATTGCGAGATAACTGATTTAAGCGAAGAAAAAATGAATTATTTTCTTAAATTAACTGAGGCGAATTTTGCGCCGGACAGTTTGTGCGATACTCTTTCCGGAGGTGAAAGGCAAAGAGTTTATATAGCAATTTGTCTTTCAATGAAAAGCAATGTTATTATGCTGGATGAGCCGACGGCGGCACTAGATGATAAACTAGCTGTTAAGGTGCTTGAAAATATTATTTGCTATGCTAAAGAGAACGGCAAAACGTTAATAGTAATTAGTCATGACAATAACCTTACAAAAAAATTTGCAGAAAATACAATAAATTTAAGTAGAGGAAAACTAAATGAATAATGCGGTACAAATTAGCATTTTTAATTTTACATTAATATATTTATTGCTTATTATAATAGCAATTATAATGAAAACAAGTAAAATAAACCAAACAAAACTACTAATTATTGCAAGTGTTAGAATGACGATTCAGCTAACGCTTGCCGGCTATATATTAATGTATATTTTTGAAAACCCGTCACCTATTTTCGTATGCACATATGTTTTGCTTATGAGTATGTTTGCAGTTTATAGAATACTATCTGTTAATAAGGGGCTTAACCGCAAATTTCAATTAATAATAGCAGGTTCTATAAGTATATCGGCTATAATAATTGTGCTGTTTTTTATAACTGTTGTAGTGGGCGAAAGTATTTTTAACCCTCAATACACAATACCGATAAGCGGAATGATAATAGGCAACGCAATGACCGGTATCACTCTTGGTGTTAAAACTTTTATGTCTAAAATTAAAGATTCCAAACTTCAAATAGAAGTATTATTAAACCAAAGTGCAAAGCCTAACAACATATTAAAACCCTTTGTAAACACAGCGCTAGAAACAGCGCTGCTACCAACAATAAACTCAATGCTAGGAATGGGCATTGTGTCTCTTCCCGGAATGATGACAGGGCAAATATTATCGGGCGAATCGCCAACAAGCGCAATTTTATATCAAATTTCTATAAATATTTGTTTGGCAGCAGTGGTTTCTCTTTCTGTTTATTTATCGCTAAATTTAGGCTATAAAACACTTTACAATAAAGAAAATCAATTTATAATACAATAGTATAAAGTAAATTTTAAAGTTTAATGTAAAAAGGCTATATATAAACATAAGTGAATTAAGCAACAATTAGTTAAAAAATGGAGAAACAAAATGATAATAAGGCAAGAAAAACAAAACGACTATATAAAAATAAAAGAAGTAGTGAAAAATGCGTTTGAAGGCGCAGAACATTCTGATGGAAATGAATATAATTTGGTGGACAAACTTAGATTAAGTAGCAAGTTTGTAAAAGAACTTGCACTGGTAGCTGAGGAAAATGACGAAATAATAGGTCATATTATGTTTACAGAAGTTAAGGTAGGCGAAAAAACAGGGCTTGCACTTGCACCACTTTCCGTATTGCCTAAACAACAAAAAAAAGGTGTGGGCACAGCATTAATGAATAAGGCACATAAGTTAGCAAAAGAAATGGGCTATGAATTTTCGGTAGTTTTGGGCAGTAAAAAGTATTATGAAAGAGTAGGGTATAAACCCGCAAACCAATATGGAATATTGGCACCATTTGATGTGCCGAGTGAAAATTTTATGGTGTTATTTTTAAACGAAAATGTTTTTAAAATAAATGGTGTTGCTCAGTATGTTAAAGAAATGTTCTGATGATAATTTTTTAGTGAGTTAGTAAATTTTGCTACTATAAAAGTCTTACCTAAAACTAATGTTTACGGTAAGACTTTTTTGTTTTAATTTTAAAAAGCTTAAATATTTTAATTGTGTAAAATTTGCAGTAGCTTTATTTTTTACGCATGGTTTATAGTTTGGTGTGCCTAGTTACAATTTAAACATAAATATTTTAGGTTAAATATTTATATCCGCTACATCAAAACAATATAATATTTCGATATATTGTTTGAAATAATTGAATTGCAATTGCTATTTCATATAAATTCTGTTAAAATAATAGCAGTTAAAATAAATGTTAATTTACTTATTTTTTATAATTAACTAATTATTATTTTTCAATTATTGTCGATATAATATTAATATATTTACGCCGATTTAAAATTGCACTTTTAACAAGGAGCATTAGATGTTTAAATTAAGTGATTACAACAAAACTAAAGTTTTAATAACAGGCCACACCGGCTTTAAAGGTAGCTGGCTTGCACAAATGCTAATTTCTGCAGGCGCAAATGTTGTAGGATATTCACTAAAACCAACAGAGTCTCAAAAACTGTTTAATAAACTAAACTTGGAAAAAACAATGACCTCTTATTTTAATGATATAAGAGACTTAAATAAATTAACTGAGGTTTTAAAAAAAGAAGAGCCTGAATTTGTTTTTCACTTAGCAGCACAGCCGTTAGTACTTGATTCATATAATAACCCGGTTTACACATATGAAACTAATGTAATGGGTACAGTTAATATTTGTGAAGCTGTTCGGCTTTCTGGTTGTGTTAAATCTTTTGTTAATATAACAACCGATAAAGTATACGAGAACAAAGAGTGGATATGGGGCTATAGAGAAGATGAAAATTTAGACGGTTTTGACCCTTATTCTAACAGTAAATCTTGCTCGGAACTGGTAACTAAAAGTTATATTCGTTGTTTTTTTAAAAGTCTAAACATTCCTGTTTCAACGGCGCGTTCCGGTAATGTTATAGGTGGCGGAGACTTTTCTGAAAACAGAATTTTACCCGACTGTATTAGAGCGGGAACTAATAAAGAGGATATAATTTTAAGAAATCCTAGTTCTATTCGTCCGTATCAACATGTTATAGAGCCATTATATGCTTACTTGTTAATAGGAATGGAGCAATTTAAAAATCACCAATTTCAAGGAAGTTATAACATTGGACCCGAAATTACCGATTGCATATCTACATTAACAGTTGCAAAAGAATTTTGCGATAGTTGGGGTGAAAATTTAAAATATAAAGTTTTAGATGTAGCGCAAAGCCAACACGAAGCTAATATTTTAAAACTTGACTGCACTAAATTAAAAACAAATTCTAAATGGAAAAGCATTTGGAGCGCAAAAGAGGCAATTACTAAAACTGTTGAGTGGACAAAATGTGACATTAAGTGTATGAATATGATAGAAATAACTCAGGCACAAATAAATGAATATCTTAAAAAAATTGAAAGTGATACAATATGATTTTTGCCGATAAGTTATCTGAAAAAATATTTGATTTAAGAACTAAATATGCTAATACAAACAATTACAGATATATAGCCGACTTAAGCTTGCTTTCTTATGAAAGTGCAACCGGACAATCTTTTTTAAATGTTATAAAAAATTTTTCTAATAAAAAAGTAGTTTTATTTGGCATAGGTGCAATTGGGCAAGAAGTTTACAACTTTTTTAATTTTTTAAATTTAAAAATAGATTTTCATTATACTAACGGTGCAAATAAAAGTTCCTTTTTTCATAATATTCCGTTTATAGATGTTAACTCTTTGGGCGATACAATAGATGAGTATGCATTTATTATAGGAACTTCTATACCAAGTTACATAAAAGAAATACAATTACAATTATACAAAATTGGAGCTGACAAAAAAAGTATAATTTTTACAAATTTTGATATGCAAAGGCAGTATTTTAGCCTTCCTCAAATTAAAACATCAAAAGAAGAAGTGTTTATTGACGCAGGAACGTTTAACGGTGATGATTGTATTGATTTTATAAAAACTTATACCAATTATAAAAAAATTTATGCGTTTGAACCGGATATAAAAAATTACGAGAACTGCATTAACAAATTGCGAGATTATGCCAATATAGAAGTTATAAATTCAGGACTTTGGAGTGAAAACACGCGCCTTAGCTTTTCTTTTGAATCGACAGGTTCTTCACATATATCAGGAAATAATACAAACACAATAAATGTTGTTTCTTTAGACACAGCACTACCTGATGAAATTATTACTTGGATAAAAATGGACATTGAGGGCGCAGAGATAGACGCTATAAATGGAGCGAGGTTAATTATTGAAAAGCACAAGCCTAAAATGTCTGTTTGTGTTTATCACAAGCCTTTAGATATTATTCAAATTCCTGAAATATTGCACAACCTAAATAAGGACTACACATTTTATTTGCGACACTACTCGCTTGGAATTTTAGAAACAGTGCTATATGCACTTTAGTGCATAGCCTTAAGGAGTTTTTATGAACTATGTTGTTATAAAAGCGGGGGGAACCGGTGTAAGGGTACAGCCTTCCGATTGCCCAAAGCAGTTTATTGAAATATTAGGTAAACCAATTATTATATATACGCTAGAAATATTTCAGGAAAGTGCGTTTATAGATGATATTATTGTTTCGTGCCTTGAGGGCTGGGAAGATTATATGCTTGAAATTGCACAAAAGTATAATATTACAAAACTTTCTACAATTGTAACGGGTGGCGTTAATGGCCATCTTTCTACTAAAAATGGCATACTAGCCTTAAGCGAAAAGGCAAAGCCCGGAGATGTTGTAGTTATTCACGATGCTGTAAGGCCTATGTTCTCAGAGAAAACATTGTTGCAAACAATAAACGATGCATCAAAATTTGGTGCAGCTGTTGCCTGTGCACAAGCTATGGAATCAATGTTTATTTGTACCGATGGCAAAAATGTTGAAAAGCATCAGCCGCCTTATATAATGTACAGAGCTCAAGCGCCACAAGCGTATGAATATGCTACTCTTTTTAGAGCTTTTAATTTGGCCGATGAAAAAAATTTAAACAACTGTATATCTACCGATCACCTTTTTATGAGCCTTAATTTACCTATAAGAGCTGTAGTGAACGGACAGCAAAATTTTAAAATTACAACTCGTGAAGATGTTGATGTGTTTAATGCTGTTTGCTTTTACAACAAATATAGTGAAGAAATAATGAGAAATAAAAATGATAACTGAAAACAATTTAAAAGGGAAAACTATATTAATAACAGGTGCCACCGGATTTATAGGTAGTTACCTGGTTTTATTTTTAGCTAAATTTAATTGTAAGGTTGTTGCGTTAACCACAAATAAAAACAAGGCGCAAAAATTGTTTAAAAATTTAAGTTACGTTAGTATTGTACAGCAAGATGTAAGAACTCCGCTAAAATATAGCGGAGAAGTATCCTATATTATTCATGCAGCAAGTATAACCGATTCGAAAACGTTTATTGCTGAGCCTATAAAGACGATAGACGTAAATTTAATAGGTACAAAAAATATTTTAGAATTTGCAAAAGATAAGGATGTTGAAAAATTTCTTTACATTTCATCTATTGAAGTTTATGGAATAAAAAATTTTGGTGCTGATGTTATTTCTGAGGATGACTATGGGTATATGGATATATTAACTGCAAGAAGCAGTTATGCACAATCAAAAAAAATGTGCGAAACTATGTGCATTGCATACGCAAGTGAAAAAAACGTACCCGTTAATATAGCTCGCATATCACAAGTTTTTGGTGGCATTATTCAAGAAAATGACAATAGAATGTTTGCGCAGTTTATAAAAGCTGCCGTTTATAAAAACGACATTGTTTTACACACTAAAGGTGAAACAGTTAGAACTTACTGTTATTTACCCGATGCGGCTATGGGCTTAATTGCAATACTTTTAAACGGAGAAAGTAGCCATGCTTACAATGTTTGTAATGATGATATGACTTTGTCGGTAAAACAACTGGCTGAATATATAGCTGGTTTATTTAATTTAAGTGTTAAATTTGATATTAGTGACAACAAAAATACCGGATATTTACCAACACTTATAATGCCAACGACATCTAAAAAACTGCAAAATTTGGGGTGGAGGCCTAGCTATACATTAGAAACCGCAATTAAAGAAACTGTGGAGAACTATAATAAAGAGGTGTAAAAATGAAGGTAGTACTTTTAGCAGGTGGATACGGAACAAGAATAAGCGAAGAGTCATCTAGTAAACCAAAGCCAATGATTGAAGTTGGCAATCGCCCATTGTTGTGGTATGTTATGAGAAATTTTTATCGTTTTGGATATGATGAGTTTATTATTTGTGCAGGTTATAAACACCATATGATAAACAATTACTTTGCCGAATATCTTCATTCTAATAGTGATATAACATTTAATTTTAAAGATAAATCGACAACTATAATAAATGATAATACAGAGAACTGGAGCGTAACTGTTATTAATACCGGCCTTGATACAATGACAGGCGGAAGAATAAAGCGCATTGAAGAATTAATTGGAAATGAGCGATTTTTAATGAGCTACGGCGATGGTGTAAGCGATGTGGATATATCAAAGCTTGTTAAATTTCATGAAGATGAAAAAAACCTTGTAACGCTAACAGCTGTAAAGCCACAAGGTCGTTTTGGTGTGCTTAATATTAATGAAAATAACAAAGTTGTACGCTTTGCTGAAAAAGCAAAAGAAGATGTGGACTGGATAAACGGTGGCTTTATGGTTATGGAGCCTGAAATATTTTCTCATATACGAAGTGACGATGAAGTGCTAGAAAGATATCCGCTTGAGAAAATAGCTGAAATGGATAAACTGGGAGCTTACCTACATAAAGGCTACTGGCACTGTGTAGACTCTATGAAAGATAAACAAGACCTGGAATTGTACTTGAAAACAAGTAGCCCAAACTGGATATAGGTAGGAGAATTATGGCTAAAGTTATAGTAATAGGCGCTTTTGGATTTATTGGAAAATCTCTTGTAGAAAACCTTTTAAAAGATAACAACAAAGTTATTGCAGTAACAAGAAATATAAATAATGATGCAATAATGAATTTAAAACAATTGTATAATAAAAATTTAGAAGTTGTGCAGTGCGAAATGAGCAATTATATTGCACTTTGTGATATGGTTAAACATATCGATATTGATGCTGCTGTTTATTTAAGCTGGGACGGAAGTTCGGGAGTAAATAGAAGCAAGTACGAAATGCAAATAAAAAACATTAAAGGTCTTTTGGACTGCATAACGTCTTTAAAACTTATAAAGTGTAAAAAAATAATAGCAACCGGAACAATATCGGAGCTATTAATACAAAAAGATAACGCTAATATAACAAGCCAAAATATGATGTATGCCGCGGCAAAAGCAGCTGCTTATAAAATGGCTGACATAGAGTGCTTAAACTCTGAAATAGATTTTACCTGGCTAAGGCTTGGAAACATTTACGGTAAAGGCAACGAAACGGGAAATCTTATGAGCTATACAATATCGAGTTTGTTAAAAGAGGAAAAGCCCAGTTATTCCTCTGCTATCGTTTTACAAGATTTTGTATTTATTGAAGATTGTGTTATGGCAATTAAACTTGCAATAACAAGCAATTTGCAAAAAAATGTTTATTATATAGGAACAGGAAACCCAAGAGAGTTAAAAGAGTTTTTGCTTGAGGTTAGGGATATTATAAACCCAAGCCTTGCACTTGGAATAGGCGAGCGTGAAGACGACGGAACTTTTTATGAAGAAAAATGGTTTGATATATCGGATTTTTCTGCTGATACAAACTATAAGCCGCGTTATACTTTTAAGCAAGGAATTAAACTTACAATTAATAAGGAGTAAATATGCGACACTTTTGTTTTAGCGATATTTCGCCATTTGACACGCCCAAAATTATTACACCTTTTTTATCAAGTGATAATAGAGGTGATTTTACAAAAGATTTTCATAAAGAATTGTATGAAAGTAATAATATAAATTTTGAAATTAAAGAGGTTTTTTATACTAACTCTAAAAAGGGTGTTGTAAGGGCTTTGCATTTTCAAACGGTAAAGCCGCAAGCAAAACTGGTTAGGTGTGTTAGCGGCAAAATTTTTGATGTTATTGTTGATTTAAGAATTAACTCTGCTACTTATAGAAAATGGCAATCGTTTATTTTAACTCCCGGTGGCTCGCAGTTATATATTCCCGAAGGATTTGCACACGGTTACTTAGTTTTAGAAGATTCGATTGTTTCGTATATGTGTAACGAGAAATTTTACTCAGAGTACGATACCGGTGTGAAATGGGACGATGAGGCATTAAACATTTGCTGGCCAACTGAACTTGTAGAAGAAATTATTTTGTCGGATAAAGATAAAACTTTAGATACGCTTACCGAATACGAAAATAGAGTTGATGCATTTAAATAGTAAAGCATAATTAACAAAGAGGTAAAAATGAAAAAACTTTCTGTTATAACTCCGGCTTTTAATGCACAAAAAACTATAGCTGGCACTATTGAAAGTGTTTTGCAGCAAAGTTTTTTTAATTTTGAATATATAATTATAAATCACGGTTCAACCGATGAAACCGGCGATATAATTTCATCTTACGCAAAAAAAGACAGCCGAATAAAGCTTGTTGATATTAAAGAGAATACAGGGTTTATTGGTAAAGCTGTTAACCTTGGCATTGAATGTGCAACTACAAATTATGTAACATTTTTAGATGCCGATGATAAATATTACCCCGATTATTTACAAACTCAATACGAAAATATAACTAGCGATAATTACGATGTTGCCATTACAGGCTCATCTAGAATTGATGAAAGTGGCAATGTTTTTATTGTAGATAACATACCAAGTGACGTTATTATAAAAAGTGAAGAAGATTATTTTAGCTTGCCAAGTTATATTAATAGCTATCCTACAAGGTATTTTACAGTTTGGTGGAACAAATTATATAAGCTACAGTTTTTAAAAAACAACTGTTTATTTTTTTTAGAAAATACCTTAATACACGGAGATGCTATTTTTAATTTAAATTTACTGTTAAAAAAACCTAAAATTTATTGCAGTAATTATGTTGGTGTACAGTGGTTTCAAAGAAATGGAAGCGTTAGCTTTGGAACATATAAACCTGAATATGCTAAAGAGATAATGGACGTTTGTAGCAAATATTTTGAAATTTTTAATTTTAATAATGCAAATGACGAGCAAGAAAAACACCTTGCGGTAAAGCTACTTAAAACTGTTGCTGCTTTTAAAAGGTTAAAGCACTACACAAACGAGCGAGAATTACTTATTAAAGAAATTAATAACTGGAAAAGTTATGATGTTTTTTCTCAAATGTTAAAGTTATCTAATATTTCGCTCGAAGATATTTTATTTGATGAATTGCTGATTTTATTATGAGGAGAACTACATGAAAACATATAACACTTGTGATTGCTACAATGTTCCATTGCAAAAAATCGAACACCTTACAACTAAAACAACCTTGATGACTCACAATGAAAAATCTTTGTTTTTACAACTTATGAAAGAGCATCGACCTAAAAAAGTTTTAGAAATAGGTTCGCACAAAGGCGGAACTACAGCCGCTATTATGTCGGCCATTATTGAGCTAGAACTTGATGCTCATCTTCATTCAATTGAATTGAATGACTATTTTGCAGATTACACAAAAAAAACAGTTGCTGATGTTATAGGCTCGGTTTATCCAAATTGGGATGACAGCAAGTTTACTGTGCATAGCGGCGGTGTAGTCGCACAATTTATAGAAGAAATTGGTGTTGATGTTGATTTTTGTATTATCGATGCACTTCATGTTACACCGGGTGAAATTTTTGATTTTTTAACGGTGCTGCCATTTCTTAGTGAGAACGCAATAGTGGTTTTACATGATATCCGTGTTGCACAGCGTGGGCCAACCATGTTTTGGACAGCAACTAACATGCTTCTTTCATCAGTTGTTGCACAGGAAAAATATACAATAGCCAGTCCTAAGGGAAACTTATTTAATATTGGTGCCTTTCAAGTAAATTCAGATACAAGAAAATATATAGATGGTGTTGTAAATTTATTGTCTATTCCTTGGTCTGTTACTTATTATTGCGAAGATTATTATAATTTTTTCATAAAGCATTATCCAGAGCATTTGCATGCTTTTTATAATGAGTGTTTTCGTTCAGGAAAATGTACAGGTGAGAATAAGCCGGTTTATTATGATATTGATAAACTTGCAAGTTTAATGGAAAATAATAAAGTTATATTTAGGGGTGCCGGATTAAACTTTATTAACTTTTGGAACAACATTCACTCTACTTATAGCTCTATGAATAAGCTTTCATCAACAGCGTTTTCTGACCAAAAAGACCTAATAAAAAAAATGAAGAGCGTTTATAGCAGTATTGTTGCTGTTGATGCCAATTCCTCTTGCTCAACACCTCCAACTTTTGAAAAACTTTACGATTTAAACTATCTTAAATCAGCCGATAAACAATCTATAATTATAATAACACCTTCAAATGAATTTATAGTTAAAGAAATAAAGCAAGAGTTGCGTGATTTTGGATTTTCTGCTGAAAATATTCTACATTTAGATGATTTTATTTTAAAAAAGCGTGCAACACTAAATTACCTATTTTAAGAGGAAGAACAATGCTAAAACACAACAATAAAATTGTACACCTTGGAAACACAAGTTTGTATGACTACTTAAAAAACTTAAAAACGCCAATTGCATTATATGGTATGGGCGAAGAAGGGCAAATTATTTATAACGCACTAAAGCATTACAATATAAAAATTTCTGCTATTGCCGACGGAAACCCTGCAAAACAAGGAAGTTGCATGGATGAATTAACAATTTTGTCTATGCAAAAACTGGCTGAAACTATGCCAAAACAAACACTTGTTTGGGTTTCAATTGCAGATGAAACTATATCTAAACCTGTTATAGAATATTTTGCAAATCAAGGTTTTGAAAATATATTTAACATAATGCTTAAAGATGTTTATGGTCTCTGTCATTTTTTTAATTTTCAAACAGGCCTTGATAGTATTATTGTTGGTGTTAATGATTTAGCGACTAAAATACATACCCACTTAAAGGAAAACAATGTTAAAACTGTTGGATTTTGTGATCCTAATACCAATTTAAAAGAATTTAACGGAGTTAAAATATATGGTTTAGATTATTTGCTCTCAAGCAATTCAAACGTAAACATAATTATTTGTAACGACAAATTATTTAAATCTGTTTTACAATATTTGCAAAAACACTATGTTTTAGGAAACGTATATCGTGGAATTTCCGGCAGTGATGGTGAATTTAAAATTTATAAATACCAATTTAAAAACATGTTAATAAACCATACACTAGCTAACTTATTAAGCTATATAAATGCTATTTACAATTTTTTAAACGATGAAAAGAGTAAGCAAGTTTTTAAAAATATAGTAACTGCATCTTTAAATAATTTTAAAAACTCAAATTCATTTAAAACAGTTAAACTTGAATATTCAAATTGTACTGAATTTTTAGACATACAATCTAATAAATATTTACCCAAAAAACATATGTTTTTAAATATACAAAATACCCCATTAGAATTTATTGATTTTTTAGCAACTTTAAAACATTACTTTATTTTTGATGAAAAAATTAGTTTAAAATATAACAATTTAGATTATAAAGTTAGCGTTATATTACAAAAGAGCAATATTGAAACAGTACATTGAAACAAATGATTTTTTTGATAATGAATCAAAATAGATTTTTGAAAAGAGGTATAATTTTAACTTAAAATTATACTCGATGGACTACACCGAAGTGGTGTTATATGCGATACCAAAAAAATAATTGTTATTTTTATAGAAAGGTATGTTTTTTGTAATGAAAATTTCTGTTATAACCTCTGCTTATAATGCACAAGCAACTTTTGATAGAACTATACAAAGCGTTCTAAATCAAACGTTTACAGATTTTGAATATATTATTGTCGACCATGGATCAACTGATAAAACTGCTGAAATAATTGACAAATATGTAAGGCTTGACAATAGAATAAAAAAGCTTACTATCGATGTTAATTCCGGATTTATAGGTGTTGCTATAAATTTTGGCTTAAAACATGCCACAGCCGATTATTTTTGTGTAATAGACGCAGATGACGCTTATGTAGAAAACTTTTTGGAAGTTATGTACGGCGATGCTATAAACAATAAAAGCGATGTTTCTGTTTGTGGGTATACATTTTTAGATGGAAATTTAGATATAGTGAACCGTAAAACAATTAATACACCATATTATTTAACGGATAAAGAATCATACTCTAATTTTTTAAATAATGAAATTTGTAAATTTTCGGGATTAATGTATATTGATGTTTGGTGGAACAAACTTTATAAAAAATCTTTTTTTGAAAAATATGCTTTAAAATTTGATGAATCATCAAATCATGTGGGTGACTCTTTTTTAAACACAATGGTTTTTTATAATCAGCCGATAGTTAGTTTTATTCCTTTTGAAGGACTGTTATATAGTACATTTAATGGCGCATCAACTTCTGAAATCTACCCTAAAAATCGATATTTAGAATATATACGTTATGCAGATCAATGGATGAATTTATTAATTAAATTTAATCTTTCAAAAGAAAACTTTATAAAAATAGGCAAACAGTATTTTGTTTCGCTACACTATGTAAAATTGTTAAATTCTAAAGAAAATTTATTTAACATTGTATATGAACTTAAGGATTGGCACAGTAATAGTACTATTAAAAAATGTGTTAATGTATTTGAAATGCATGCAAAACAGCTTATTGAAGCCGAGCTTACAATTTTACTGTTAAAAGAAAAATTTAAAGATAATAGATTAGATGTTAATAGTAAATTTGATTATTACTACAATATAGCAGGCACCAGTTTAAATGATAATGATTTTAATTGGTGTGTTGAATATTTATTTGATGATGAAAACTGGTCATCGATATCGGCAAATACAATAATAGAAAATATTATTGTGTAACGAAAGGATTTTAAACTATGATGAAACCTATATACGAGTTCAAAACTATACAAGTTGAACTTACTAATGCGTGTATTCACTCTTGCTCTAATTGTACAAGGTTTTGTGGGCACCATAAAAAGCCTTTTTATATGGAATGGGATACCTTTAAAAACGCTGTTGACTCCCTTGAAAATTGGCCTAGGTTAATTGGTATTATGGGCGGTGAACCTACGCTTCACCCACAGTTTGAAAGGTTTGTAAACTATGCACACGAAAAGCACCCTGCGCAATATGAAATTGGCGGTGGCACACACCCAACTGCAAGTTTAAGCAAATACGTAATAGACTCAAATGCAATTAAAACAGGGCCTTTAAACAAGTTTCGGGGCCTTGGGCTTTGGTCTGCTGTTAATGAAAAGTACTATAAACATTTTGAATTAATCCAAGACAAATTTGTTTTTCAATGTATAAATGATCATACTGCTGTAAGCCAGCACCAACCGTGGCTTATGACGAGAAAAGAATTTGGAATACCGGATAATGAGTGGGAAGGTATACGCAATAATTGCTGGTGGCATAGAACACTAAACTCGCCTAGCATAACACCTAAAGGGGCGTTTTTCTGTGAAGTTGCCGCAGCTATGGACATTCTTTTTGACGGTCCCGGTGGATGGAAAGTTGAAAAAGACTGGTGGAAACGCGATTTTGATGATTACCACGACCAGTTGCATTGGTGCGAATTATGCTGTGGGGCATTTATTAACTTTGATAGAGATGCAAACGAAGAGAGAGACGATGTTTCTCCTGTAATGTACCAAAAACTTCTTGATGTAGATAGCCCGAAAGCTAAAAAAGAAGGTGGGGTTATTGTTCATGACATTGGTGGCGATGGCAGCTTAAAAACAAATCCCAGAAAAAACATGCTTTTATATCAATCAAATGATGAATTGAGATTTACTAATAAAAATGTAACTTTATTCCCAAAAAGAGTTCACGGAGTTGTTTTAGCAAACTCACCCGATGCAAATATTGATGAATTTACTGCGCATTTTGATGGGATTACCGTAATAGACACTTCTAATAATAAAGAGAGCTTAGTTGCCCTAGCTAAAATTATTAGAGATGAAAAAGATTGGATAGCATTAGTAAATGAAAATGCCGTAATAGAATGTGATTTTAGAGAAAAACTAAACGCGGTTATTTTTAACCCTGGCACATATCACGAGTTTTTATCTTCCTCAATTAATCTATTTAACGTTACAGCTTCTTGTTTAAAAACTAAAGGGTTTTCAGGTGTTATAAATCTTAATAGTATAGCTAATTTAAAATCACTTTGGTCTGAGGACAAAATATCATATTTGAACGATGATTATAACTTAGTAGAAGGCGCTGACCTTGATGCTTGGATTGAAAAATTAACACATAAAGGAATTATTGAATTTAACTATTTAATTCCACATATAAACGATATGATTTTAAGAAGAAGAATTGAACCGAGCATTGCTAAAATTATTTGTGATGATATTAGCATTGAAGAAAAAATTGCTATGTTAGATGAAATTTATCACGAAAGTATTTCGGGGCATGTTTTAGCTAACAAGATAAAAACTGCTATTCATAATTTACTTGCAGCTAATCTTAAACTGACAAATATATTAAGCTTAAAAGAAAAACTATATAAAAAAGCTAATTCTTTTTGCGTGAGTTACGCTTTAGCCATGATTTCTGTTGGAGAAGAAAAAGAAAAATTATTAACTGATTGCATTATTAATTCAAAAAATAAATATAACTTTGGACTAGAAAGCCTTAAAAAGCATTATGATTTCTTTGCGTTATCAACGAATAAAGGCATAATTCAAACAAAAGGTATAATAGAAGAAATTGTAGATATAGCTGATAATAACGCAGAATTTTACATTGCAGGAAACAGGTATAACGGTAAAAGTATTTCTATGATTGTTTCAAACTATGGCAAAAAAGCTGTCGGCTTTATTGATGATGATAGAGAGGGTGGTACATTTGATGGACTGAATACAATTTCTGTAGCTAATTTTACTTCTAATAATTGTACAGCACCTGTACTAATGGGGCATTTTAGAGATGAGCTTGAAAGGTATCTTTTAACAAAACTTGAAGTGAAAAACTATAACGGAAATGTTTTAACCCTTCATCCACTTTCTTATACCGAACTTGCAATGAGCTGTGATATGCCGTCTCTTAGGATTTCTAATGTTAACTTAGAAAAAATTAAAGCGTTAAAAAATGATGGCAACTACATAGAAACGTGTAAAAATATTTTATTAAGCTAATTTTTAGGAGAATATTAATGTACTATAACATAAAACTTCAACTAATAGACTTGCTAAAATCATTAAGTAATTTAGTTGATGTTATATCTTTAAACGAAGAAAAACATGCTTCTTTTATTAATGATTGCAAAATGGTGGCTAATTATTTAAATTCATCAATAAGTGAATACGGCGATATAGCTACTCCTGTCATTCAGTTGCAAGATATTTTTAACATGCCTTTTAATGAGTATAAAAAACATCAAAAATCAATTGTTTCATTATGTTCTCTTACTAAAAATAATATAATGAATAAAATAAAAACTCGTTATAGAATGTTTTTTATGCCTTATAAAATAGGCATGTGGCATTCTATGGCAAGCATTTATGAGACAGCTTTAAAAGACCCAAATTGCGATACATATGTAATGCCATTACCATATAGCATTTTAAGTTATGAGGGCGAGGTTTTAGGTAGGCACTGTGAAATGGCTGAATTTAGCCATTTCAATCCAATAAATTATAGCCAGATTAATTTAAAAGAGGTTAACCCAGAGTTTATATTTATACATAATCCTTATGACGAAATTAACAACTTAACTCAAATTGACAAAGAGTATCATTCGTATAATTTGAAACAATGCACTAGCAATTTAGTTTACACCCCATATTTTACATTTTTTGATGCGACCGATATAGAATGTGACAAATTAATTTTAGTTCCCGGTGTAATAAATTCCGACTATGTACTTGCACAGTCTAATAAAATTCGCGATGCCATGATTTCAAGAGGAATTTCAGGCAAAAAAATAATTACAATGGGTTCTCCTAAAATAGATGCTGTTGTAAATATGAAAAATAACCCACCGGATTTGCCAAAGGAATGGAAAGATAAAATAGACGGTAGAAAAGTTATATTATACACCTTTACATTCGATAGATTGTTAAACCGACCGGTAATCCAGGGAATATTAGCTTGGATGAAATCGCACTTTAGAGATGACGATTTAGTGTTTATCATTCGCCCTCATCCATTGATGTTAGAATTTTCAAAAAGTCGCCATGTCAACTTTGACTTATTTGCAGAAATTATAAAGTTGGCAACAAATGATGATAGAATTATTCTTGACACAAATTCAAGCCCGCTGGCGGCTTATTACTATTCAGATGCACTACTAATGTTTGGAACAAGCTCGATAATTAATGAATATATTGCAACGGGTAAGCCCGCCTGCTCCGATCAGGTTTGGTTTTTTTCTATACTTAAACAAAAATCATATTTTACAGACTTATCGTGCCTTTATTACCCAAAGAAGGTAGAAGAAGAGCAAATGGCTAAGGAAAGATGGAATACAAGAAAATATTTTTTTGATATTGTAAAAGGGAAAAATGAAGACATAAAAAAACAAGCAAGGCAAAAGGCTTTGTCTGATAGTTTTTTAAATATCGACGCAAGTTCAGGGCAAAAAATATATAAAAAATTAATATCTACTTTAAAATAAGGAATGTATTATGATTAAAATAACTCAGCTTGATGAAAATTTATCTATTTACAAAAAAAATAAAGTAATCATATGGAGTGCCACTAACTTTGGTCCGCTAATGCTTAAGTATCTCAAAGAATTTAATATAGAGGTTTATGCTTTTTGTGATAATAATCCGAAGCTGTGGAATACTTTTATTAATTCAGTTCCTGTAATATCTCCTATTAAGTTAGCAAACCTTATAAACAATAATGAAAATATTGTTGTTCAATTAGCACTTGAAAAAGCCTATAATGAAAAACCGGTTATAGCTTCACTACATGAAATTGGGGTAACTAATTACATTTCCAAAGCAGAAGCTTTGGGGATTCTAGGATTTTTAAAGCTTTCTAAATTACATCTAAACCATCCAGCCATATTTGAAGATGCTGAATGGTGGGGTGATAGTGCCATATTTTTAAATAAAAAGCAACAATTAATAGATATTTCAGGTTTAATAAAGCCTACTATTAATTTATGTCTTCCACCTAAAACAGGCGATTGGACTATTATTAATACGCTAAAAGCCAATAATGTACAGTTAAGTAATCTTGATCATACAGCAACTGTTTTTCCTAAAGAAATCTATGTTTCAAATAACATACCTGTAAAAATGATTACTGCTGTTAGAGAACCTATTATTCAAAACTTATCTATTGCATATGAAATTATTAGTGGGCTTTCCTCAAGTTCTTTATCTCCCGCTATTTATTCTAGATATTTAGGACATGGCTATGATAATTTAGAGTGGCTAAAGAAATATAGTAATGCACTATTAGAAGACGGTGGAAATGCTCAAGAATTTTTTGACTTGTTTTTAGTGTCAACTGGTATTAACGGTGGTGACAAATGCACTGCGCATAAAAACAGACCTTGGGATATTCAATCTTTTATCGTTGATTTTCAAAACAATATTGTAGACTATTTAGCGTATCCTTTTAATAAGGAAAAAGGTTATAGCATAGTTAAGCAGGGTAGTATTGAAGTGTTTGTTTATCAACTTGAAAAGTTAGATTATTTGATACCGGAATTATCTAATTGGGTAGGTGCTAATTTTACAAATCTTCTTAATTCAAATATTAGCGAGAACAAGTGGGTAGGAAATTCATACAAAAAAGCAAAATCTGAAATTAAAATAACAAGAAAATATTTCGATGACTGTTTCAACCAGCCATACGTTCAGCACTGCTACTCAGAGCAGGATATACAAAAATTTAAAGACAAGTGGTCTAAGCATATAATGGATTAGTGTGTGGCACAAACTACTTTAATGTAAAAAGAGGACTTATAAAACTTTGAAAACAGTGAAAGGCACTTTGATATAATAAGCTTTAGGCAAATAAAAAAAAGGAAAAGCCCTTTTTTTATTTGCCTAATTTTAACGAAGTTTGTATTTTAAAAAGCAAATAAAGTAATGCTTTATAAAACAATGTTTGAAAAGGGTAAGTATATTTCAAAAACAGCGCCACTGTCATTATATACTTTTATATGTGCGTTTATAGATTCTGCCGCCGCCTTTGCTATTGAAAGGCCAAGGCCGTTATTTCCGTTTTTGCCTTTGTAAAATCTTTCAAAAATATGCGGTAAATCTTTTTCGTTTATGCCGGTGCCATCATCTTTTACTTTAATAATTACATGGTTTTCGTGTGATAACACGCTTAAAGTAACAACGCTACTTGCATGGCGTAAAGCGTTTGTTATTAAATTATTTACACTTTGGTTTAAAAGCTCTTTGTTTGCATTTACAACTAATTCTTCATCAGGAATATTCGCAGTTATTATTTTGTTTTGCTTTGTTGCAAATCCGTTTAAAAATTCAAGATTACTAATTAAATATTTGCATATATCAATATCTTCAACAGGGTAGTGGCTATCAAAATTTTCTATTCTTGCAAGCGCTAAAATGTTATCTAAAATTTTAGTAATTCGCTCTGTTTCACTTATTAATATGCTTGTAGTTTTTTTACTATCGCTAAAAACACCTTGTTGCATACCCTCTGCAAATCCTTGTATTACTGTTAATGGGGTTTTAAGCTCGTGCGATACATTGTGTAAGAACATTTTTTGCTGCTTATCGTAATTATAAATACGATAATTCATTTCATTAATTTCTGTTGCAAGCTCAGTAAGCTCTAAGCTGCTTTGTGTTTCTTTTAAATTCGATAGTTTATCAGTTTTCATCTTTTTTACGGTTTTACTTATTTCTTGAATAGGCTGTGCGATGTCTTTTGATATTTTATGAGAAATTATAAGTGAAATTATTATAACAAAAAGGGAAATGCCAACTAAAATAATGTTAACCATTACTACAAAGCCATCTGCAAAATGGCCTGCAGATATGTAGATGACTGATTGATTTTCAGGTAAAACTTCAATATCTAACCACATGGCATGGTAATATTCACTTTGTATTGTAAAAGAAACAATTTCGTTCTCACTTGCATTTTTTGTAAGTTCAATGGCCTTATTAATTACATTTTCAGTAAGGTTGCTTTCGCCGGGTTTTGGAGTTTCTAAAAGATATCCATCTTCTACTATAAATACCTGTGTGTTTTCGGGCTGTCCCATTACTCTAAGCAAAACATGTATTGGTAAATTTTGCGTAGAATCGGGCTGCTCGTCTCTCGCTAAATCAATATTTCTTTTTAAATTATTTGCAGCTTTTTGCAATTGTATTTCGGCTTGGTTATATGAATAGGTGCTTACAAGTAAATTAAAAACTATTATTACAAATAATTGCAATGCTATTATTAAACACATATAAGGGCGAGATATTTTATGTTTAAGATGCAATTGTTTCATTTTAAGCCTCCAATTTAAAACCAAATCCCCATACAGTGGTTATTTTAACATTTGTGTGTGCTATTTTTTTGCGCAACCGTTTCAAAGCGTCATCTACAGCACGTGTGCTTACATATTGCTGGTAATTCCACACGTTTTTAATAAGTTCTTCTCGAGAAATAGCTCTATTACTATTTTTAAACAAATATAAAATTAACTCAAATTCAATGGGTGTTAGCTGTATACTTTCGTTATTGCAAGTAGCGGTATGCATGTTAATGTTAAGCTCTATATCTTTATATCTCAATGTTTCATGTTCCGGTTTTTGGTTTTCAAAATCTATACGACGAAAAATGCTTTGCACTCTAACAATAAGCTCAACAGGAGAAAAAGGCTTAGTTAAATAATCATCGCTGCCTTGAATTATACCTGTTATTCTGTCAAGCTCGCTGTCTCGTGCCGACACTATAATTATAGGCACATTATGCATTTTTCGTAGCTCCTCGCATATTTCAAGCCCGCTTTTTCCGGGCATCATTATGTCTAGTATAACCATATCACAAGGTTTTTCTTCAAATGCACAAAGTAAATCATCGCCTGTTTCAAAGCCCTGTGCTTCAAAACCCTCTTTATTTAAAAAACCTAAAATAACCTCGCGTATGTTTAATTCGTCATCCGCAACGTATATTAGCTTAGACATAAAGTTATACTCCTTATAAAAATAACGGTAACATAATTATTATACAATGTTTCTTTACACAATAAAATGTATTTTCAATAATTTATAAAAAATTGAAAATACATTTTGTTTTTTAGTTAAGCGCTAACTCTATTTATAATTTTTTGCGTGTAAATATCGCCATCAATTATTTCTACAACTCGCTGTGCATTTTGTGCTATTTTACTGTCATGTGTTATCATTACAATTGTGTGGCCAAGGCTATGCAACTTTTTAAATAGATTCATAACCTCTTCGCCAGTTTTACTGTCAAGCGCACCTGTAGGTTCATCTGCCAGTAAAATAGAAGGCTCGCCAACAAGGGCGCGCGCTATGGCAACACGTTGTTGTTGTCCGCCGCTAAGCTCCGACGGGCGGTGCTTTACACGCTGTGTGAGGCCCAGCATGTCGATTGTGGCAGATGCCTTTTTAACGGCTTCGCTGTGTGTCATTCCACGTACAATTAAAGGCGTAATAATGTTTTGCAGTGCGCTATACGTTGGTATTAATTGATATTTTTGAAATATAAAGCCAATTTTTTCATTACGTATTTTTGTTAGCTTTTCGCCTTTTTGGCTATGCACTGCAACATCATCTAGGTAATATTCTCCGCTGTTGCAAACATCCATACAACCTATTATATTCATAAGCGTGCTCTTGCCGGAACCGGACGGCCCAAGTACAGCAACAAACTCACCTTTTTTAACATTAAAATCAATAGAGTTTAATACGGTTAATTCTTCGCCGCCTGTTTTGTACGTTTTAATTATATTTTTCATATAAATCATAATGTTTCCTACCTTTATAGTTTATGCAATATATTGCTTGCTGCTTAAAATTATATTTAACCCAAAATATTAATAGAAATAATGTTATCGCTTTCATCAAGTATAATAGATATATACATTTCCTCTGTAATTTGTGAGAATGTCATTTCTGTGCCAAACTGTGTAACAGGTGTTGTTACAGGAATATTAAAAGATTTTTCTTCGTCTGTCAGCGTTATAAGTTCAGAGTAGTCTTGTTCTTCCATGCCGGCCATGCCGCCTTGTGCCATGCCGCCTTGGGCTGATGCTCCCTCAGGCATTTGTGCGCCTTCAGTGCGCTCGCCGTCTTCTCTTGCGGGCATTTCTGCACCTTCAGTGCGTTCTCCCTCTTCTCTTGCGGGCATTTCTTCGCCCTCAGGGCGCTGGGCTTCACCTTGGTTTTCTGCGTTTTCACCGTTACCATTTTGTGAACCCTCAGGCCTTTGACCACCGGCAGCCATGCCGCCTTGCATTTCTCCAACTTGTATGGTTATTTCGTTTCCAACAACACTATTTACAAGGCCAACAACGCTATTGCCTTGCATTTGCATGGCACCGGCTTCACCATTTTGGTTTGCGCCCATATTTTCTGTGTTTTGGTTATTGTTTTCAGTAGCTGGTGTAGCGCTGGCTTCGCTGTTTGAGCAAGCAGTAAAAATTACAAGTAATGTAATTATAGTAGTAATTAGTAATATTTTTTTCATTATAACTCTCCGTTTTTTAATTTGTATTTTATATTAGCAATGTGTAATTATAAAACTCACAGTTAATTATTCATTGTTTAACGCTTCAATTGGAATTAAGTTAGAAGCTTTCCAAGCAGGATATAGCCCGAAAGCCGTGCCTGTAAATAGTGCAAATACAAATGCAAGAACTATTGATGTTGTTGTTATAACAACAGTCATATTTGTGTACTGCATAAGAGGAAGAACTGCAAAACTTAAACCAACACCAAGTATACCGCCAATAAATCCAATCATACTTGCTTCTAGTAAAAACAGTAGCAATATGTTGCTTTTTTTTGTGCCAAGAGATTTTAAAATGCCTATTTCTCTGGTTCGCTCTTTAACAGATACAAAAAGAACATTCATTATTCCTATGCCGCCAACAATAAAAACTATAACAGCAACGGCCAAAAGCAAAACAGAAAGTGTGTTTGCACTTTGCATAGCGGCGTCCATAGTTGCACCCGAATCCTCAACAGTATAAACAGAATTTGGGTTTTCTTGTTCTAGTACAAGCTCTATGTTTTGTATAATAGTAGGTACGGCATTAACATCGGTTGCAAGTACAGAAATTTGTGGTTGTGTATCTCTTTCAAGTAAATACTTATCTGCTGTGGAATACGGCATAAAAATAGAGGTATCGGGATTAACACCTGAAACAACTGTGCCCATTTGTGCAAGCACGCCATTTACAACATATTCTCTACCATCTATTTCTACTCTTTCGTCGTATGCATAAGCAGGCGAGCCGAAAAGGTTCATTGCAACACTGTAACCTAAAATTACACTTCTTGTTTCGTTTAATACTTCGTCATCTGTAATAAAGCTGCCCACAAGCATGCTTAAATTAGAAATTTGTGCGTAAGTGCTTTGTGTGCCAACTATGTCAAAAGTTAAAGCTTCGTCAAGTTCTTCGCTTAAAACGTCACTTTCAACTGTGGCAAAAATAGCACCGGTTACAATGTCGGGTACAAAATACAATATATCGTCTAAATTTTCTTGTGTAAGAGTTGCACCTTCCAACATACCTTGCATAGAGTTTCTGCTAGAGGACACACCACCGGTAGAGCCTCTGCCGGTGCCTCCACCGTTAGTGCCACCGTTAGTGCCACCTGTTGGAGCAGCTCCACCTGTAGGCATTCCTCCACCCATCATGCCACCCATCATACTGTCCATGTCAATTCCGCCGGAGGTTACTGTAATTGTGCCGGCGTTTAGTGTTTTAAATTGCTCTTCAACATCTTGTTTTCCGCCTTCGCCTATGGCTATAACCATAACAATAGTAGCTGCGCCAACTATAATTCCAAGCGAGGTTAAAAACACCTTAAATTTATTTTGTTTTAAATTAATTAAAACAAGGCGCATTATCTCGCTAAGACGCATTTTGGCTCACCGCGCTTTCAAGCAATACTATATCACCCTCGTTTAATCCGCTTGTAATTTCAACGTCAAATCCGTCCGAAAAGCCTGTTGTAACTTCTTTTTCTACTATTTTATTATTTTCATCATACATTAGTACATACTGCTTGCCATCAATCGATTGCACACATTTATTCGATACTATTAAAACATCATTAACTTGTTTTTCAACAAATGTAACGTCAGCTGTCATGCCATCAAAAATAGTCATACCATCGAAAGCTCCAACATAGCACTCTATGCCAACAGTATAACTAACACTGCTTTGCATGCCACCGGCTGCCGACATTGATATATAATCAACCACAGCAGTTACGGTTATATCTTCGTAAGCGTCAAAAACAATGTTTACAGGCATATCTATTTCAATATCTGCAATATCTTCTTGAGGTATGCTTACAAAAACATTTGCCGATGTGCTATTTGCAATAGTTGCAATTACACCATTTTGATTAATAGTAGATCCCTCTTCGGCAATATTCATTATAAAGCCACTAACTGTTGCAGTTATAGTACCATCTGAAACAAGTTTTTCAAGGTTATCAATTTCCATTTGTGCTTCTTCTAATTTTAACTCGGCATCTGTTACATTTGAAGCTACTGTATCAACAGTGTTTTCATACGTTTGCCCTGCACTTGTGTAAGACTGTATGTTTTTTTCATACTCTTGCTCGTAAGAAAGCAGTTTACTTTGCATAGTAGAGCTGTATGTGTCACGCTCGGAGTATGCCTGGGTTAGACTTGTGTTTGTTTGTGAAAGTTGGGCATCAAGAGATTGATTGCCCTGCTGAGAGCTTGAGCTAGTTATTTGAACACTTTCGGCATTTTGTATTTCTGTTTCTTTATCCGATATTTGGTTTTGTTTTGTTTGAATGTCGCTTTGCTTGTTGTTTTTTTGTGTTTGCAAAAGTGTATCATCAGCGGCATCTATTGTACCACTACCATCTGCGTCTGCCGCTACAGAAGTGGGATTTGTAGTATCGACAGCGGTGTTTAAATTAGCTGCCACAAAAGTAATAAGATCGTCTATTGAAGTAAGTTGTGTTTGTAGTGATGCAAGCTCTGTATTTAAAGTAGCAAGCTGACTTTTAAGTGTATTTACTGTAGCAATTTGTGCCGTAATGCTTGCTTTTTGTGCTTCCAGTGTAGATATATCTGACAATATTGAGTTGTAGCCGTTATTTAACTCAGCAACTTGTAAATCGTATGTTAGTTGTGCAGTTTCTCCGCCAACAATGCTATTTTCATATGTTTGCAGTGCATTTAGTTCCGAAGTATCGGCACTTAGCTGCTCTTTTTCTAAATTGAGCTGTGCATTTTCAAGTGCTAACATTGCTGCATCGTATTGTTCTTCAAAAGCTTCAAGGTCAATTGTTGCAATAGTATCACCTACATTAACAAATTCACCGGGTTTAACAAGAACCTCAAGCACTGTAGTTTCAAATTCATAAGAAATATCGCTACTAATTAAACTTGCAGAGCCCATTTCTGTAACGCCAACAACTATGTTAGACTTTACAACATATTCTTCTCTATAAGTATTATTTGCGCTTTGCGAATTGCCCTGAGTTTCTTGCGCTGCAAAGCCTGTAAGCATAAAAATGCCAATAATACAAATTGGAAGTGCTACGCACGCAATAATGATGTTTCGTTTAATATGTTTAAATTTCCTTTTGTTTAGTTTTGTCATAGTTGAGTTTTCCATTACATGCTCCTCGATTACAGAATTATACACATTAAAATATGTTATAAATATATTAGCAATTAAATGTGAATTAGAATTGATAAAAACGTGGCAAAAATGTGGCAGTTATTATTAATAACTGTATAGTTGTGGTTAATATTTAAAATATATAAAAAAGCACAAATTATAATAGCAAAATATAACATAAAAAAATATTGTTTAAATGCTTTTTTTGCCAAATTAAAACAAAAACAAACAAATAAGCTATAACCATTTGACAAGTAGTGTTATTAATAATAAAATTTACTTATAAGTTTATTAAATTTTAAAAAATTGGCATATTGTGTTTTTTACATACTTAACAGGAAAGCTGCGTGAGATATGAATGAAAGAATAAGCAAAAAAAAATTAAATGCATTATTTTTAACAATAATATGTATTGTAATTACTTTGTGTTTTATGCTTTGGTTTATTAAATTTGAGCACAGAGTAAATGTTGAGGATAACAATATAATAATGTCTCATACCGGTGTGTGGGACTTAACAAATTTTAATTTTGATAACGGAATTGTTCTTACACGCGGTAGTGAAGAATATATTGAGGGTGAACTTTTGTCGCCGCAAGAATTTGAGCAAAACTCTGACAAAATACAAATTGGTTCACCTAAAGCATCACCTGTAAACACATCTAAAATTACGCTTATAATGCCAAATAATGATACATATATTATTATGGGCACTAGCTATGATTATGCAGAGCGCATTTTTATAAATGGCGAGTTAATGGGCGAAATTGGTACAGTTGCAACAAATAAAAGCGAGGCAAAGCCGGGTTTTGAATACTTAAACTATGCAATTAAGCCACAAAACGGTGTTATAGAAATAGTGCGACAAAGCAATAATTTTGTACACAGAGATAACGGTGTTGCCACAAATATTTTAATAGGCACACCGCAAAAAATGAACAATATTTATTCAATAGAATACGGAATAACAGGCGTTTATATTGGTTTGTTTTTTACAATTGCTATTTCTCACGTTTTTTTGTTTTTAATATTTAAAAGTTATAAAGCTCATTTGTATTTTGCAATTTTGTCGCTTACTTGGGGTATGCGCATGGGTGTAACGGGCGCAAAAGTATTTAACGAATGGCTAGACTTTTTACCATGGGAGTTATTGTTTAGAATTGAGTACATGTCGGTGCCATTAACATGTGCAATGATGTTGCTTGTATCAAACGAAATTTACAAAGGTGCACTGCCTAAAGTAATTTTGCAAGCTTTTGTGGGTGGATTTTTAATATATACGGTGGTGTGTGTGTTTCTACCTACTTTGCCATTATCTTACAGTATGATAGCAGCACAAGCTGCATTTATGTTAGCGTCTGTTTTGCTACTTGTATTTATAGGAGTAAAAACAGTTATTATGGTGCAAACAAAAAAAATAGAACTTAAACATGTTGTTTATAGTGTAGGTATAGTGCCTTTTGTTTTTGCCACTATACACGATGCACTTTATTATAATTCAATACTAATTTTTGGAGTTAATGTGTTACTTGCAGATCTTTCGCTTATGATAATTGTTGTAACACAAACAGCTGTACTATATTTTTATACAGCACAAAGAATGCTTGCACTGCACAAAGCCGAAGAGCAAAGTAGAATAGAAACGCAGAGCTTAAGGCAAGCGGGAAGAATGAAAGAGGAGTTTTTGCGTACATTATCTCACGAAATGCAAATGCCACTTACAACAGTGTCGGGATATGCGCAGTTAACAGGGCAAATTTTAAAAGACGATAAAAATATTAGCCGTGATGATTTGTTTGAAAAAATGCGAATTATTGATGACGAAACAAGAAAGTTATCTAGGCAAGTTCAACAGATGTTAGATATGTCTGCCATGGAAAACGGAACGTTTAAATTGCACAGGGTAAGCGTTGATATTGTGGAATTGATAAATAGAATTGAAAAATTGCATTTTCCGATTATGAGTGCAGGCAATATTACATTTACTAAAAATATTAATAACAATTTAAAAGCTGTTTTTGCAGACGAGGAACGCCTAGTACAAATTATATTAAACTTAATGTTAAATTCAATTAAGCATGCAAATTGCAGTAAAATAACAATAAGTGCAATCAATAAGCTTAATGGCGATGATTTTGTACAAATTAGTGTTAGCGATGACGGCGAAGGGATTAATGAAGAAATGTTGGAAGACTTGTTTAGCAGCTATAATGCTAACCGCTCGGCAAAGGGCAACGGGCTAGGGCTTTATATAGTAGCACAAATGATTAAGGCACACAAAGGCACAATAAGCGTGCAAAGCAAGTGTGGCAGTGGCACAAGCATAATATTTACAATACCTGCTTTTAGGGAGGGCAAAAATGAATAACATAGCGCTTGATAATAAAAGTGTGCTTATGGTTGAAGATGATATTAATTTGTTAAAGCTTAACACCGAAATTTTAGTAAGAAATGGATACACGGTGCACAGCGCTAAAAATATATCAGAGGCAAAAGCTTGCTTAAACAGTAACAATAATATAAGCATAGCAGTTTTAGATATAGTGTTGCCTGATGGTGACGGCCTTTTACTTGCAAGCGAGGTAAAGGCTAAAATAAATTGCCCGGTGCTAATGCTTACAAGCAAAAATGCACATGAGGACATTGTAAAAGGTATGAACAGCGACGCTGATATGTATATGACAAAACCATTTATAATACCTGAGCTTATTGCAAGAATAGAAGGGCTTTTGCAAAAACACCAAATAACAGCTAACGAAAAAGAAAACCTGTTGTATTTAACATGCGGTGAACTAAAAATTGACACAATAGCAAGGCAAGCCTTTATACAAGGCTTGAATTTAAGCCTTACACCAAAAGATTTTACGCTGCTTTTGGTATTGGCAAGAAAAGAAAATATAGCAGTACCTCAAGAAGTTTTATACGAAAAAGTATGGGGGCAAACTTTAATAAGTGATACAATGGCTTTGCGCTCTGCAATTGCGAGGCTAAGAAAAAAATTGCAAAACAGCGATTATACAATAAGGGCGTGCCGCGGCAAGGGATATGTGTTTGAAAAATGTTAACGCAAAAAGCGGTTAAATAAAATTTGTTTAAAAGTAGTAAGTTGTGTAGATTATTATTGATAAATTAGCTGATATAACAAAATTTTTGCGAATGTGGCATTTTTGCCACATTCGTTTTTTTGCGTTTTTTTGTGGTAATATGTATAAGTAATATTTTTTAGCTTATAAAAATATAAAAAAGTGCAACCTCACAGCATGGTTTTAATTGTAGTATTTAATTTAAAAATATTTGCTACAAAAGCTTGTAAATATTACCATTGTTGTGTATCAACATATGCTATAACGTTGCTACATAAAACATAGCTTTTACACACATATTTACATAAAGTAAAAATCGGCTACCTTTTTGGTGGCCGATTTTTCTGTGTAAAAATGTTTTACATTTACTTATTTGTGCGGTGTGCAATTTGCATAGCTATAAAAGTTTTATAAATATTATATTTTAACCGTTTGTAAACAATATATTAACTCTATTAACTAACTGGGTTAGCTATACTATAATGCTAACTGAGTTAGTTAATTTACGTAACTAAATTTTGCATAACTAGAGAGGACAGAGATGTTATATGACACAAAGAGATGATGTTTTATATGCACTTGAATTAGTACATAAAAATAGGCCAAATGAAGTTTTTGATGAGATGAATAAAAGCGAAGTGGGATTTTTTGCGGTTATTAAGTATTTGTACGAATCCAGCATTGATGTTACTTCGGCGGATATATGTAAGCATTTAAAAATAAGCTCGGCAAGAATGGCGGTTTTAATTAAAAAGCTTGAAAAAAAAGGATTAGTAGTAAAAATTAATTCAGATAAGGATGCAAGAATTAAAGTGCTAAAGCTAAGCAAAAAGGGAACAGAGTTTGCACATAAAATGAAAGCCCATATGTATGAAACCATGAAAAAAATAATTGATGAGTTTGGGTTGGATGAAATAGAAGAACTTTTTAGTAAGCTAAGCCGGCTGAAATGTATAATGAAAGAAAATTTACCTAGAAATTTGGGGGAATATAATGATTAAACTATTTAAAAATTTGTCGATAAAAGAGTATTTGCTTGCAGGGTTAGTGCTATTATTAACATGTGCTCAAGTATTTTTAGACCTAACTTTACCTGATTATATGTCCGAAATTACAATGCTCGTTCAAACAGACGGCAGCGCAATGGGCGATATATACGCAGCGGGATTTAACATGATACTATGTGCTGTTGGCAGTTTAGCCCTTTCGGTAGCTGTAGCGGTTATAGCATCGGCAATTGCTGCCAAGTTTTCGTTTGTTACAAGAACAAAAATATTTAAAAAAGTAATGGGCTTTTCTATGAGAGAAGTAAATGGCTTTTCAATATCAAGTTTAATTACAAGAACAACAAACGACATTACACAAGTGCAAATGCTTATTGTAATGGGTTTGCAAATGCTTGTAAAAGCGCCAATTACAGCTGTTTGGGCAATAGCAAAAATTGCAAATAGCTCAATTTATGCAAAATTTGCAATCGGGCACAGCTGCCGCCGAAAGGGTGTTTCAGTTTTTAGATGAAACCGAAATGAGTGCACAGACTAATAAAACTAAAGAGTTTGAAAATATAAAAGGCGATGTTGAGTTTAAAAATGTTAAATTTGGCTACGACGAAGATAAAATAATAATTAATAACTTTAGTGCAAAAGCAAAAAGTGGGCAAAAAATTGCTATTGTAGGGCCAACAGGTGCAGAAATAACAACTATGGTAAACTTGCTAATGCGTTTTTATGAATTAAACTCGGGAGATATATTAATTGATGGTATATCGATTAAAGATGTTAAAAGAGAAGATGTGCATTCTAAATTTAGCATGGTTTTGCAAGACACATGGATTTTTGAAGGTACTCTGCGTGAAAACCTTGTGTATGCAACAGAAAACGTATCGGAGGAAACATTAAAACAAGCTACAAAAGCTGTGGGACTTCATCACTTTGTTAAAACGCTAGAAAATGGATTCGATACAGTGCTTAACGATAAATTGGAACTATCTCAGGGTCAAAAACAGCAAATTACTATTGCAAGGGCAATGATAGCCGATAAACCGATGTTAATTTTAGATGAGGCAACATCATCTATTGATACAAGAACAGAGGTTCAAATACAAAAAGCAATGGACGATTTGATGGAGAACAGAACATCTTTTGTTATAGCTCATAGGCTGTCTACTATAAAAAATTCCGACTTAATACTGGTAATGAAAGATGGAGACGTAATTGAAACTGGAAACCACGAGCAACTTTTAGCTAAAAAAGGATTTTACGCAGAACTGTATAACTCTCAATTTGACAGTGTAGCTTAAATAAAAAGCAACAAAAAAACAAGAACGTAAGTTCTTGTTTTTTTTGTTGTTTTTGCTCCTATTAATGTGATATATTATAAACATACGTTTATGCAAATTGTGTTAAAAATTGTAAAAAATAAAAGAAAAAGCTAATAATTTAAATATATCATCACCATGTATTTAATTCTTTAAAAGGAGATTTCTTATGAATAAAAATATTATTAGATTATTTGTAAGTTCCACATTTAATGATTTTAAGGAAGAGAGAGATGCATTAGCGGACGATGTTTTTGTAAGGCTAGAACAGTATTGTAAAGATAGAAACTACACATTTCAAGCCGTAGATTTGCGCTGGGGCATAAGTGAAACAGATGCGTTGAATCAAGACACAATTAACATTTGCTTGCAAGAAATTGCTCGTTGCCAACAGATAAGCAGCGCACCAAATTTTTTTATAATGCTTGGCAATCGCTTTGGATGGCAGCCACTGCCAAATAATATTAACGAAAGCGAATTTTTGCGTTTTGAAGATATTTTAAAAAACTTACCAAACGATTGGGACGGAAATTCGGCGTATAAAATTTTTAAAAAATGGTACGAATTAGATAAAAACTTTTTACAGCCAACGTATATTATAAAAAAACGGTACATAAACGATAATTTTGAGGCTGATAGCGCATTTTTACTTAAAGCTTTGCAATTTGTTGTTTTTAAATCAAATTTATCAGATGCAGAAAAGCATAAGTACTACTTTTCTGCAACAGGACTTGAAATTTTAAAAGGTGCTTTAGAACTTGATTCAAGCAGCCAAGAAAATGTTATATGTTACATAAGAGATATAGAAAATATTGATACACATATTGATACAAATACAGATAAACAAATATATTTAAAATATTTACGCACACTGTTTAAAAGTGAATTTAAACAGTATAAAAATATTGTAAAAATTAGCAAAACTGAATATAAAAAAAATTATATAAGCAAATTTAAAAATGACACATATAAGACATTAAAAAAGCTAGTAGATAAAAGAATTTTAAACGATAGAAAAATTGAAAAATTAAATGCTCATCAGCAATTTGCAATAGAAAAAACAAAAGATTTTTTTGGTAGACAAGCAGCACTTGCACAATGCTTACAGCAAATTAAAAACTCTAATTATTTTGTTATATATGGTGAGTCAGGTGTTGGCAAAAGCTCATTTTGTGCAAAACTTTCGCTTGAATTAAACAAAACCTACAAAAATGTATACAGTTATTTTGTAGGTGCAGATGCCTATAGTAGCAACAGCTATTACCTTATAAAAAATGTTATACAAACCTTAAGGAAAAAGCATGGGCTAAAATTTATACCATTAAATAATTATACCGATGTTGTAAATGCCTTTAGGTCAACAGTTTTTTCAATAAAAGAAGAAGTTGTTATTGTAATTGATGCAATAAACCAGCTTACCTCAGATGTAGAACCGCTTTTATGGGTGTGTAATGAATTGCCCGGTAATATAAAAGTTATTGTTGTAACCCTTGGAGATGAATACCTTAACAATTTTTTAAAAAGAGTGCAAACTTGCAGTGTATACGAGTTAAAGCCATTATCAAACAAAGAAATTGATGAAATACTTGATAATTGGTTGCTTTTATCTAATAGAAAGTTATGCCCCGAACATAAAAAAATATTGTATAGCAATTGTTATAATAATAAATCTGCAATATATATAAGGTTGGCTTTTAACTTATCTGTAAAATGGCATTCTTTTGATAAAGTAGAACTTCAAAATTCACTATTAGAAATTATTAAAAAGTATTTTGATACACTTAGTAGTGAAGACTACCATGGAAAGCTATTAACCACACATACACTTGCTTATATTTTGCTTGGAAATAATGGTGTATCTGAAAGCGAATTGCAAAAATTAATATATAACGATGAGCTTGTGTTATCAGAAATTAAAGAGCGATTAAAAAACTCTCCGGAATTTAATAAACTGCCATTTATGATATGGGCAAGATTGTATTCAGATATAAATAAATATTTGAAAGAAATTTATTACGAAGGTGAAACGCTTTTTACATATTATCATGATACTATAAAAAACGTAATTAAAAATAATTTTGTTAATGAAAATATAACCGATTATATATATAAACAATTAGTTGCTTATTATGAAAAAGAGCCTTATTATTTTGGAAATGCAATTAACACACGTAAAATAACATCGCTACCTTACCACTACATACAGTTAAATAACACAAAAAGCCTTATGGCACTTTTAAAAAGTACAGATTATTTAAACTGTAAAATTAATACAGGAAAACTACTTGAAATTACAAATGAACTGCATTTTATTTGCAATGAAGTTGATGAAAACTCAGCAAAGCAACTTGTAAGAATTTTTTTTGAGTTTGTAATTAAGAATAATTTTAATAACAATAAAGCTATTGATATTAAAATTATTCACAATAATATGATATACCAACGTAAATTAACATTGCATAAAATGTTTTTTGATAATTTTAATTATGAAACGGTTGCTTCAATTATACCTTCTTATAGCGAGCAAAAGGTTATAGATATTGTAAACGAGGGCATATTACATAAAATTAACTGCTATAGGCGCTTAGGTAATTTTAAAGTAGCTCTTAGCGATGCAAAAAAATTGCTATCTCAAACAACAGACGTTAAAAGAAAATCTACTTTGCAATACGATATTGCATACATAAACTATTTAAACAATGATTTTGCAAACGCAGATAAATATATGAAAGATAGTATCGATTCGGCAAAACAAGCAAATGATCTCACGTCTATGCAAATGTCGAAAATGATACGTGCATACTTTAATTTTATATCGTCGTTATTTACTGAAAGGCAACAAAAGACCTTTGATGAATACAACGGTATACTGGAACAATCATTAAATATATATACAGAGTATGCTTCAACTAATGAAAATGCTGTTAGGTATATTTCTGTTATTTGGTATCACCGTACTCATATAGCATTTTATAACAATGATTTAAAAGGATTGACAAACGCTATAGAAAAAATGACAGAAAACAAATTTTTTAAACTAACCGATAACACGGATTTAATAATGTTAATGGAAGTTAGAAAAAGCATATTGAGCAAAGAATATCAAGACGCAATAACTACTGCAAAAAAGCTGTTATTATTAAAACGCGAAAATTCGAATATAAAATATGCTGAATCGATAGCACAAATATACTATATGCTTATATACAGTTGCATTAAACTAGAGCAAACAAAAGAAGCTGAAAAAGCTTATAATGAGCTGTTGCAGCTTTCGCCTGTTTCGGGAAATTATGCGTGGTTAAAGCAAATTGAAAAAATGATGCATGCCAATTATATTGAAAGTGAAAATTAAACCTATATTGCAAATTGTAAAAAAACACACAATAACTAAACGTATTGTGTGTTTTTATTTTGCTTTAAAAAAATATTTTTTTAAGCGCCTTAATTGGATGTCCATTTGCCCAAAGCACAACACCCTGCATTTTGCTAACAGATAAAACTCCGTTAGATTGTGTAATTACACAGTCCAGCGTACATTCCATAAGCCCCTTTACAATCATCTTTGCTTCAGGGCTGTCTTTGTCTTTATTAGAGGACATTTTAACGGCAGCTTTTCTTAAAACAAACGCTAATAATTTTATTATAAGCGATGTTTTAGACAAATCTTCAAATGTATTAAAAAGAGTGTAATCACCTTTTTTTATATCGTCAAAGTTTTTGTTGTTAAAGCTTTTTAGCGTATGCAAATTTATAGCACACATTTTTGCAATATCGCTATTAATTTCGCCTAAAACAGCCTGCTTATCACAAGTGCTGTTTACGTTTATTGTACCAGTAAGCTTAACGTCATTTAAAGCGGCACTAACTTGCAGCTCATAGCAGCCACCAATAAGCTCAAATTTATTTGTTTGCGTGCTATATGCCGAAAAACTGCGAGGTGAAAGTTGTATTGTAACTGTTTTTTCCTCGTTAATATCAAGGTGTGTTTTTGCAAAGCCGGCTAGTTCGCGTTGTGCTCTATAAAGTGTATTATCGTTATTTTTTACATATATTTGTGTTATTTCGGCACCTGCATGTGCACCTGTGTTTTTAACACTAAATGTTAATGTAACGCCGTTTTCATCTAGTGTATGTGTAAGCACTTTTAAGTTGCTGTACTCAAAATTTGTATAAGAAAGCCCAAAGCCAAAATCGTATAAAACAGGTACGTTATATGTGTCAAAATACCTATAACCCACAAATAAACCCTCGGCGTAGTGCACATTATTTGTATTTTTTGCAAACCATTTTGTAGAGGGTACATCTTCTACCGATAAGGGGTATGTTTCGGTTAATTTGCCGCTTGGGTTATGTGCGCCACATATGGCTTTTGCAACTGCCGTTGCAACGGCTTGCCCGCCAAGGTGAGACAGTAAAAGAGCCTTTACTTTACTAATGTTTTTTATAACAAATGCAGAGCCTGCTGCGGCTACAAAAATAATATTGCTGTTAACTTGTGATATTTTATAAAGTAAACTCTCTTGGTTTTGAGGTATGTTTAAATTTTCTCTGTCAAAACCCTCGCCCTCATACTTTTCGGTTAGGCCACCAAAAAATACAACGTATTGTGCATTTTTTGCTTTTTCAATTGCCTGGTTTTCAAGGCTTTCATTAATAATATCGTCTTTGTAGCCTAGTGCAAAACTACTGTTTTTAAAAACTTCTCCCATGCACTGTATATGGGTTTTTACATTAGACACTGTTATGTGAGAACTGCCGCTTCCTTGAAAACGCACGTTTTGAGCCATTTCTCCCACTAATAGTATATTGGCACTTGTGTTTAAAGGCAAAATATCATCATCGTTTTTAAGCAAAACAAGGCACTCTGCGGCAATGCTTGCGGCAATATCGTTTTGTTTTTTATAGTCTACTTCATAGTCTTGCAGTTTTTGTGCACTGCTTAATATAAGCTCAATTACTTTTATAGCGGCACTGTTTATTTCTTGCTGCGTTAAACTACCGTTTTCATATGCAAGTTTTAGTTGACGTGTATGAAAACCATTTGTATCGGGCATTTCTAGGTTTAAGCCGTTTTTTATGCACTGCACTATGTCAACCGCAGCACCCCAATCAGACACAACAAGCCCGTCGTATCCCCATTTTTTGCGCAAAATATCGTTTAACAGCAGTGGGTTATGGCAAGAGTACACACCGTTAATTCGGTTATAAGATGCCATTATAGTTGTGGGGTTTGCACACTTTACAATTTTTTCAAAAGCCGAGAGATAAATTTCGTGCATTGTTCTCTCGTCAACTATGCTGTTTTGAGTTTGACGCCTTTTTTCTTGGTTGTTGCATGCAAAATGTTTAAGAGATGTGCCAACGCCCTTTTGCTGCATTGCATTAATATAGCTAACACCTAGTTCGCCGGAAAGATAAGGGTCCTCTGAAAAATACTCGAAATTGCGACCGCAAAGCGGATTGCGTTTAATATTAACACCACAGCCAAGCACTACCGATATTTTTTCTTTTAAAGCTTCGCTTGCAACAGCGTTTGCAAGTTTTGCTATAACCTTTGTGTCCCAGCTGCAAGAAAGTGCACTTTCGGTAGGAAAGCAAGTTGCAATTTCGCTTTTATTTATGTCGGTATACGCTTCTACTTCTTGTTTTCTCAGTCCATGCGGGCCGTCACTCATCATTATTTGCGGTAATTTTTTATTGCAATCGTATGTACGCCAACTGCCTACACCGCTCAAAATGCGTATTTTTTCATCAATAGTTAAACTGTTTAATATATCGCTTGCACTTTTCATACTTTTTTTACCTCTATATGTTTTTCAAAATGCTTGCCGTTAATTTCTATGTTAATTGTGCTTTTGCCATAATTATTATTGCTTTTAATATAACAGCTGTATTGCCCGGCTACCATAGTACGGTTTGTACCAATAACTTCATGGCAATTACCGTTGCTAACATTAACATGCGTAAATAAGTATGGAATTTTTATACCGTTTTGATCTATTGCCTGTACTGTAAGTTGAATAACATCATAAGTTTCTGCATCAATTATTTCATCGCTTGAAAGTTTAATATCAAAATTAAGCTTAGCACCTGCGGCTATTTTCTTTTCAATTACTTTTTCATCGTTTGTATATCCCTCAAACGTGTACTCTAGCGCTTTTAAACCCCAATTGCCCATATATTTGCCGTAAAGTTCTACTAAATCTTTCATTTTAAGCTTATATTTAGTAACCATATAAAGCAAAAACAGCTTGTATTTTAATGGCATACTGCTTATGCCGTTTTCAGTTACACAAAGCAAAGCATGTTTAACAATTTGTGCCTCGGTAGCCGAAAATTTTTCGTTGTCTTTAATAGCATCGCCAATTAAATCGTTAATAAAAATAGGGGAATTTGGCACATGTTTATATTTTTTACCTCTTGTAAAGGTGTTAATATATGTGCCATTTTTATAAAGTTTAATATAGTCGCAATTTGTAAAAGCAATTATTTGTTTAATATTGCCGGCGGGGTGCTCGCCAATTTTCATATTTGTGTTCATTTCTAAATACGGCTTTTTGCCCATGCTGGCAAAAACAGCGGCCGCAGTTTTTGGCATACGGTAAATATTTAAAACGCCGTGGTGGCAAATACCATCGCCGTTACAAAAATCTTTATGCGTATGGTAATCGTTCATACACCAACCAATACTACCTGCAATATCATCGTATTTATAACAGCTTTCTATAACGTTTAGGTGGCGCAGTGCGTGCTGTGTGCGGTGCTCTTCATTGTCAAATGTTTTGGTGGGAAACGTATGGCCCATGTTTTCGGTTACTAAGTATGCTTTGTTTGCATCGCTTGTTACTTTTGCCTTTTTTTGTAGGCCATCGTTTTTGCCGCTGTGTGAAAAGTCGTTAAAAGTGTAAACATCTTCAAGTAGCTGAGATTTTTCAATAAAACGTACACCGCCTGTGCTTCTTGTTTTATCTAGGCTGTGGGCTATTGCATTTGTTTTCGTGTAAAGCTCTTCGTTGTCTTGGCTCTCGTTTACACGCACTCCCCAAATAATTATACTCGGGTGATTTCTATAACTAAGTATCATATTTTTTGTGCTGTCAAGCACTAAATTGCGCCAGCCCTCGTTTTCAGAAATATGCTGCCAGCCTATAATCTCTGTAAAAACAAGCAAGCCTATTTCATCGCATCTGCGTATAAAATGTTTGCTTTGTGGGTAATGGCTTGTGCGCACAATGTTAAGGGCTAAATCGTATTTTAAAATATCGGCATCTTGTATTTGCATAGATTTTGGCATAGCATAGCCTACATCTGCATAAGATTGATGACGATTGAGCCCAATTAATTTTAGTTTTTTAAAGTTAAGGTAAAAGCCGTCTTTTTTAAACTGTGCAATTCTAAACCCAATTTTATCACTTATTTCATCTATTATTTGTCCGTTTTTTAGCAAACTAATTTTTACGTCGTACAAATTAGGGTTCTCAATATCCCATGGTTTTACGTTGTTAATTTTCGTAGAAAATAAAAGCTTGTTATTAAAACTTTGCTTAAAAATTTGCCCATTTATGTGTATGTTTGCGCTAAACTCACCCGTAACAGCAAACTCTACATTTAAAAACCAACCGTCGTTATAAGTGGGGTAAATAAAGGCGTTTTCTATGTATGTGCTCGGCATATACTCAAGCTCTACCTCTCTATAAATGCCACCGTACGTCAAAAAATCTACCATATTTCCAAATGGGGGTATGTTTTCGTTTTCAAAAGAGTCTACTTTTACCTCAATAAAATATTCTTTGCTTTGGGTAATAAATTTTGTTACATCAAATTCAAAAATATCCCATCCGCCATGGTGCTCGCCCACAAATTGCCCATTTATATGTAAATATGTAGAAATACTAACACCATGAAAACGCAATTTAACAAGCGTGTTTTCGCGTTTTTCAATATAAATGTGTTTACTGTAATAGTTTTCTGCCTCGTAAATACTTTCGTTAAAATACGTTTGTGGCAGTACGGCATTACAGTGGGGAATGTTCACTTTTTCACATATGTTATCTCTTTTAAAATCCCAATCGTAGTTTAGGTGCACAATCTGTCTCATTTAAACATCCCCTTAAATAATTAGTAATATAAATAAAAAATCCACCTAATATAAGCACAGGCATATAGTAAGGTGGAAATAATTATTTTTATTACGATTTAATACTTTTTGTTAAGTCTACCGCCCATTTAGCGCTTTTAAGGCGCCATAAACCTATAATAGCCCTAATAACATGTTCTATTTGAATGAACAAAAATGCTATTTCAATATTTGTTATACCAATTACATGAACAACAATAAACACAGCAGGTAAGCCAACAAGCCAAACAATGCCGCAATCTAAAAATGTTAAGAATTTACTGTCTCCGCCGGCTCGCAATGCTGCAAATGCAATTACAATAAACAGCCTAAGCGAAATTCTTATAGAAAATACCCTAACTATGCCAACAGCGCTGTTAAATACATTTATATCTGTTAAACCGAAAAGCATAACTAAAGGTTTTGCAAATAAAAGAATAATTGCTGCCATAATAACGGCAAGAGTAGCTGAAATAGCTAAAAAGTAAACGCTCTCTTTTTTTGCTTTTTCTATTTCACCTTTTCCCAAAGACTTGCCAAGCATAATAACAGCTGCGTTGCTAAGGCCCATAATTACAAAGAAAAATATCTCGCTTATTTTACTGCCCACGTAGTACGCGTCCATAGACTCTGTGCCAAGTGAGCCAAACGCTTTTATAAATAAAGTTCCACCAAAACCAAATAATAACTCGTTAAAAATTAAAGGCCAAATTTTACGCAAAATAGTAACTACAAATGATTTTTCAAGAGATAAAAACATTTGCTTTATACTGCCTATAAATACAGGTTTAGTTTTTACAGAATATAATACATAAATAGCTACACTTGTCCAGTGCCCTATTACTGTGGCAAGAGCGGCTCCTTTAACGCCAAGTTCGGGAAAACCAAAATTACCAAATATAAGCAAATAATTTAAAGATACATTTGTAATCATGGCAATTATGCCAATTCTTAATGTTAGTTTTGCCTTGTTAACTGTTCTGTAGGCGTAGGCAAAGCTCATAGTTAAAGCGCTGCCAATAAAGCCATATTTTAGTATACTTAAATATTGGTTGCCGTACTCAATAACATGTGCATCATCCATGTAAAACTTTATCATAGATGTAGAAAAAAACGAGCACAAAACCACAAATAAGGCACTGCATATTATGGCCAGTATAATACTTAAACCAAATGTACGTTTAATATTTTTTTCATCTTTTGCACCTACAAATTGGGCTAAAAATATAGCAGAGCCACTTGTGCCACCAAGTGCCATAAGCATAGACATAGAGTCGATTTGAGCAGCGGTGCCAACAGCGCTTACCATGCCTATTCGGGAAACCATCATGGTATCTACAATGCTCATACACGCAGCTAACATAAATTGTATGGCCAGCGGTATAGCAATGTCGGCCGCTTTTTTATAAAACGACGCAGGCGCAATAAATTTTTTTAACATTATATTATCCTTTGGTCTGTATTTAAATTTGCAGTAAGCGCAAAATACAAAAATTATTTTGGCATTTCACCTAAAGGGTAAGGATACCCAAAACCACCGCTAATTCTGCAAGAGTCAGACGCATATTGAGCCGCAAAAGCTAACGCCTCGCTCATATTTTTACCGTTTTGCTCGTATTTTGTTAAAAATGCAGATATAAAGCTATCGCCAGCTCCCATAGTATCTATAACTTCTGTGGGAATAATTCCTTGATCGTAGAATTCTTTACCATCGTAAAATTTAGCACCTTTTCCTCCACGTGTCATGCCAATTACCTTTGTGCCATAGCTGTAAATTCTCTTCGACATCTCTTCAATCTCTTCATCAGATAACTCTGAAGCCGATAAGAATGCATATTCTAAGTGAGGGCAAACCTGTTTAAAGTAGTCGTCATCTTTCCTGTTAGAAAAGTCAAAAGATATTTTGCAGTGCTCTTTTAAGCTTTCAAGCTCTTCTTCCATAAAAGAATAACAGCTTGTGTGGCATAAATCATATCCACTTTGCTTAATATAATCTATATCATATTGTGTTAACCTAATTTTATATGCATGTTGGCAACTATCGCGGTAAGATGAAACAAAAACTCTGTCGCCATCTACAAGTTTTACGCCAGGGTGTGAGGTTACCGAGTAAACTTTGCGGCATCTATCTAAATTTATTTGCTCTTTATTTAAACAATCAACTATATGGTCGGCTTTATCATCGTTACCTAAAATTCCAATGTAGCCTACTTTTTCAGCACCACAGCGCCTAGAGCCAACAGCTACATTTACAGCGTTTCCGCCTGGGTAGCAAACTCCCTCATCTATATAACAATCTACAACATTATCGCCAATACAAATTAATTTCATAAATTTTAGCTCCTTAAAAAATAGCTTTATTTAAAGCTGCTAACAAAGTAAACTTTACAAAACAACTTTAGTTATATTATTAATTGTATAAATAAAACTAATATTTTACAAGTTAAATTATACCATAATAAACTGTTTTATGTTGTTTTTTATTGCAAAGTTTACATTTGTTAACAGCCCTAGCTTTAAAATAAATAATATATTATATTAATTAACCTTTAACAGCTCCCGATGTCATTCCCCTAATAAAGTTCTTTTGCATAGCCAAGAACAATATTATTACAGGAGTACAAGCAATAACCATACCGGCTAAAATTACGCCCCAGTTTGTTTGAAGGGCATCGCGGAAAGACATTAAACCTATAGGTATAGTTTTAAATTCAGTACTGTCTACAAACATAGTAGCAAATAACAGTTCGTTCCATGCATAGTAAGCTGTAACAATAACCGAAGTTGCAATTATAGGTTTAGACAGTGGCATATAAATATATGCATATATTTTAGGCATACTACAACCGTCAATAATTGCCGATTCTTCAAGTTCTTTTGGAATTTCTATAAAAAACGATCTTATTAAAAGTATGCTCATGGGTAGTCTAAATGCAATATAAGGCACAATCATTGCACCTAAAGTATCGTGTAGGCCTATATTGCGAAGCAATATGTAAAGAGGCATTAAGCAAACTTGTGGTGAAAGTAACATACCACCAATACTTAATGCAAACAAAACATTGCCAAGTTTACTTTTAATATGAACAAGGCCAAAAGCACAAAGAGAAGCCAAAAGCACTACACCTGTAATAGTGCATGTAGTTACAATTACACTGTTAATTAAGTAACCGGAAACGCCTTTATTCCAAGCGTCTACATAGTTTTGCCAATGCCAAACTTCTGGTAAAGACCACACTTGGTTATATATACCGCTGTAGTCTTTAAACGAGGACATTAAAACCCAAAAAAGAGGGTAAATAATAATTGCAGCAAATAGAGCAAGAATTATAGAACAAAGCACTTCGCCTATACCAAATTTTAATTTTCTACTTTGCACGTTTTTTCGCCCCCTTGTCACCTCTATTAGCAAGAACTAGTTGAACAATAGATAAAGTAGCGGTTATAGCAAATATTAGCATAGCAACTGTAGATGCATAACCTGTTCTGGTTTTAATAACACCGCTTTGATACATGTGTAAAGCCAAAGTATTTGTTGCATAACCCGGTCCGCCGCCTGTCATAATATAAGGCGTTTCAAAAACTGTGTAAGCGCCAATAATTGTAATAAGCATAGTTACAAATAGCATTTGCCTTACAAGTGGAAATGTAACATGTATAAACCTTTTTACTTTGCCGGCGCCATCTATTTCAGCAGCTTCATATAAGTCTTTTGGAATTTTTTGTATTGCAACTGTAAACAACATTGCAATATAACCAGTACTTTGCCATTGGTTAACGGCAATAATAGCGTACATGGCAACTTCTTTTTCCGCCAGCCATAATCGCTGCAATTCTTCCAAACCTATTAGCTCTAAAAAGCTATTTAATAAGCCCATTTGAGGATTGTATATAAATTGGAAAATTAAACATACAACCGCCATTGATATTAACGTGGGAATAAAGTATAGTGTGCGAAGTGGGGGAGCGACTTTTCTGAAAAATACATCTTCTAAAACGGCCGCAAGCAATAAACCGCCAAATACTTGAAATATTAACGATATAATTGCATAAAGTGTATTGTTAATTAAAGCTTGTCTAACAATGTCATCCGAAAAAAGCTCTATATAATTTCTAAAACCCACAAATTCTTTTGTTACAGATGACATTCCGAAAGAATGGAAACTGTAAAAAACATTCATTATTAGCGGATAGTAAACAAAAATCATAATGACAGCTAAGCACGGAATAGTAAATAAAATAGGTGCAATTAGTTTACTTCTCTTTTGCATTTCTGCTATCCTCCAGTTTATATATGCACTTATAAAAAAATGAAACTATACCATATTGGGATTGTTCCAGTTTATAAGTGCAAGTAGTAAGATGATTTTACTCATCTTACTACCTGCTGTATTAAATTTAAATTATGATTCTGCTCTTAGTTGTTCTGCAGCAGCTTGTACGTTTGCAATAACCTCTTCAGGTGTTGCGTCGCCTGTAGCAATTGTAACAGCACCTTGTTGGAATACTGTGTAAATTGATGGGTCACAAGCGTTGTCGAACCAAGGTGCTAAGAAAGAAGCCTCTTGAATAACTGACATAGCGTCTACTTGTGCACCTAAAGCTGTTTCAGGTGTAATTGCAGATGTAATGCTTGATAGGTATCCGCCGCGCTCTGTTAGAACGATACCTTGCTCTGTGCTTACTAGCCATTTTACAAAAGCAACAGCTTCTTCTTTATGCTCTGTTTGGTTGCTTATCATCCAGCCTTCAGGTGCGCCTGTTAAAGCGTTAGGATCGCCAGCGCCTGTTTCAACTTCTGGGAAGTTGAAGAAGCTGTAGTTGAAGTCTGCTTCTTGCTCTACTGTTGTAATTTCAGCAAATTGTAAGTAGTATAGTGGAGACTCTTGTGTAAAGAACATTGTAGCTCTAGCTGTTTCACGGTCAATAGCTGTTGAAATGTCACCAAAGTAATATGTTAGCTCTTCCCACAATTCTAATGCTTCTAAGTATGCAGGATCTGTAAATTCGCCTGTTGCTGCATTGTAGTCATTTGCTAAAACTTCTGGGTCAACTACACGTTGCAAAATTGTGCCAAGCCAGTGAATGCTTGCCCAACCTGATGTTAAACCTTCAACGATAGGTACTTCGTAACCTAAGCCTTGAAGCTCATCTAAAAGTGCAGTAAATTCTGTCCATGTTGCAGGAACTTCTAAGCCGTGCTCTTCAAAAATGTCAACGTTGTAGCAAATAGCTTTGCCATCTTGTGACCAAGGCACTCCGTAAATGTCTTCGCCAAATGTAAATCCGTCTATGCTAGCTTGAGAAATTTGGCCAGACCAATCTGTATCTGCCTCATAAATATCATTTAAAGTAGCAACGTTTCCTGAATCGATCATTTCTTGAGCAAAACTGCCTGACCAAGAACAAAATACATCGGGAACGTCATCGCCTGTAACAACCATACGAATTTTCTCTTTGTATTGGTCATTAAGTGTAGCATCCATAACTATTTCAATATGTGGGTTTTCTTCCATATATTGATTTGTTAGGTCTGTCATCATGCTGTTGATAGGTTCGTTTGGCCAACGATGGAAAACGTTTAAAACAATTTTCTCTTCAGTTGTTTCGCCTTCTTGAGCTGTTTCGCCTTCTGCATCTGTTGCAGGTGCCTCTGTTGATGAGCATGCTACAAAGCTAAGTACCAATGCTAGTGTCAACATTAAGGCTAGTGCTGATTTCCAAAATTTCATAATAACTCCTCCAAAAGATATATTTTATAATTCCTTTTAAGAATTACAATTACAAAAACATACATATACTAATACTAAATAAAATTAAGTTATATGCAAATATAAAAAAATATACAAAATAAAATTAAGTAATATGCATAAGTTTACTTAATTTTTTAATTGCTTTTCATAAAAAATATTAATAATATTCATTATTTCTTATTAATGCAAAAAATAAAATAACGTATGCACGTTTATTAATGAGAACTAGTATATCAAAGTGCACAAAAAAAGTCAATACAATAATTCGTAAATATAAAAAATGCACATTTGTTAACAAATAGTATAAATTTTGTTAAAAATAAAAAAATAATAAACAAATATTTCATAAAACGTTCACATAACTCGTTCTACAATGAAATTAGTTAATTATACGATATTACAAATAGTATTGTTTAATATTAAATTTGCAATGTTAATTATAAGATGTAACAATAAATAGCACGAAAATATGTGATAAATAACAAAAAAAAGAGTTCAAACAATAGAAAAAATACTTCGATTTTTGTAAGTATTCTTTATTTATGCATAAATATACAATTATATGTACAAGGTGTAAAACAATATTATAAAAACATTAAAATTTTTAGTTAAAATTATTGAAGTTTATACTTGAAAATATGTTATTCTAAATATAAACGGTAAAAAGCAGGCAAATTAAAATATGCACAAAAATAACTAAAAAATTTGACAATAAAGAGTAGGTATGATATTATTCATATAACAAACACAGTGTAAATTATTCTTATAATCCATTCACACATAATTTTATGCTAATTAAGGAGATAAATATGCTATATAGAAAGCTTGCTAAAAATGGACCGGACGTTTCACTATTAGGGTACGGATGCATGCGGTTTCCCTCAAAAGGTGGAAGTATAGATAAAGCGCTTACTTTTGAGCAATTAAAGCTTGCATTTGACAGCGGTGTAAACTACTACGATACTGCGTACCCTTACCTTGCAGGGAAGAGTGAGGTTTTGCTTGGTGAATTTATTAAACAATACAATATAAGAGATAAAGTATATATAGCAGACAAATTACCAATATTTTTAATTAATAAACAACCGCAAATAGAAAAGTTTTTTAATACACAACTAGAGAGATTGGGAACTGACTATATAGATTTTTACTTAATGCATATGCTTACAAGTATGTCTGATTGGGAAAATTTGAAATCTCTTGGGATATTAAACTTTATAAAGCAAAAAAAACAAAGCGGACAAATAAAATACATAGGATTTTCTTATCATGGTAGGGCAGAAGATTTTATTAAAATTTTAGAAGATTATGAATGGGATTTTTGTCAAATACAGTACAATTATATTGATGAAAACTACCAAGCCGGCAAGGCGGGCCTAATACGTGCACATGAGCTGGAAATAGGTGTGGTAGTTATGGAGCCTTTGCGCGGCGGGGCACTTGCAGCACAGGCGCCCGATAAGGTTAAACAAATTTTTGAAAGTTATAAAGAAAAAAGAAGTGCAGCGTATTGGGCACTTAGGTTTATTATGAACCATGACGGTGTTAGCACAGTTTTAAGTGGAATGAATGTTAACGAACATATAGTGGATAACGTTAATGTGGCAAGTGTTACAACACAAAATAGTATGAGTGAAATAGAGTTAAGCATTATTGAAGATGTAAAAAAAGTTTATAAAGAGCTTATGAAAGTACCATGTACGGGCTGCAACTATTGTATGCCATGTCCCTTTGGGGTAGATATACCTTTAGTTTTTGCCGATTATAATAGCAAGTACTTTTTTAAAGGTGGATTAAACACAATACAATATTTAGCAAGGCATATTGGAATAATGAGCGAAAAAAGCGGTGTAAACCTATGTACAAATTGCGGTAAATGTAAAACACACTGCCCGCAAAGCATAGATATACCTAATAAATTACAAGAGGCCCATAAAGAACTTGATAAGCCATTTATGAGGGGCGCTTTAAGTATTGCCGCTGTATTTTTACGCAAAAAAAAGAAAAAATAAACATAAAACATGCGCCTGTTATTTAATAACAGGCGCATGTTTATTATTGGAATAATGCAAAATATTTTTTGCATAGTTTAATCAAAAAGTGATAATTGATTTACTATTATACTTTTTGTATCTCTATTTGTAATAATAGCGTTTTCCTTTACTTCTCCTACAAGCAAAGGAGATGTTGAGCTGTGATTTTTAACATTACTAATTGCAGATATTTCGCTTTGCAGTGCATAACAATAAGTGCAACCGTTGGCGCAGCAGTTGTATGCTCCTATATCAATGCTTTCAATGCACATGCATTCATCGCGCTGGTTTTTATCTTTAACTGCACTTATTTTACAGTCTAAAATATTTTCAATAATGTCTTTGTCAATGCATGCGCCGTGTTGTATACCATATTGCTTTAAATTGTGCTTTTCGGCACATGTATAAATGTTTAAGCCATATTGCGCCGCTATGTAAGAAAAACTCTCGCTCAACTTATGAATGTTTGCAAGTGTCATATTAAAATGTGCGCTACTTCCCATTCTTGTTGCAACATTCTTATAATTGTCTACAAAGCTTATAACGCACCTATTTGTACTTTGGCAAAGTTGTTTTGCCATATTGGCAAAATTTTTGTTGTGGTATTCTATAGTATAATGTTCGTTAAAAATTATAGGGTCGTATCTCCATACCATGCGCTTTTTACCAATTTTATTGCTAAGGGCTATAAATGTATTTATAAGCTCTTGCTTATCGGGCAAGTTCTTCTCAATTTCCTTTGCGTAAGGTGTTAGGGTAAACTCAAAATAATAAGGATAAGCCAATTTGTCTATTTCTGGCAAATACTTTAAAAACGGTATTGGGTTTTTAGTCCAAAAAACAATAATATCTATAGTGTCTTTTGTAAGCAAAGCTTTACTTAGGCGATTTTTATTGTATGGGTTTTGTATAAGCACATACCCTTTTTGTAGGCGGTTTATAAACCACTGCCCAAAATACGAGGGTATATCGCAGCGCCTGCTTGCACTTATAATCAAATTTACTCACCTCTTTTCTATTTAGGCCGGTACGCATCGGTTGCATAATTGTAAGGCAAATAATTTATGTATTATTCTTCGTATAAAAAGCAGTTTTTAGTATGGTCGTTTACCATTCCTGTAGCTTGCATAAAAGAATAAACTGTTGTAGAGCCTAAAAATTTAAATCCCATTTTTTTAAAATCTTTGCTTATTTTGTCAGAAAGGGCCGTGTTAGCAGGTAAGCTTTCAATTGTTTTTACTTTATTTTTAATGGGTGCAAAATTAACATAACTCCAAATAAAATTGTTAAAGCTACCATGAGTTTTTTGTATGTTTAAATAAAGTTTTGCGTTGTTTATTGTGGCTTCAATTTTTCCTCTGTGCCTAATTATTTTTTCGTTTAAAAGTAATTCGTTTATTTTTATATCGTCGTAAGCAGCAACTGCATTTGGGTCAAAATTGTCAAATGCAATTCTAAAATCATCTCGCTTTTTAAGCACTGTTATCCACGAAAGTCCTGCTTGAAATGCCTCAAGTGTAAGCATTTCAAACAATTTATTATCGTCATGACAAGGTTTACCCCACTCTTCATCGTGATATTTTGTGTAAATTTCTGAGCCGTCAAGCCAGTCGCATCTTGTTTTATTCATACATATCCCCTAAAAAATATAATTGCCAAAATTTAAGTTTGTTTATTATATAATAAACTAAGTTAAATGTGCAAGTAAATATTATTTAAAAAATTAAAACAAAAAAACTGTTGACAAATTAAAAAAAGTGATGTATACTTGCAAACAAGTTAATAAACTAAACTTATGAACAAGAGAAGTAACCATTTGAAAACCTTTTAAGAGAGCAATCGGTTGGTGCGAGATTGTGGGGATAATAATTTGGTGAATGGGCTTGTGAAGGCGGAAGGAAAGCTGTATTAGTATGGCGAGTAATATCCGACGGGGGCTTACCGTTAAAATAGCATGTATATGTTAGTATACAGTTAAGGTGGCCGAATTATCGGCAATTTAGGTGGTACCGCAGAGCTTGTCTTTGTCCTATATGTAGGACAGGGGCTTTTTTTTATTTAAAAATAATTTTGGAGGAAAGAAAGATGAAAAAAATTAACATGAAAAAATTTATGGCACTTGTTATGGTAGCTGTTTTGGCATTTGCATTAACAGCGTGTGGCAACGAACAAACAGCACAGGTAGAATCAGAGCAAAGCACTGACCAAAGCCAAACAGAGCAAGCACAAACAGATGATAGCAAAGAATACAAAATTGCAATAGTAAAACAAATGGATCATGCATCGCTAGATGAAATTGCAAATGCCGTTGCATCTCAACTAGATACACTGGAAGAAGAAAATGGCTTTACAAACACATACGAAATATTTAGCGGACAAAATGATCAAACAGTGCTTAGCCAAATAGGCGCACAAATTATTAGCGATGAGTACGACGCAATAATACCAATAGCAACACTTGCAGCACAAGTTATGACACTTGAGGCACAAGATAGCCAAACACCGGTAATATACGCAGCAGTGTCGGACCCAGAGGCCGCAGAGCTTACAGGAATAGACCATGTAACAGGTATGAGCGATGCACTTAACACCAACCTTATTATGGATATGATGTTTGCCCAAAACCCTGATATACAAACAGTTGGTCTTTTATACTCTCTTTCTGAAGCAAACAGTGCAAAGCCAATTGAAGAAGCAAAAGCGTACCTAGATGAAAAAGGAATTGCTTATTCGGAAAAAACAGCAAATACAAACGACGAGGTAATTGCAGCAGCTGGCGCACTTGCATCTCAAGGTGTAGATGCAATATTTACACCAACAGATAACGTTATAATGGCTGCAGAATTATCTATATTTGAAACACTAATTGATGCAGGTATTACACATTATACAGGTGCAGATTCGTTTGTAAGAAACGGTGCGTTTGCAACATGCGGTGTAAACTACACAAAACTTGGTGCCGAATCGGCAAGCCTTGCAATGGATGTATTGCTAAACGGTATGGAAACAGCCGAAGATTTTTATTTATCAGAGGGCGGTATAATAACAGTTAACACAGAAACTGCCGCTGCAATGAATATTGATTACAGCGTGTTTGAAGACATGGGCGAAGTAGTTGAAGTAGTGACAACAGCAGAGTAAGTTAAGCCATATACATTGCTTATTAAATGTTTTAACATAAACACAAAAAGGTAAGCTAAGCCGATAACTTACGTGATAAAGTAATACAAATTTTAAAATAGTATATAAAAATGTGGTGTATGCAAATAAAAGTTGCATACACCACTAAAACGGAGTTGTTGACAAAGTCGCTTTTACAAAAAGCTTTGGTAAAATTTCCATCATATTTCAAAAATGCTCATTAATACGCACAGTATTGCTTGCGCTTTTTGTATAATTTAACAAAAATTTTGCTTTAGTTTTTAAAAAGCCTTTGTTTGTCAACACCTTTTAAAACAGGGGGAACCTTAGTGTTATATATAATAGAAACAGCTTTTGAACTTGGTTTTTTATACGCACTTGTGCCACTTGCACTGTTTTTAAGTTATAGAGTTCTTGATATAGCCGATTTAACAACAGATGGATCGTTTGTTTTGGGATGTGCTGTGTCTGTTTCGCTTACTGCGGCAGGACACCCATTTATAGCAATACCCGCAGCAATGTTGGCAGGTAGCTTGGCGGGTTTTGTAACGGCGTTTTTGCAAACACGTATGGGTGTGCCGTCTATACTTGCAGGCATAATTACTAATACAGGCCTTTACACGGTTAACCTAATGGCAATGGGATGGAGAGCAAACGTTAGTTTATTAAAACAACAAACCATTTTTACAATGTTTGAAGACAGCGCAATTGTATCCGGTTTTCACGATACAATATTGGCGGCAATATTTGTACTTATAGCAACAGTGCTTTTAATATTGTTTTTAAAAACAAGGCTTGGCCTTTCAATACGTGCAACGGGAGACAACTCCGACATGGTTAAAGCATCGTCTATTAACCCTAAATTTACAATAACCGTGGGCCTTTGCATTGCAAATGCGCTCACGGCTTTGTCGGGTGCACTAGTTGGGCAAGCGCAAAAAACCGCCGATATTAACAGCGGTACGGGTATAGTTGTAATAGGCCTTGCTTGCCTTGTAATAGGCGAAACCGTAATGGGAAAAAACAAACTTACATTTGCGGCATTTGCGGCAATTATAGGTAGTATAATATATAGGTTAATGTATGCAACAGTTTTAAGAACAGGAATTGTGCCAATAGAGGGATTAAAACTTGCAACTGCAATTATTGTTGTGCTAGCCATTGCCACACCCACAATTAAAAAGAAGCTGAAATTTGCAAAGCAAAAACAAGCTGATAGACTTGGAAGAGGGTGAAAAAATGCTAGAAATGACAAATGTGAAAAAAACATTTAACATAGGTACAGTTAACGAAAAAACTGCTGTTTCGAATTTAAATTTAGTACTAAATAAGGGCGATTATGTTACCGTAGTAGGTAGTAACGGCGCAGGAAAAAGCACATTGTTTAACGCCATAGCGGGAGATTTTTATGTAGACAGCGGCAACATACAACTTGACGGACAAGATATAACATATATGCCGGCATATAAGCGCTCTCGCCAAATGGGCAGGCTTTTTCAAAACCCAATGCGTGGCACTGCCCCAAGCATGACAATTGAAGAAAACCTAGCACTTAGTTATTTGCGAACGGCCAAGCATAGTAAGGCATTTTTTGCACGAATAAGAAAAAGCGATAAAGAAATGTTTAAACAGAACTTATCTCGACTTGGAATGGGCCTAGAGGATAGAATGAAGCAGCCTGTTGGGTTGCTTTCGGGTGGACAGCGCCAAGCGCTAACACTGCTTATGGCAACAATGACACCGCCAAAGCTTCTATTGCTTGACGAGCACACCGCCGCATTGGACCCGATAACTGCAGAAAAAGTGTTAAAAATAACAGACGACACAGTAAAAGAAAACAACTTAACATGTATGGTAATTACACATAATTTAAGCGATGCACTAGCAAGAGGTAACCGCACACTTATGATGGATAGCGGAAATATTGTATTAGATGTATCTGGTGATGAGCGCAAAAATATGACGGTTGAAGAATTGTTAAAGCGCTTTAAAGAGGGTGTTGGCAAGGCGCTTGAAGATGATAGAATACTTTTATCGCAGTAAATATGAAGTTGAATTGATATTTTAATTACATAAATGCAATGAAAATTTATAGCATATAAAACAAAAACCGCTTAAATGGGCTTTTATAGCACCATTAAGCGGTTTGTTTTATATTGAAGGTTGTAGTTAAAGCGTAATTACATTATCGGGTTTAATAATATCCAGCTCTAATTTATCGTGTGTTATATATATTACAGTTTTATTTTGTGTTTCGCTAAGCAAGTAGTTCATAGTTATTTGTTTTGTTTGTTCATCAAGGCCTTTAAAAGGCTCGTCTAAAAATAAAATGTCGTAATCGGCAAAAAGTGCACGCAGTATTGCAGTGCGCCTTTTCATTCCCCCGGAAAGTGTGCTTACAACTTTGTTGCCGCAACCATGCAGGCCTATTGCGGTAAGTGCGCTGTTTAACTGCGCCTTAGATATACTATTAAAACTTGTTTTATAAATATGCGGCAACATTAAGTTAGCGTAAACATTTAAGTTTTCGCATAGCCTATCTTCTTGAAAAACAGCACTTATTTTAACGTCGGTCATACCTGTAATTGTGCCGCTATCTGGCAGCTCTAGGCCCATTAAAAGCCTAATAAGTGTTGTTTTGCCCTTGCCCGATTGCCCCATAATACAGCTAATTTTATTTTTACTAATATTTAAATTAAAATTATCAAGTACGGTTATATCGCCATATTTTTTACATATATTTTGTAAAACTATCATTTTATACGCACCTCGCTTAACCGTTTGCAAGCTAATTTTATAAGCAATGCAAATGTTTTTTCAAAAAGCAAGCTTAATAATATAATAACAATTGTCCATGCAAAAAGGGTAGGGGTGTCTAAAAACACTTTTGCCTCGTATAAATTCTCTCCTATAGATGTATCCGGAAGCCCAATTACCTCGGCAGCTATACCTGCCTTAAAGCTCATACCAAGGCCCACAATACAAGCCGATTCGAAAAATGGTAAAATTTGAGGTACTATAATATAACGCAGTGTTGCCAAATTTGTTATTTTAAAAAGTTGTGACACCTCGGCTAGTTGTAAGTTTAAACTACCAATACCACTTAATATATTTGTATAAACAACGGGCATAACCATAATAAAACTAATAAAAATACATAAATTTTCGGTAGATACCCATATTAATATAAGAATAATAATAGATGCGACAGGTACAGATTTTGCTATAAGAATAAAGGGACTTATAAATTGCTTGAATATTTTAGTTTTATACGATATTACAGCAAACAAAGTGCCTATACATACTGCTAAAATAAAGCCTAAGCTTATTTTTGCCATAGAAAAAAGTATAGATTGCCAAAAGTAAAGTTGACTTACTAAAAAAATCAATTTTTCAAGCACCGATAAAGGAGAAGGCAATAATATGTGCATATCTACCAAACTGCTAAAAAACTGCCAAAGGGCTATCCATACAAGGATAACCCAAATTGGCAGTTTTTCTTTTTTTGTATTATTATTGCTGTGCATAGTAAAAAGCGTCGTCAGGCATTGCTCCACCTATAGATTGTGGATTTTGCTCGAAAAGAACATTTAAATAACCTGATAGCATTTCATTCATCTCGTCACCAGTTATGCATACTATATTGCATTCCGGTATTGCTTTTAGGGCAACTGCCTCTGGTACAATGTCGTATTGGCCAACTAATGCGGCACCCTCTTCTAAGTTTTCGTTTACAAAGTTAACACTTTGCTCGTATTTTTCAATAAAATCGGCAACTGCTGCTGGGTTTTCTGTTGCAAACTGTGTGTTAGCAACAAGTACACCAGTAATAAGTGTGCCGTCTATATCGCTGTCGTTCCAAACTTGTGTTAAATCCAGTGCAACGCGTATATTTTCGTTTTGGGTTTGTGCTGTTGTTACAAAAGGTTGTGGCAACATTGCAATGGCATCAGGTTCGGCGCTAAGCGCAGCTACTACCTCAGCTTGCTCTGTTTTCCATTCAACAGTAACGCTATCGGTTAAGCCGTTTGCATCAAGTATTTTGTTTAATGCATACTCGGGTGTGGCACCTTTGCCGCTTGCATAAATTGTTTTGCCAGCTAAATCTTCAATGCTTTGCACAGTGTCGCCTGTTTGTGCAATGTACAATACGCCAAGTGTATTTATTGCAACTACTTGAACGGCACCTTCGGCGTTATTATATAAAACGCTTGCAACGTTTGATGGTACAGCGGCTATTTGTACTTCACCCTTTGTTATCATCGGTGTTACAACGTCTATTGCTGTTTCAATTGAAAAAGTATAGTTGTTGCTGTCAATAGCTCCGCTCTCAGCATCGCTCATAAATTTAACCATTCCCATTGCAGTTGGCCCTTTTAACGCCACTGCAGATACATCTACAGGATCTGCTGCGGGCATATCTTCTTCGCTTTCAGTTGTGTCTTGCACTACAGAGCTAGCCTCGGGTTCAGTTTGTTCTGTAGGTGTGCTTTCTGCTGCCGGTGCACTACAAGCTGCAAACGCAAAAAGCGCTATTATTAATACCATTAATATACTAAAAATTCTTTTCATTCTGTTCTCCTATCTGTTGTATATGCTTTGAAAAATAAAATTATATTTTTACAAGTTAGCAAAAACTAACAACTAAATTATACCACAAATTTAAAAAAAGTCAATAAAAGTTAAGGCGAATAATAGTTAAAGAATAGCGATAACATGTAATAAATGCAACAATTATACATTTGTTTATTTGACTTTTTATAAGCAAATTGGTAAACTTAAGGGGTTAATTTGATATTAAAAGTGTGAACGGTGGAATGTAAATGACAAGACTTGCAAATTTTTATAAAAAACACAAAAATATTATTGTTGCGGTTATATTATTTTGCCTTGTAATATGCGTTTTTTTTACAGCATATAAGGTACGGCTTGTAGCGGCAACACAAAAAATATATTACGATGTTGTAAACTACGGTGTTATAAACGAAACACAGCCATTTGAAAATTCAGATACAGTTGATGTAAATGCTGTGTTTAATGAAGATTTTGGTGCTATTGCCCTAATGGTAAATGTAAATAATGCACAAAGTGGCAGTTTAAATGTGCAGGTATATGATGAACAACAGCAGTTAGTTGCAAGTGGAACAAAGCAATTATCTGAAATAGCAACACGTGATTTTACTAGCATTAATTTAGATAGCCGATTACAGGCTGGTATTGAATATGAAATTGTTATAACGGCCTACGACATGGGCGAAGGTGAGTATATTACATTTTTAACAGATGACAGTGGCAATAGTATAACGCTTGCGGGTCAATACGATGTTATAGGCAACTCGTTTACTAATTACTTTTTAATGTTTACTATTATTTCGGCAATAGTAGCAGCGGCGGCATATTTAATGTATAAATGTGAAAAAATGAAGTTACATACATTTGCAATGTGCGCTGTATTATTGCTTGGTGTATTATACAATATAGTTTTGCCGCCGTACTCTGCGCCGGATGAGGCCATGCATATAAACCAAGCCTTTAATGAATCTACAATAATGTTAAATGCACCAGGAGAGGATGAAATAAACCACTGGGTAAACTTTAAAAGGGCCAGCGACAATAATGAAATTGTACAAGATGCTGTTGTAAGCCCTTTAACGTACAGAGAAATTACAGAAGAATTTTTTACACTAACAAATGAAGATGCGCATAGCTCGGTTGAGTACGACGAAGAACAGGTGAGCGGGTATAGATTACCGTATTTTATTTCGGGATTATTTATTAGCATAGCAAGGCTTTTGCACTTTGGGTTTGTGCCCACATTGTACTTTGCAAGGTTGGCAAATTTAATATTTTACGCAGTAGTTGTTTACTTTACTGTTAAAATATCGCCAATTGCAAAAAGTATGTTTGCAGTAATTTCATTAATACCAATAAGCCTGCATGTGGCAAATTCATTTTCAAGAGATGGTTTTATAATATCAATGGCACTGCTTTTAGTTGCCATGGCACTTAGAATTGCAAAAGATGAGAACATGAGCATTAAATTTTGTTTAATATTTTCAATATTGTTTATGCTATTTTTGCCAAGTAAGGCAACATACATACCATTGCTGTTAATTTTGTTTATTATGCCGTTCAGAAAATTTTCTAAAGCAAAAAAATACATTTTAGCAGTATTTTTACCTTGTGCAAGTGTTGTTTTTTACATTACCCAAAATATAGTTCTTTTTAATGAACTGTTTAGTTCTGTGCTTGGCAATATTACGCTTTCTGTAACACATGCCGTCGCACAAATATCTGCAAGTGTTAGCACAAATGTAGACTATGTGGCGATGGACACTGTGACATATGACTTATTATATATATTAACAAACATACAAGCAGTAATAATTCTTGTAGTGCGCACATTTTTTGAAAATACACAATACTATATTTATACAATGTTTGGTGGAAGCTTAGGATATTTTGACATTGATATATCGTGGATTTTTGTGATAGGATTTATAGCGTTATTATTGCTTGCTGTAAATAACAATGCAGCAGATGACATGATTTTAACTGCAAAACAAAAAGCAATTTTGTTTGCAAGCTCTTTAGTTGGTTGCGCGCTTGTTGTGCTTGGGTGCATTACATGGACTCCTGTTTATTACACAACAATATACGGCCTGCAGGGAAGATACTTTACGCCGGTACTGGCCGGTATTGCAATTTTGGCTAAGTTTAAATTTATTTCTATTACTAAAGATATATCTAAACATATAATATTTGCAGCAGTATTATTAAACATAGGTGTATTACTAAATGCAATGTACATTATAAGCACAAGATAACATTTAAAGCAAAACAAATAAAAAAACACGCTGAAAAGAACAAAAATCTTTTCAGCGTGTTTTATTTAATTTAATTAACTATACAAGCACGTCAATAAATGCGCCTTTTTGTGCAGCCTGTGCGCTAGGGTTTGCTTGTTTAATCATTTCTACCATGTTTTGAGCAAGGTCTTCAGTTGTTTCCATTGCTTTGTCGGCAACAGAAAACGCATAATTAGCATAAATTTCTACACCGGTAGCAGAAGATACTCCGTCCATAATAATCCTCCTTTTAAAATAATGGTATATGTTACTTTTCTTTTGGGTTTGCCTTTTTAAATATGCTTTCAAATTGTTTCATTGTCTCTGTTTTTGTTTGAGAAAGTGCAGCGTCAACATTTACGTTTGCTGCTTGCTTAAGCTCGCTTCTTAAAATAAGAACGTCTTTAGGCGCCTCAATGCCAAGGTTGACGTTGCCTGAAGAATCTGTTGAAATAACAGTTATATTAATATCTTCACCAATTACAAACGAATCGCCAACTTTTCGCCTTAAAATTAACATCAGTCATCGTCCCCCCTGCTAAACTCTGATAGGGGATGACGCATATGATAAACATCAGTTTCAAGTATAACCTGCATTGCATGTTTTGTTTCATCGTTAATGCAAACAGGGCACCTTAAATTTATGGTGCTATTAGCAATAGGCTCTTTAACAACACACATTACATAATAAGACAAATCCTCGCTCTTAGCTACTTTCATCTCATTCAATTCGCCTTCGGTAAGTATAGGTGCATAATCTCCTTTAAGCGAAAAGGGATTCATAACCACAAATGCAAGCATTGGCGTTTTTACGCTTTGAAAGCAAAGCAAATTAGAGTCTATACTTTCAAAAGGTAAAAGTAAAAACTCTTTTTCATCTTCAAACCCAAAAAGTCCGTTTGGAAAATGCAATACGTCATTTTTGTCGTACTCAATGTAAGAGAAGTATTTAGTATTAAGTTGCAAAATTTACCCCTTTTCTGATGATACCATTAAGCGTTTACATCAACAGGCACATAGTTAGGGTCGGCACTTGGCGGTACATAAAGTGGCCCACCAATATACTTAATAATAACATCAGGTTGTTGTGTAACTGTAAACTCAATGTCAGCCGGTTCAAATGTAAAGTCCATTTGTTGCATACGCCAATCAAAGTTAAGTTTATCCATTTCATAGCGAATGTTCATCTCTCCGCCCTCAAAAGATATTTCAGGGGGAGTGTCTGGCAAGAATGTTACATTAATGTTAGGCAAACCGGTGTTTGTAACGCTTCTTGCAATTTGATTTAGCACATCTTCGCCGGGACCGGCCTCGCTCATTGCCCGGCCTTCCTGCGCTATTTGTGCTGTTGCCTTTAGTATTTGGCTTTGTCCATTTTGCGCACCTTGTTGTATGCTGCGCATTGTAGACGGTACTATTGAATTACGCGCTTCAAATGTGTCGATTTTAACTTGGATAGGCCTGCTTTTAATGTGCAAACCACCAGTATCTCGAGATATTTCCATTTGCGCTGTACCCTTTGTGGAATAATTAAGCTTTGCATTAGTGCTTTTCATTTGAATTTCAATAGGTACTGTCTGAATTTCAATAAGTGGATACATTTTATCGTGCTCCTTCCGACGCATGTGCACCCTAGTATATTTTTTGCCGAATATAATGTCGGCGTTATATTAAAAGGCCAAATTTCCTTATTTAACCTTTAATAACAAAAGTTTATGACATATAGTCCATTAAAGATTGTGGTATTACCTGTGTGCCCACTTGCAATGCGGCGTTATATGCCGTTTGAGCCCACATAAACTGTTCAATGGCGTCTGCCATATCAATGTCTTCAATACTTGCTCTTTCAAGGTTAAGTGCATCGTGTGTGCTCTCTAATTGAGATAAGTTTGTTTCTAAATATTGTGTTTTAGCGCTTAATTCCGAGTGTTTTTCAACCATGGAACTATGTGCATCTTGCATTTTACCCATAAGCCTTAAAGCATCATCTTCGCTGTAAGGCCCCCAAGGTGTTGCCGAGCTACTGTCGTATGCGTTAAATACATCGGCCATGCGCAACATTATAGACGCTGTATTTTTAGGATCACCATCGGCATCTACACCGTAGCCTAAAAAGTCTATGCCCGATATTGAAGCATCATATGCGGTTGCGTCTATAACATTACCCGCGGCGTCTACTTCAAATCCAAGGCCTATGTCAACAAGTAGCTTTTCAACATTCCATTCGTCAAGTTTTTCTTCGTTTGTATAATTTGCACCTGTTGCCGGATTTGTTACAGTAGTACCTGTTGTTGGGTCTATGTAATCCGCACCAAGGTCATGGTCTACTTTAACACCCCTATAAGTAACATACTTGCTTGTAACTCCACCGGCTGTTTCCTCTACAATAGAAAACGGTGATTCATGGTTGTCAGCTCCGGCAAAAATATAATCGTTATTATATCTGCTGTTCATGGAAAGTATAATAGCCGCTGCACCTTCCTCAAGTGCTAGTGCTTGTGTGTCAAGTACTTCAAGGTTAGTAGCATTTAAACCGTTAAAAGCGGGAACAAGGCCCATTGTTCTTGTAAGGTCATCAACAATGTTTTCCATATTAGTCCAAGCTGTTTCGTTTTTGCTAATAAGGGTTTCGGTGTTAGAGTGCTGAGCCTGTACTGAATTTATAGAGCTGTGAACCTTAAAAGCCCTTGTTGCAGAGGCTGGGTCTGCGGCATACGAGTCAAAGTTTCTGTATGTCATTAGTTTTGACATAGCAGTATTAACTTTGTTTGTAGTTTTCATAAGTCCCGATTTATACATAATCATAGAACTGTTTGTAGTTATACGAACCATTTATGTCACCTCGTTTTAAATAGTGAGTTTACTTTAAGAATGTATTAGCGTTTCCAAAACTTCATCAATAATAGTCATAAGTCTTGCAGCGGCCGAATAAGCCTTTTGATATGTCATTAAATATGTGGCCTCATCGTTTAAATCTACACCCATAACGCCATCTCTTTGAACATATACGTTTTCAGCGGTTATTGAGTAGTTGCTAAGCACTGTCATTGAACTCATTTGCTCTTCGGCCATTGTGCTTTGTATTCTGTAAAGCATATCCTCAAATGTACCCTCGTAAGCAGCACCAAGTGCATCAGGGTCAATTGCGGTTGGGTCAAATGTATGTGTGTCGTTAAAAACTGCTAAAAATTTTGATAAGTTAGTAGTGTCTCCTGAAGGGGCGGAAGGGTCTGTTGTTGCAAGTAATTTTATATTGCCGTCGGCCCAGCCTGCAGATATTGAAAGGTTGCCGGCTGTTATACCGCCGCCAGAGGCATCTGTTGTATTGTTTGTATTACTGGATACACTAAATAAATTTCCCTCGCCTGTAATGCCTGTGCCGGGATTATTTAGTGCATTCATTGCATTTGCAAATTCATTTGCAAACGAATCTAACATGTTTTGATAATAAGGAAGTCCTTTTTTCTCTGTTGCAAACGGATCAATAGCTTGATCTGCAGCAGTTGCAAATTCACCTTTTTCGGTTAAAAACTCTCTTATAGACTGCAAAGATCCAAACAAATCGTTGTCATCAAGCACTTCATCTGTAGCAGTGGGGTCTAATTGTTCACCGTCAACAGTTTTTAAAGTTTCTACAGTTACCATGTAGTTGTTAGCCGATGGATCTGTAAGGGTACCTGTGTAAATTTGCGCTGCATACACACCGTCAATTAGCCTGCCACCAGGCACTGCCATTAGGTTTTCGTCCGATAAATCAACAGTTATTTTTTCTACTTCAAAGCCTGCACCAAGTATTTCTGTTTCGTATCTTACATCTATTTTTGCATATTGGCTTAAAGAGTCAAGCAACCTGTTGCGCTCGTCTCTAAGTTCAAGTGCATCATCGCCTCTAATTTCAGCGTTTCTAATAGAAATATTAAGTTTTTGAATTTCTTCAAGGTGTGTATTTATTGTATCTACATCTTGATCGATATAATTTTCATAAGTTGTTTCAAGTTGGCTAAGTTTTTCGCTATAAGAGTTAAATAAAGCTACAAGACTGCTGGCAGTTGTTCTAATTAATGCATCGTAGCCGTCAATACCGTCTGTATTGGCTCTGTTTATAATATCTCTTAAAGCGTTCATTTGGTTTAAAATAACACCGTCGTCTTGATCTTCGGAGCCTTTGCCAACTTCATCTAAAATGCTTGCAATGCTTTCAAGGCCGGCAAGCTTTGCATCCATTGAACCAACGTCCGACATAGCGTTGCGATATGTTATATCAAGAGCGGGGTCTCTTAGCTGTGTAACGCCCTCTATAACAACACCTTGGCCTACTTTTGGGGAATAACGAGAATAATATTTGTCGGCAATAGTACTGGCAAGGCTTGATTGCTCAAGTGCTTGGCGCGAATAACCAACAGTATTTATATTTGTTATATTGTTACCGGTAACGTCTAAGCCTTTTTGTGCTGCATATATACCTAAACGAACGGTTGTCAGTGTGCTAAAAGTACTCATTATAATCCCCTTTAATACTTATATTTTTACGTCGGTTTTATTATTTGCATTTTTTCTGGGTAAATCAAAGTCATCTTCGTTTAACATAACGCCTCTGCTTTTTAAAGAAGTTTCAACTATATTTAAGTTTCGATGGATAAGCTGTTTGACTTTTGATTGGTGCTGTAAAAAATTATTGTGTGATGCTACAGTTAGTTCAACAAGCTGTTTAATTTCGTCTTTAAACTCATCAGGGCTTTTTTCTGCCATGTCTGTCATTTTAACACCGACAAGTCCAAGTTCGTTTAATACTTTTATTCTTTGTTGTTCAAGCCCACGCATTTTAAGCGAGGCAGCTTGCTCTTGCTTTATGCACTCATCAATACTTTCAAGGTTATGTGTATCTATTGCATCAATTTTTTTCTTTTGAAGTTCTGTTAAGTTGTCAAGTTCTGCACATAAATTTGTTAAAAAAGCTGTATAATTATTAAAACTCATATATTAAATCCTTTAAGCATATTCGCCAACAAGTAATAGCATACGTGCAGCAATGTCTTCGCTGTTAGGTTTATATGTGCCGTTTTCCACTTGGCTTTTTATGCTGTCAAGTTCTTGATATGTGGGCCTTGTGTGCGCCTGTTGCGAAATTTTTCCAACCATATCTTTAACTTTAGTTTGCTCTTTACCAAGTGCTGCCGAAAAATTGGCAGTATCAAAATTTTGTTGTTTTGCGCTTTTGTTTACCGGTTTATCGTTGTATACATTTTTACTGTCAAAAACATCGGGTACACTGTTACGATTAACTCCGTAAATCATAAATAATTCCTCATTCCAAAGATTGTTTGAGTTTGAACATAATAATTACATTTTATTAATAGCTCACTCATATCCTTATATATTTAATCGTCAGATATAAGAAAAAATTAAGTGCAAACGTGCAAAATAATTTACAAAATTGCATTTAACATATTATATATATTTAGTAGTATTAAAAGAGATAAAACTATCATAAAAAACTTTTCTGTTATATCATCGTCCATAAGCTTATCTATAAAGCCACCTATAATGGCGCCAAGCACACCGCCCACACACATTGCAATTAAAAAAGTTAGGTCTATTTCGGGCACTGCACTTGTTGCAAAAGTTGTTGCAAGGCTTGCTATTTGAGACAGCAAAATTATAAAAAGAGAGTTTTTGGCTGTAATTTTCGGTGTCATAGAAAAGAAGAAGTACAAAACGGCAATATTTAACGGCCCGCCTCCTATGCCTAAAAACGACGATACAAAACCAAGGCAAAAACCTATTAAAATACATGCTGCTGTATTATAAATATTATAACTTTTAATTTTGCTCTTTTTTAATATATAAATAAATACAATAATGTTTATAACTAGCAATATACTAGATTGTATAAACGCCAAGTTACCGCTTAAGGATGCAAAAAACATTTTGCCTAAAATGCCGCCTATACTTGCGCCCAGCGCAAGGGGAATAGTTCGCTTATAATTTACGCTTACACCCTGCTTTAAGCTGCGTAAATAAGATGATACCGACATTGATAAAACAGTACAACCCGACAAAAAGTTAATTATGTTAATTTCAAGCCCGCTAAAAGCATCCATTACAGGTTTTATTATTACACCGCCGCCAATACCGCTTATTGCCCCAACGGTAGAGGCAATAAATGCCACCGCAAATAAAAATATTATCATTCCTACTATCCCTCTTGCTTTTTAAATTTACATAATAATTTTACACTATTATTTTTTTTAAAGCAACAAATTTAAAGTTAAAACAAAATTTAAATTATAATAAAATTTAAAAACGCTAGTAAATAGAAGAAAACACTAGAAAATAAAAGAAAAAATGCCGTTTTATTAAAATTGAAAAATACTGCGTTGCATGCCAAAAAAAAAGAACGAAATTTGGCTGAATTTTAACATTGTTTTTTAGTAAATAGGTATGATATAATGTATTCAATGCTTAGCAGTGCACACTTTACCATGTGAGAAAGTATGTTGGGAAGTAAAAAAATTGTGTACTACACAATATTAAAACACACTATACATTTTATAATCTTACAAGGTGGTTTTACGGCATAAACTTATGCCAATTTACATTGTACTGTGTACAATAAAAATATTTATATTTATTTGGAGGTTGAATTATGGGTTTAATTAAAGCTATTACAGGTGCAGCCGGCGGCGTTTTGGCCGATCAATGGCGCGAGTTTTTCTCTTGTACTTCTATGAGTAGTGATGTTCTTGTTAGAAAAGGTGAAAAACAAACAGGTTCGCGTAGCTCTAACACTAGTGGAGAAGAGAACATTATTAGCAACGGCTCTATTATTGCAGTTGCAGATGGCCAATGCATGATTATTGTAGACAACGGTAAAGTTGCCGAAATTTGCGCAGAGAGCGGTGAATTTGTTTACGATAACTCTACAGAACCAACAATTTTTTACGGTGGTTTAGGCACAGGTATTATAGAGAGCTTTAAAAATGTAGGTAAACGTTTTACTTTTGGCGGTCAGCCAGCAAGAGATCAACGTGTATACTATTTTAACACAAAAGAAATTATTGGCAATAAATACGGCACACCAAGCCCTGTTCCTTTCCGTGTTGTAGATACAAACATTGGTCTTGACATAGATATAGCTATAAGGTGTCATGGCGAATATTCTTACAAAATTGTAGACCCTATGCTATTTTACACAAACGTTTGCGGTAACATAGGTACCGATTATACACGCGATTTAATAGATTCGCAACTTAAAAGCGAGCTAATGACAGCTCTTCAACCGGCATTTGCAAAAATTTCAGGCATGGGTATACGTTATAGCGCATTACCAGGACATACAATGGAATTGTCGGATGCACTAAACGAAGTACTTAGCAAAAAATGGACAGAGTTGCGCGGCGTTAAAATACACTCGTTTGGCGTAAGCCTTGTAAAGGCAAGCGAAGAAGACGAGAACATGATAAAAGAACTACAACGCA
>CAYJGU010000002.1:130975-192301 GCA_964369925.1 uncultured Bacteroides sp. | reverse complement strand
CCCCCGACCTTTTGGTTCGTAGCCAAACACTCTATCCAACTGAGCTACCGGCGCATACTTTTAGGCTGCGTTAAATATTTTAACACAAAAATTTTTATTTGTCAAGTTTTACAATTTAAATTTCGTTGCTTTTTTTCTCGCTTAATTTCATCACTTTATAGTCTATCGTAAATTTAGTATTTTCTGCATCTTTATAAAACTTGCCCTTTATTCTGTCTATTACAAGTTTGCATGTAATTAACGATTCAATATTGGGCAGCAAAAGTGCATAACAAAGTAGGCTTTGCCTTGAAATTACATCGCCTGTCCTTAAATTTTCTTTAAAAATATTGCTAAGACGCCTCATTGCTCTGTCTGTTTCAATTGGGCCTGCGTTTGCACCTACATTTTGCAAGCGCACAAGCACAACAAAGCAAGAAGAATTCATTCGCTTCAAGTTTCGTGAGTATAGCTTATATATATACTTAAATATTGAGTAATCGCATACAAATGCGCCTTCATCTTCGTTTTCTATATCCAGTTCATTAAATATATCATCTATACTTATTTTCGAACTCTTTTCGTTATGTACTAAAACCTTATAAAAATCTAGCAACTTTGCGGGCAAATTATTGCCATAGTGTAAGTAAAATAAACTTGTTACGTTTTCATACTGCAATAATGCCTCGGCAGGCTTATTCATATCTAGTAAAGCCTGCATTAAGCTTAAATTAATTTCTGTATTAAGCGGTACCTTTTCAATTGCAATTTTGCACACGCGCACAATTTCGCCATGCAATTGCATATCGCTTAATATTTCTGTATACTCGCACACACATTTTATATATAAGTTTACGTATTCGGCTCTTATATCGTTAGCCCAGCTTGCGCTACCAACGTTAGCCATTACTTCGCCTGCATATAAAAACAAAATCTTCTCATATATAGTGCACTTTAATTCGCTTGGTATATCCTGCTTTTTAGCTTGCTTTTCGTATTGCTTAAGCATATCTATATCTAGTTCTATTTCTTTTTTTAATGCCCAAGCACAGTGTTGTTTACGTATAAGCAAACAATCGGCCATATCGTATTTGGCCAGCTCATTTCTTAAAAGGCTAGCAAGTGCTTTTGTGGCAAGTACCGCTTCTTCATCGTTTTCGTCTTCCCACAATATTTTTGTTAAATCTTCGTACAATACTTGTTTATTTGTATTTGCAATTAAATATTGTAACAGTAAACATTGATTTGAAGATACATTTATTTTATTTAAAATGTTTTCGTTATTCACAAAAATTTTAAAATCTCCAAGTGTAGCAATTTTTACCACATTACACTCCTTTCTTATGCTCATTGTTCCTTATCAAATTTTAACACTTTAGGCTGTGCAAAACATTTTTACTTTATGTTTTACACAGCCCTTTTTACTGTAAATTACAATTAATTAAACTTAGTTTGCGTATACCTCATCGTCATCGTCTTCGTTGTTAATTTGTTTTTTACTGCTAGATGCAACAACTACTTGTGCAAATGCGATAAGTGCCATTAACCATGTCCATTCGTCTACAATTGTCATCGGTAAAGTCATATCTTCAGTTAAAATAAATACTATAACCGCTACTATTGCAGGTATTAGGCTTGCAAGTCTTAGTAAGCCTTTGCGCTTAACTTCTTCTTTTTCTTGCTCTATGTTTTGGTTTTGTGTTGCTTGTGCATTCTCTGTGTTGTTTCTATTTTCTTCTTCTTGTTTCTTTTTACCAAAGTAGTTAACTAGTAAAACAACGCTAATAAATGCTGTTGCAAGTGTAAGTATTAAGTTTAGCAATGCCCACGCCGGTGAACCAGGTGCTAGTGGCAACTCTGTTTCTTCTATAGTTGCTGCTGTTGGTGGTTCTGTGTCAGGTATTTCAAATGTTGGTGGGTCTGGTAATGTTGGAGGTGTAGGTGTAGGAGGTGTTGGTGTTGGAGGTGTTGGTATTGGTGTAGGTGGTATAGGTATTGGTGCCGGTATTGTATTAATTGTTAAGTTACCATTTACAAGTGTAACAATATAGTTGCCATTTTGCACTGTATATGTTGGCTCTAATACATTAACGTTTAACCCTAGTGGGTTACCTATAAATCCTGCTACACGTTGTGCTCCTATAGTACCAAGGTCTCCCACATTTACAAGTTGACCGCTTGTTATTGCTGCTGTAAATGTTGGGTCAGGATCTGTGTCTAGTTTTGTATAGCTTGCTGCTGTAATTGTAATTGGCCTTGGGGTAATTTCAAAGTTACCATCTATTGGTGTTAAAATGTTGTAGTTGTTTATGAAGTCAGCATTTTGGCTTGTAGGCGCTGCCACCAATTTGCCTAGGTATTGATTTACATCAACATCTGTAGCTGCATCTGTTCTTGCCACTGTAACTTCAAGGTATTGTAAGTCTGATGCTAAAATGTCGCCGCTGCTAATATAGTAGCCAAATGCGCCCGAAGTAGCTGCTGTTAAAGTTGTGTTTGCCGGCATACCCATTGTGCTTGTAGGTACTGCCGAAATGTCAGCATTACCGTAAATTCTTGTGTAGTCGCCCGCTGTAACTTCAAAGTCTCTTTGTGTAATTATAAAGTCGCCTTCTATAATTGTTACAACAAAGTTTGCTGCTACGTTTACACCCGTAGTATTAACTATATTAGATACTGTAGGTATTAAGTGGTCTGTGTATGTGCCAGCATTTACATAAGTAGATGCTGTATTTTGCATTGCCACTGTTGTTCCTGTACTAAATCCTGTTGGCAAGCCTGTTACTCTGTAACCAAATGGTGATGCAGTTATTAAATCTGATCCCCAAGCTGCTGTTGCGGATGTAGCTGTTATTGTTGAATCATCGTCACCGTATCTTCTTGTGTAGTCGCCGGCTTCAACTGTAATGCCTAATGGGTTAATTAGTAGGTCACCTTCAACTGTTGTAATAGTGTAGTTATCTGTAAGTACAACACTATTTTCTGGTGTAGGTGTACGTGCATTGCTTATTGCACCTACTATTGTTCCAACAGCAAGTATGTCGCCATATGCCGCAGGTGCGTTATTTACCCAGTTAACATTTTCGTTTGTATTTGTGCGGTTAATCTCAACGCTAGTAATGCTATCGCTGTATTTTAGTTGTGCTGTGTTTACATAGTAACCAAATGCACCGTTAGATGCTGCAATAGCTGCGTTTGCGCCGTTGTTGTATGCTACTGCTTGTGAGTCTAATTGCAAGTAATCTTTCTCGTAGTTTGCAGCTGTTATAGTAAGCGCTGCTTTATTTACAAGGTGGTCTGCGTCAACTTCTGTTACAACGTAGTTGCCACGTGGGTTTGCTGTAAAGCTAGTTGTTATCGCATCTTGATAATTTCTTGCATTAATTTCGTTTGCAACGTTTGTATGTTGTGCTGCAAATGACATTGCTGCTATGTCTGTATTATAAATTGCAGGATCAATGTAGTTTTTATCTGTAGCATTTGCAGAATCAGGTGTTTTATCTTCCACAACAGGTGCTGTAAGTGCCGGTGCACCAATGCCGTTTGTATCTTGGTCGCCGTATGTGGATTGAACAGCCTGAGCTGTAGCTGTTAGCGAACGAGGTGTAATAGTTACGTCAACAGTGTCGTTTCTTGTGCCTGTTATTGTACCGTAGTATGTTGTGTAACCTGATGCTAATACTCTAAACTCGTAAGAACTGCTCTCGTCTACGTTAATTGCTGAAGGTGTAGCTGTCCATGCATTGCTGCTTGAACCGGCAACTCTGTACTCAACTGTGTATGATGTGTTGCTTGGCAAACCTGTTACGTTAACACTACCTGTGTGTGTTTCGCCGTTGTAAACTCTTGTTACGTCAACAGGTGTTGCGTTAATGCTACCGTTTGTGTTAACTCTTAAGTCGCCATTTAACTCTATAAAGTTATAGCTACCGTATGCTGCGTGGCTTGTATTTGCAGTAATGTCAAATACGTCGGTGTATGTTGAGCCACCTTGTGCCGGTGCTGTGCTTAAAAGTAATGCTAGTGCGCCGTATGGAGTATCATCAAATGTAACAGCCGATAGTATACCTGTGTTAATATCTTCTGTTAATATATTGTTTGTTACGCCGGCAATTGCCTCATACATCCAAGATGAACCTTCGCCTATTGCCATCCAATTTGTAACATCACTCTCTTGTGTTTGGTTGTATACAGCAGCATAATCAAGTGCTGTAAATGCAACGTCTATTGGGTTAATTGTAAAGTTGGCAGGGCTAACGCTTACAAGTCTTATGTTGTTATTTGCAACTGTTGCGTCTGTTGGCAAGCTTGTTAAAACGTTTTCGTATGCCTCTACCGCATTGCTTGTTGCGTTGCGTTTTACGTATTGTTCAGGTGTTTGGCCTGCTGTTTCGGCTACACGTGTAATTGTGCCACCTGTAATATTACCGCTAAAGTGTGTTGTCATGTCTACATTTGCCGGCCAAGCTGTTTTAGCTTCTGCAGGTAATGTTGTGTAATCCTTGCCGTCAATTGTGCCTGTAAATGTGCTCAATGCATCTGTAACAACAATGTCTGTTCCTTGTTTTACAAAGTCAAATGTAGGATCTGCACCGTTTAAGCCGTTGTATGTTTTGCTGTCTTCTTCAACGCTTATTGATACAGGCCTTGGAAGAATTTCGATGTAACCTACTACTTCAACATCGTCTACGTAATTGTCAAGGTCTATTACAAATGTTACAGGGTGTAATCCAACTTCTGTAAAGGCGCTTGTGCTACCTGCTTTTACTGTTATGTCGCCTGAATTAATTGTAATTGCACTGTTTGTGTTTAAATCTGTTGCGGTAAAGCCCGCACCTGTTGTAATGTCAATGCTGTGCGCCTCTGAGTTATATACACGCTGAATTGTAGGGGCTGTTGCTTCAAACTCGTTTTTCTGCCACCTTGCTTGCAATACTACGTGGCCCGCACGCATCGAGAAGTTTTTAGTTTTAGGATCTTGATATGCGCCTGTACCTGTTACCCAATAGCCTTCTTTGTCATAATCAAAGTATGTTTTCACACCATTGGCATCTTCATGTATATAACGCCAGCCAACAAGTGTATAACCCGGGTTATTAAATTGATCTATTGTTGTGTTTGTATTAAATGTAGCCAATATATCAAAGTTGTCTTGGTACTCATATTCACCAAAGAAATAACTTCTGTCGCCGGCTACAAGTAATGTATCATAATTTCTGTCGATGTTTTCATCGTATGTTACAGGATATAGCGCACTCCACTGTGCGTATAGTTTAAATGGAGAGTCTGGTAAATTTATGCTTGCGCCTGTGCCTGTAATAGCCTCTAGGTCAATTTCATTTGCTCCTTCGGCAATTGCTGTGCCTGAGCCGTCAGCCTTTGTGTTCCAACCTGCAAAGTCAAAGCCAATTGGAGATGCAAAGCCTGTATCTGTAAGTGTTTCGCTCAATACATCTTGTGTGCCAGGTGCATATGTAACAGTTGCACCTGTTGCATCTGTTTTAACAAATGTATCGTCTGTTAAAGTGTTTGCAGGGTAGTTTGTGTTGTATTCAATTTCCATGCCAATGCGTGCATATAGTTTAATATCGTTTTGAATACCACTTAAGTTAGTTGTAGAATATGCATATAAATCGCTTGGATTTGCAGGTGTAACACCTTGAGGTAGTGAGTACCAACCTAAGAAGTCGTAACCTGCTTCATCATCGTAGCGTGTAAATGATGAGTAAAAATCATAATCGTGGTATGTATTTGTTGCTGTATTTTTTTCTGGGTAGTTTGATTCATACCATGCAGCATTTTGTGCTGTATTATTGTGGTTAGTAAAATACTCTATAGATGGTTCTGCTACAGACATAGCAGGTACATTTTCTTCAAATAGAAGAGTTGTTCCGTCTACATCGTAGAATTGAACGTTAACAGTTTGGTTAATTAAAGACTTTTTGTAAATAATACCATCAATGTGGTAACCGTCTAGCTCTACTTTAGCAACATACCAGAAAACGCCGTATTCGTTAGGATTTAGGTAATCTGCATCAGCTGAAGTATAGCCTCTGTCTGTATTGTATGCAGTAATTGCATCAAAATCTGTAGGTCTTTGATTTGGATCTGCTAAAACTTCGTCAATAACATCGGCATCTTGAATAGCTTCAAGTGTTAATCCGTTGCTACCTGTAACCTCAATAGGCTTTGCGTGCGTGTAAATTTCTGCGCCCGGTTTTAAAGCCGCGCCAAAATTTTGGTTGTATTTTGCAAACTTTTTCTCATCGTTTCCAAATTGACCAACGCTTGATTCATCGTATGGGTCAAAAGTAATAAGTGTGCTTTCGCCTGTTGTAGGGTCTATACTTGCCGAGTACTCTTCCATAGATAGGTGAAGCATATAGAAACGAACTTGTAAGTCGTTATTTGCATTTGAATCGGCTGTATAATCAGGAATATCGTGCACAGGGTCTTTACTTGCTTGGAAAACAGGGTATTGAGAAACAAATACAGGGTAAAGTTTTGTGTTCTCTGTAATTGTTATAACCTCGCCAGGCAAATAAATACTTGTATCGGTTTCTAAGTTATTAATGTCACTGTAAATTCTTGGCATATTTGTGTTTTCTACAGTAGATGTAGCCGAAACAGCTTGCCAGCCATAAAATTTGTATTGGCTTGTGCCATTAATATAATATACGTCTGTAGTGCTGCTTGTGTCTATAACCGGGTATGTAGGCAAGCCGGCATCTAAAACAGATTTTAAATAGCTTACAGTTGATGCGCCTTGTATAGGTGCTGCTACTGTGTGGTTGTTATTAACATCAACGTTTGTTGTTGTAGGTAATGTTAAATAATTTGAAACTGTTGTTGGTTTTGTTGCATAAGCATACTCAATAGTAAAGCTGCCGCTTGTTGCAACTTTATTATCGTAGTATACAATAATATCAACTGCCGCATTGCTCGCATCGTATTTTAACGTAAAGGACGGAGCAGATATACTATTACCATTAACCAACGATGTAGCTGTAGCGTCAAAGTAAACGTTAGATGATGCATCTGCATATTGTTGAGCAGTTTTATCATTTAAATTTGCTCCGTCTAGTACTTTAGGTACAACGTATGTCATTAAATTCGATTGTGGTGTAAGTGTGTAAACATCATCTGTCATAGACGTTTGTGTACCGTCTAAGTGAACAAACTTAATAGTATATACTGTTTGTTCTACTGGTGCCGACCTCGAAGTTTGCACCAAGTCCTCCTGTGGTGTTTGCGCTGCTGTTGTCGCTTGTGTTGTTCCGCCAGTGCCTGATTGCAATACACCGCTTTGTGCTAAAGCAGTAATGTTCAAGCCCGAAAAAAGAAACACAAACGTTAAAAGAACGCTAAGCGATCTTTTCAGCACGTTTTTCAATGTCACGTTTTTCATGATAAATCCTCACTTCTTAAAAATAAATTATTATGTAGCTGTGTGCATACAGATAATTGGTTGTTTTATCGCCTAATAACCGGCGAATTAAAAAATTTGCTTAACCTCATGTTATATATTATATACACCTGCGGTTACATTTAGGTTACACAAAAACGATGCCCAAATTAGTTAAATTTATTGAGATATTTTTATGCATAAAATGGCTTAATATCACAATATTTTGTGCTTTTAGGTTAAATTTTAGTTACATATATGCATACTAAATTTATTTATGTAAAAATTTTTAATTTTTTATTAGCCAAAATTTGTTAATTTAAAAACGTTTTAAAGTTATTTATCACTTATTTAATCAAAAAACAGGCAAAAAATATAAAAAAATATGACGAAATCGCATTTTCTACTATTTGCACAAATGTTTTATTGTTTATTTGTATAAATAGTACAATTATTTTCAACTTTACTTCCCATATGCAATGTCTATAATACTATATCGGCATTCTTTGTAAATACTTTATGCTTTTTTATCTCAAATTTATTACAAAACAAAGCAATAGCGTCATATTTCAGCATTTTTAGCTAAAATTTTTTAGCTAAAAAAAACGATAAGTTTGTATTTTAATGTTGCACTTGCAAAGTAATAATTTTTTTATTATAATACTATATAGTATATATACCATATAAAAGTATGTTTTTAAGCAAAACAATGTATTTTTGTTTAAAATTAACACATAACATACATATTTTAATTTGTAATTAAACTATTTATTTTAGGGGGGCGTTTTAATGATTGAAGTTATAACACTTGGCGAGTTTAAGATTATTGTAGATGGCGAAATCATTACAGATTCACTTAAATCTTCTCCTAAAAAGATGCTTTTACTTGAATTTTTAATTGTAAATAAGTCGAAACCGGTACCTGTAGGTGATATTGTAGATGTGCTGTGGGGAGAGAACGAAGACTTAAAACTTGATGGCACACTTAAAACACTTGTTAGCAGGCTTAGAAAAGAACTTGATGGATTTGGGCTTGCAGATGCTATTATTACAAAGCGCGGCTCTTATATGTGGAACCCTGAGTTAAAATGTAATGTAGATATTTTTCAACTTGAGGAACTTTGCAGCAGCGTTAGCGGTGCAAAAGAACTTACAGAAGACGTTGTAAACAAGTTTGAAGAGATCATATCTTTATACAGTGATGATTTGCTTACAGATTCCGGACTTGGCGCTTGGATTTCGCCAAAAGTTTTTTACTACCACGACTTATATATGAAAACAGTGTATAAATATATTGCATTGCTTTCTCAAAACGAGCAATACAGCGATGTTATACGTGTTTGTAAAACAGCACTTGAAATTGATGCATTTGAGAGCACTTTAAACCTTGAGCTTATGACTGCGCTTTTAAAACTAGGCAAAAGTAAAGAGGCCACAACACAGTACCAAAACATAACAAAGTTACATTACACCCATTTGGGAATGAAACCGTCTGACGAGATTGTAAATTTTTACAAAGAACTTGTAAGGCAAGACAGACGTTCTGAAATTGACATTAACGATATTTGCAACGATTTGCAAAAAGATGTAGAAGACAACGGAGCTTTTGTTTGCGAATATTTAATTTTTAAAGATATATATCATTTGCACATGCGCACACTTAAACGAACAGGCACTACAATATACCTTACACTTTTAAGTTTGCACACAATGAGCAACGGCAAGCCCGACCCTCTTGCATTAGATAAGGCAATGGCAACACTAATTGACACTTTACAGTTAAATTTACGCAGCGGAGATACTATTTCAAGATACGGCCCATCTCAACTTGCGGCGCTTTTGCCGGCTATATCAACATTTGAGGTAGGACGCACTGTTATGGAGCGCATAAAAAACAATTTTTATTCTAACAGCAGTACTACAATGTTTATTTTAGACTATAATCTTGTTGAACTGAAAAGTGAATAATTTATATAATTAGTTTTATAATATGTATTAATAGTATTTTTATATGCACACTAATTTATATGTTTAATATTAGTAATAGTTTTTTAACTTACAATTATTTTAATTAAAGGAGATTTATTATGGAAAATTATGTTTGCAGTGTATGTGGATACGAGTACGACCCGGCAGTTGGCGACGAGGCCCATGGCATTAAACCAGGAACCGCTTTTAATGATATTCCGGACGATTGGACATGCCCACTGTGTGGACTTGGCAAAGATGTTTTTAACCCTGCATAATTTTTTACATTTAATACTATATTAAAAAGCCGCAACGTTTGTTGCGGCTTTTTATTTATATAATTTAAATTTATTGTTCGTTTAAGTTTTCGCTTTGTTCTTGTTCTTGTTTGTTATCTTGCAGTGCTTGCTCGTTTTGTTCTTGTGTTGTATCTTTTTTTTCTTCTTGCTTTGCTATTTCATTTTTTGCTTTATCTAACGCAAGTTTTTCGGCTAATTTTTCGTTTTGCTCGTCTTGTATTGCCTGTTGCTTTAACTTGTCGTTTTCCTCTTGCTTAACTGTTCTGTTGTCTCCGCTAAGTTCGCCTTCTGTTGGTCTTATTACACCTTCTGTCGGTACATCCAGCTCTCCACCATCAATTGGCGGTAATTTTATTGTGTCATTTTGTATTTTCTTTATTTCAACAAGTTCAAACTCTTGTGTTTCATGTAATGGTTTTTGCACAGCATTATTAATTGTTTGGCTTTTTGCGTTAATTTTACTTGCTGCATAGTTTAAAAATATTCCCGCGGTTATGTTTGCCAATGCATTTACAGTGCAGCTTGTTGCCAAAAATTTTACACTTATTTGTTGAATTGATTCTATATACGTATAGTTAAAATAAATTGTGCTTATTAGCGTTATACCAACTAAAATCATTAGCCACCACACATTGCTTTTACAACGCACTAAATCTATAGTATTTTGCCATTTTAAAAACAAATTGTAACATGTTATAAAGCATAATATGTATGGCAATATTTCTATTGTTCTTTGCACGTTTAACATGCTGTAAACGCCAAAGCTTATTGTCAAAAGCCCTATTGCAAAACAGTTTTTAAATATTGTGTTTCTGTAATCGTCAAATAAAAAGTTTATAATTTTTGCAACGCCATAAAATATAGCTATTGTACATATCACATAAACATATACTGCTATATGCAAGCCATCAATAATTAATGCACAAACGCCAAACGCCAAAAATATTACATTAAATATCCAAAATACCGTATTTATTTTGTTTTGCTCTTTCATTAACATGCCTCTCTTTATTGCCAAACATTTATATTGTTTTACAAATACTATACCAAATGGGCGCTTAAAGTTCAAGTTAACTTATATTTTTTTTAAAAAACTTGTATTTTTTGTATTGTTGTGATATACTATTACAGCATTACGCACGTATTGCTTTGTATTTCCTGTGCCCTTTGGGTGGATTTACATATATGCAATGCGGAGGAAAATAACAAATATACGGAGGATTTTATTATGGCAGTAGTATCTATGAAACAATTGCTTGAGGCCGGCGTACACTTCGGTCATCAAACAAGGCGTTGGAACCCAAAAATGGCAAGGTACATTTTTACAGAGCGTAACGGTATTTATATTATCGACTTACAAAAAACTGTAAAAAAATTAGACACAGCATACAACTTTGTACGTGACATGGCAGCAGAAGGCGGCGAAGTTTTGTTTGTTGGTACAAAAAAACAAGCACAAGATAGCGTTAAAGAAGAAGCTGAGCGTTGCGGTATGCATTTTGTAAATGCTCGTTGGCTTGGTGGTATGCTTACAAACTTCCGCACAATTCGCAGAAGAATTGACCGCATGGAGCAAATTAACAAAATGCGCGAAGATGGCACTTTTGAAATGTTGCCTAAAAAAGAAGTTGCAAAACTTGAGCTTGAGCTTGAAAAACTAGTTAAGTTTTTAGGCGGTGTTAAAGATATGAACACTTTGCCTAAAGTTATTTTTATAGTAGACCCTCGTAAAGAGCGCATTGCTGTTCAAGAGGCTATTAAATTAAACATTCCTATTGTTGCAATAGTTGATACAAACTGTGACCCAGACGAAATTGACTATGTAATACCTGGTAACGACGATGCTATTCGTGCAGTTAAGCTTATTGCAGGTGCAATGGCAGACGCTGTTATTGAAGGACGTCAAGGAACACAAGATGCACCTGCTACAGAAACTGTTGCACAAGAAGTTGCAGACGTTGCAGTAGGCGAATAATTAAATTAAATATTACCTAATATAAACCGGTAATACAAAATAAAATTTTAGTATTAAAGGAGCTTTAAAAATGGCATTTAGTGCTTTAGATGTAAAAAATTTGCGCGAGCAAACAGGTTGCGGTATGATGGACTGCAAAAAAGCTTTAATTGAATCTGACGGCGATTTTGACAAAGCCGTTGAATATTTACGTGAAAAAGGCCTTGCACAAAGTGCAAAAAAAGCAGGCCGTATTGCTGCTGAGGGCATGGTTTTTGCAACTGCAGACACAGCTAAAAAACTTGGCGTTGTTGTAGAAGTTAACGCAGAGACAGACTTCGTTGCTAAAAACGAAATGTTCCGCACATTTGTAAAAGAAGTTGCAGACGTTATTATGGCGCAAAACCCTGCTGACGTTGAAACATTGCTTACATGCAAAATGGAAGACGGCAAAACAGTTGAAGAGAGCAGACAAGACAAAGTTCTTGTTATTGGCGAGAATATTCAATTACGCCGTTTTGAGAGATATGAGGGTGTTTGTGCTGCATACGTACATGGTGGCGGCACACACGGTATACTTGTAAACTTTAACACAGCCGACGACGTTGCTGCTAAAGATGAGTTTACTGCATACGGCAAAGACGTGGCAATGCAAATTGCTGCTGCAAACCCACTTTATTTAAATCAAAGCGATGTACCTGCAGAAGTTATTGAAAAAGAAAAAGAAATTCTTCTTGCACAAATTGAAAACGACGATAAACTTAAAGGCAAACCTGACGCTGTTAAATCTAAAATGGTTGAAGGCCGCATTGGTAAGTACTTTAAAGAAAACTGCTTGCTAGAGCAACAATTTGTTAAAAACGGCGACTTAACAATTGCCGATTACACAAAAGAAACTGCTAAAGCTATGGGCGGAGACATTGAAATTGTTAAGTTTGTTCGCTTTGAAAAAGGCGAAGGACTTGAAAAACGCTCGGACAACTTTGCAGAAGAAATTGCAAACATGGTAAAATAAAAACCAAGTTTTGGTTTTTTAGCATAATAATAAAAATCGCTTACGACAGCAGTAATAATGCTGTTGTAAGCGATTTTATTTTGTACATTTTTATCTTGCTCTATTATTCATTTTTTTAAAGTGGTACATGCGCTCATCGGCAAGTTTTATTATTTGAGCAGCTGTTAAATTTTCTTTATTTGTAGTTGTTACAATGCCATAACTAACACTTGTATTATATTGCTTATTGTACTTATTACTTATATTTAACACCGCATTGTAACATTGCACTGTTTTTGTCATAACTTCTTCTTCTGTTTCGTATTCACCTATAGCTACTATTTCGTCTCCTCCGTAGCGGCTTACAATATCATCGTTAAAATATGCTTTAATTGTATGTGCAACAGTTTTAATATAAAAGTCACCTTCATTATGGCCGTAAACATCGTTTGCAATTTTTAAGCCATCTATATCCATAAACACTAAAAAATATAGTTTTTTAGTGTTTATACATTCCTGTAAATAGTCATCGGCTGTTTTTCTTGTATATAAGCCTGTCAAATCGTCTGTAGTTGCTTGTTTCTCAAGAATTTTTAATTTTTCAAGCTGTTTTTTGTTTTGCCTTTTAACTTGTTTGTAATTTTCATGGTTAATTTGCAAATGTGCTAATACATATGCAAAAATTATAAACAACACAAATGCCAAAAGGCTAAACGAACCTGCTAGTATATATTGCAAATTTAATTTTACTCCACCGTTATAAACACTAAGGCTTACTGCCGATATTGCGATAGCTACATAAAATGCACTAAATATACTTATTAAAAAAGTTACATTCCTTTTATCACTTAAAATAGTATCCATGTAAACCCTTTTAATATATTTTTTAAATCCCTGTATTGAAAAAACCGACATAATATAAGGCACAATAAAAAACACCAACCTTATGTTTATATCTTTAGCCACTTCGGCCACAGAACAATTCATTATAAATGCTATAAAGCCCATTGCAATAAATTTTTTGGCATATAAATTTAAACCAAACATAAGTGCCGCAAAAATTGATGCCCTTGTACTTTCTTTAAACCCATATTTAAATTCAAGTGTTAACAATATAGCGTAAATTATCATTTCTATGCTTATATAATAAACAGGCAAATGAAAAATAAAAACATAAAAAAACGCAAAATTAATAATTGCCACTATTATGCTTTTTACAACAATACTTTTATTGTAATTACACATATAAGCCGCATGGTTAAAATACAATATGTGGTAAACTATATACATTGCAATATATATTAGTATAAACAAATTCATTATTCTTTCTCCGTGCAATTTTTATAATAAAGTCTTTTATCTTCTCGCATAGCTTTATCTGCACTGTCAAGTATATACTGCATTCCATTTTTTTTCGCTTCTTCGTTTACAACGCAGCCACCAAGTGAAGCCATTACAACATAATCTCGTTTTTCGTTTTCAATTTCCATTTTCTCTTTAATTCTTTGTGTCACATTGTCTAAACTTCGCTCATCACCATCGCAAATAATTATTAAAAATTCATCGCCGCCCATGCGCCCAACCATGTCTTCGCTGCGCAAAACTTGCCTAATGCACTGAGCAATAATTTTTATAAGTTCATCTCCCTTATCGTGCCCATATGTGTCGTTTACCAGTTTAAGAGAGTTTATATCTACAAACAAAATACAAAAGTCCTTTGTTTTGTCTACACACATGTCGCTTAATATTTCTAATATATATTTTCGGCTAAATACTTTTGTCAGCTCGTCTTGCTCTATTATGCTTGTAAGGTCTGTTTTCTTTTTTTCAATATCTAATTTTTCGCTCAATGCATCGTCACTTTTTCGCTTGTAAAGCGAAACATTTACTATTTCTACAGCATACATAATTAAAATGTAAAATGCTACAAGCACAACAAAGCAAGTTGCCATTACTACTGCAACTTGCTCTGGGTATTTTTCAGTTGATATCATAAGCACTATATGAATTGATTGGTAAACAACTGCTCCGACTGTAGAAAACAAAAGTAGTCCTGTATATTTTCCTGCCGTTGTAACTCTTTTTACATTATTTGTGCTTATAAGCCTAATTAATACAAATTTTGTTACTACTATAAGTAAACTGCACGTTAAAAATAAAACATAAAATCTATACGTAACGTCTTCAATAAAAAATATTGGCGCCATGTTCATTATTCCACTTAAAGTTATTATTACTGCCGAATGTATAGCGCATATGTGCATAGCAAAAATTGCGCCCACGCAAAATGTTTGTAAATAGTTTGTTTTGCTAATAAGTTTAAACTCAATGCCCAAAACAAATATGGTTGTTATATAAAACAACGATATAGGAAAACCTAGGGCATAATATAAAATGTAAAAAATAGTATTAATAAGCGGCATTACATAAAGATTAAATTTGCTTTTTTCACAGTTTACTAGTGTGCTTGAAGCATAGGCAAATATTTGCGATTGATAAATATAAAAAAGAGTATTGCCCAAAATAAATGCAACAATGTTCTCTGTCATATTTTTGCAACCCCTTCTTTATAAATGTTCTCTGCAATGGGTTTGAAGCATTAATAATTATTTCTAAAACCCTCGTGTCTTGGGTTGTCTTTTATTGTGTTGCAGCTAAAAATTATCTCATTTTTTGCTTGTGTTTCATATCTACCGGCATAAAAACTAATCATTGGCGCTTGAGTACTTATGCTAAGCACTACATATTTTGCAGGCAGTTTCGTAAGTGACAACGCTTTAATATCTGCTCTGCATCTTTTGCATTTACACACATTAAACTTAGCTATATAGTCATCAAGATGTCTTTCAACAACTTCTTCCATTACATTTACAATGTGCGATGTCTCTATATCATCGCTGTTTGTCTGACTCTCCTGTGCTTGCTTTTGCTCTTCTTTTACAGGCACATCAGCCACTGCTTCAGTTTTTGTTTCTTCAACTTCTACATTTGTTTGAGATGTTTGTTGCATAACTACCTCACCTTCATTTTCCGGTTGTGTTTCAGGCATTATGTTGCTTTCTTCTTCATTTGTATTGCTGCTTGCTAAGTTTTGCGCTTGCATTTCTTTTTGTAACAAGCCGTCAAGTGCAGTATTTATTGTACCCGATATGTTTTCGTGATTAGTTTTTTCCATATCGAGTATTGGCACCTTTGCGCGCTTTACCTCAGGCTTTTCGCTTGTATTTTCATTTATATTATCGCCTTCTTGTGCTTTTTCTTGCTCGTCTTGTGCGGTTCCTGAAAGCAAGTTTAACACATGGTCTGTTTTATTACTTTTTGATGAGCGTTTTGTTGCCATTTTTTTCTCCTGTTCGTTTTATAAAATACACTACACAATTATATTATGCTCTAGCGTGCTTTCATGTGCAAATAAGGAAACCTGTCTCCTGCTACTTCATCGCATAATTTTTGAAAATCAATTGCCGGATTTGAAAATGGTGCATAATTTGCTATGCTTATGCCATGTGCCGGCGCTTCCGCAACCGAAATACTGCTTCGTATTTTGCTGTTAAAAACTTTTGTTCCAAGCTGCCCGCTAATTTGCTCTACAAGTTCTGTCACTTCTCTATTTAAATTAAGCCTTTTATCATACCTATTAAGTAGTATGCCAAGTATGTTTAAATCAGAATTATAGTATTTTTTTACACTTTCAATAGTGTCTTTTATTTGTGTTACACCAAGCAAACTAAGTATTTCCGGTGCCATAGGTATAATTAAGCTGTCGGTTGCAACGTATGCATTTACAGTAAGTATGTTTAGTGCCGGTGGTGTGTCAATTATAATAAAGTCATATTCTTTTTTTATTCGCCTCAATGCAGCTTTAAGCATAAATTCTCTTCCGGGTTTTGTAAACTCCTGCTCTGCTGCGCTAAGTAGTATATTAGATGGCAATATATCGCACGTATCTGTTTTGTGTATTGCGTCGTTAACATCTACTTCCTCTTTAAAAACATCGTAAATAGTTGTGCAATGCTCTATGTCTAGCCCCAAGCTAAAGCCTAAACTGCCCTGAGGGTCTAAATCTACCCCTAAAGTTTGCGCACCTCTGTTTTGTAATATGGCAAGCAGTGCTGCAGCTGTTGTAGTTTTACCAACGCCACCCTTTTGATTTGTAACTGCTATTATTTTTGTAGGCATATTGGTGTTCCCCTTTTAAAGCTTATACTTTTATTTATATTACTAAAGCAAGTTTAATAAACGTGTAGTTTATATATTGTTTTTTGGTAAAATTTAAAAATATATGTATTAATTATAAAAAAAAATGCTAAACCCTTATTTATCTCATATATAGGACGATATAATAATTATAAAGCATGTTATTAATTGCAAGATGTATTATTAAATTTTATCTTATTAAATATTTTAACTAAAATATATTGTAATGTCAATTAAATATCATTTAAATTCATTAATTTTTATAAAAGGAGCAAACTATTATGGCATCTATTTCCAGTTTATCAAGCAGCTCTTCAAGTAGCATTTACGGTTCACGCAACGTAAATATACTATCGGGTCTTGCCAGCGGCCTAGATACAGAATCTATGATTGAAGGTCTCGTTGAGAGCTATCAAATGAAAATATCAGGTCTTGAACAAGACAGAACAGTTGTTCAATGGCAACAAAACGCTATACAAGAAATATCTAATATGCTTGTGGATTTCAGTGAAAAGTACACTTCTTTCACTTCTTCCACAAATCTTTCCTCTGCAGCATTTTTTACATCTTCATCAATAACAACGGCCCTTGGCCAATTTGCCGATAAAATTAGCGCTACAGGTAAATCTTCTAGCGATATATTGATAAACAGCGTTGCTCAACTTGCAACATCTACAAAATACACACGGTCTGCGCAAGATTTACTATCATCAACCGGTGTTACAGCTTCGGGCGGTAAAACAACTGTGTCTGGTGATGCACCTACTATAGATTACGGCGGAACCATGAACGTTAGCGACCTTGAGGGAAGCTTAACCCTTGGTTATGGCGCAAAAAGCGTTACTATTAGGTTTGATGAACTTGAGTTTATTGATTCGGCCAACAATGGTACCGGCACAATAACTGCAGACGATTTAAAAACAGCAATAGAAAACAAACTTTCTGAAGTTGACATTACTTTTGACAATGGCAACACAATGAAAGCAAGCGAAGCTATTTCTATAGATGTTTCGGGCGCAACGCTTTCCTTCTCGGATAAAACCGGTGCCGGAAACGGTGTTACAATTAAAAGCGCCTCTGGAGATTTGCAAACAACTTTAGGCCTTACAGAAATCGCCGAAGATCAATCTTCTTTTATGTTTACACCGGGCACTCACTCATCAAGTGTAAATACAATGGAATACTTAAACGGCAAAACTATTGATGTTAATTATAATTCTGCATCATTATCAATAAAAATAGATGACACATGGACATCGGCAAACTTTGAGAGCAAAATTAACGAGGCATTGGCAAAAGAATACGGTGCCGGCAAAGTTTCAGCAAGCATTGGGTCCGATGGTACTTTGTCGTTTGAAACAAGTTCCACCTCTACATTAACTGTTTCGTCTTCTGTTGGTGAGGCTCTTGGGTTTGGCTCCGACAACATGTTATCATCATATTTACATACAAGCACTACACTTGCAGACATGGGCTTTACAGGTGAGCAAAATCTTGTTATTAATGGTGTCGATCTCGGTACTTTCTCCGAAGATACTTCTCTTAGTACAATTATTTCAAATATAAACAATAACGACGAAGCCGGTGTTAATGTTTCTTATTCACAACTTACAAACAGCTTTACATTCACATCTGATAAAACCGGTGCCGGCAGCCAAATTAGCTTTGGTGGTTCTTTGGGCACTGCTTTATTTGGAGATACTTCTGACCCGGCCAGCGGCACATACACAGAAGGTACAGACGCTGTAATTAGTGCAAGTATTAACGGCGAGCAAATGACATTAACTCGTAGCTCCAATACTTTTGAAATTGACGGCATGACATTTATTGCTGAGGGAACATTTAATCAGGGCTCGTATACGGGGCCTATAGTAAATGGAATGGACGAAAGCGGCAATGTATTAACAAACGAACAAATGTTCGGCACAGGCGAAGCTGTTTCATTCTCTACCCAAACAGATAGCGATAAAATTATAGACGCTGTTAAAGATATGGTTGAAGATTATAATGAAATAATGGAGACTGTTAAGCAAACATATTCCGACAGGCCATTGACCCAAAGTGACGGAAGCGATTACGATCCTTTAACGTCTGAGGACAAAGCTGACTTGACAGAGAGCGAAATTGCTGCGTACGAAGAAAAAGCTAAAACAGGTATTCTGTTTATGGATAATGACTTATCGGGCTTATTTGCCGGCATGAGAGATGCTATTACTTCTATTGGAGGTTCTAACGCAGAACTTGCAGAAATTGGAATAACTGCCGCATACGATGATGGCGTTACAACACTTGTTTTAGACGAAACAAAATTGCGCACCGCTCTTGATACTGATGTTGAAAAAGTACAACAAGTATTTACTGCAAACGAAGATTATGGTTCTTCTTCTAATGGTATTATGGCTAACCTTGATTCTGTTTTGGATAGATATGCAAAAACTACAGGTGAGCCTAAGGGTATATTAATTCAACTTGCAGGTTCTGCCCACTCGCCCAGTAGCTTGCTACAAAACACCATGCTAGACAAAATGGACGATATTGAAGAAGACATTACTATGTGGACAGATAAACTTGCAGATCAAGTTGACTATTATACTGCTCAATTTACAAGGCTTGAAGTTTTAATTAACGAAATGAACTCTCAAAGCTCTGCTCTTTCCGGATTGATGGGTAGTTAGTAAATTATTATAATTTTTTAGTATATTTAATTTTGAAAGGAAGCTTTTATTAAATGGATAATAGAGGCTATCAGCATTATAAGCAAAACTCGCTGGACACCATGACGGACGGCGAGCTTTTGCTCATGCTATATGACGGTTTTGTTAAAAAACTTATACAAACCGAAATATTTATGGAGCAAAAGAATTACGACGAGTGTGATAAACTAGTTGACAAATGCATTGATATAGTGCATTATTTATCTGACACACTTAATAGAGATTATGAAGTAAGCCGTAGTTTGTATAAGTTGTACGAGTATTTTTGCTACGAGCTTATGCGTGTTAAAATAGGGCATAATAAAGAAGAGCTTGCCAGAATAAAAAAAATGGTTATTGAACTTAGAGACACGTTTAAGCAAGCAGATGTAAATGTAACTATTGAAAATGCTGCCCATGGTGCTGAAACTGTAGTGGGGAAAGCAAATGATTAATGAAAAGCATGTTGATTCGGCTCTTAGCTTATTAAAGAAAACTTCATCTGAGCTTAGAGAGGTCGATGAGTTGACCCGTGAAATTTTAGATTGCCTAAAGTTGAACGATAATGTTACATTACGTATGCTACTTAGCATGAGACGCGAACACATAAACAACCTTGTACAATACGAACAAGCTGTTAATAAAATGTGCGATATTATGGATAAAAACGACAGCAGCGATTTTAAAAACATATTAACTGCTAAAAGTTGCAATATACAAGTTGCAAGCGAACTTTTTTTGCAAGCCAAAAAAAATAGGTTGCTTTTAGACAGTGTTATTGCTGCAGACAAAGTTTTAAGCCAACGCTTTACTAACGATAAGTCTTTTTATTCATTAAGCAGCAAGTTATAATATTATTGCATTTTTAAGGGAGTGAGTTATAAATTACACCACAAATTCTTCTTGAAGATGTTTTTGTTAAGCATAAAAAAGACAAAAAAGTATTTGAGGCAATAAGCAGCATTAATCTTTCTGTTGATGTAGGCGAGTTTATATTTGTTACAGGAAGTAGCGGCGCCGGCAAAAGCACTCTTTTACATGTAATTTCAGGCGCTGTTAAACCATCGTCCGGTAAATTTTATTTAAACGGGTTTAACGCAAAAAGGCTGTCGGCAAGGGCTAAAGCAAAAAAAAATATACGCATAGGTTTTGTACCTCAAATGCCTCATTTAACTAGGCTTGTTACTATAAAGCAAAATCTCGAACCATTTGCACATATGTATCAAAACAAAGGTTACAGCGTTACCCAAAGAATAGACAAAGTTTTGAGTCTTGTTGGACTTGAAGATGTTAAAGATCGCTACCCTGCGGAGCTGTCTTTAGGTGAAAATAAGCGGGTAGAGCTAGCAAGAGCTTTGCTTGGCGGGCCTACTATTTTGGTAGTAGATGAACTTACAGCTTCGCTTGACGAGGATACCGCGTGGGATATGTTTCATTTGCTTGGAGAGCTTAATTATTATGGAATGACAATAATAATGTCAACACACGCAAAAAAACTTGTAAATATTTTTCGAAAGCGTGTTATTACACTTGTTAACGGTAAAATAGTTAGCGATGTAAAGCGCGGAAAATATGGTCAAATTAACTTGTAATTTGTTAAATAATAAATTATAATGTAATTATCGCAGTTATTATATTTATTTTTTATTCACCAAAATGCAAAATTTGTATAAATTTGCATTAATTTATGTAATTATTAATCGTTTTTATATTTTACGGTTATTATTAATATTTTAATTATTTTAAACTTGTATATTTTGGGAGGTATATTTATTATGTTGAAAAAATGGTCCATCAAATTTCGCTTAACCATGTCTTATGTAAGCATATTGGTATTAGTTATACTTTTGGTATTAATGTCTTACTATAACATCAGCAATTCTGCCACCAATTTTAATAAATTAATTGATGAAGATGTCGCCCATCAATTGATGGTTGAAGATTCTAAAGATGATGTAAATGAAATTGCAAGACTTTTGCGAGACCAAGCTATAAGTGGTATGGATTTAGATAAGATGACTCAGATTGAGCAAGCCGCTATAGGGTTAAATGATACTCTTGCATATTTTAAAGAAACATATCCGGATAACCAAGAAGCACAAGTTTATTTTGATGAAGTTAACGCATGGTTTAATGTTTTCCATGCTATCAATGAATCACTTGTTGCAAACGATCTTGAAGAGGTACAAACACTTATTACCGAGCAATGCACACCTCAGCTTGAAGCAGCTCTTGCAGCCGGAAACGCTTTTTCATCATACATTTCAACAACTTCAGCTGAAGATATTGAAACTGTAAATGATCAAATTTTATTTAATGCTTATGCAATGTTTGCAATTACCGCAATTATTATTTTAATAATTGTCTTTATTTCAATAGATATATTAAAACTAATAATTAAACCATTAACAAAATTGCAAAATTCAATTGTTGCATTTAGCGAGGGTAATTTAGCTCACGAGCTTGACTATACTTCTTCAAATGAAATGGGTAAAATTAGCGACAGCGTAAGGCTATCTCAAAAAATACTTGGCGAAGTAATAGCCGATATTACCGACATTACCGGAGAAATTGTTAATGGTAATTTAACTGTTAGAATAGACAAAACTTACCCAGGAGACCTAGCTCCTGTTAAAGATAACTTAATTAATTTAATTTCGTTTATGAATGATACTATGAACGAAATTGGACAAATGTCTAGCCAAGTTAGCGCAGGTAGCGACCAAGTTAGCAACGGCGCACAAGCACTTGCACAAGGTGCCAGCGAACAAGCAGCAGCTGTTGAACAACTTAGTGCAACTATTGTTAACATTGATACAAGTGCACAACAAAATGCCGTTAGCGCAAATGACGCAGCACAAAAAAGCCAATTGGCAGGCGGACAAGTTGCTATTAGCGGAGAGCGCATGAAAGAATTGCGTAGCGCTATGAATGATATAGCTGCAGGCCAACAAGATATTAGCAAAATATTAAACACTATTGAAAATATAGCTTTCCAAACAAATATATTAGCACTTAACGCAGCCGTAGAGGCCGCAAGGGCAGGTACTGCAGGCAAAGGATTTGCTGTTGTTGCCGATGAAGTTCGCAATCTTGCTTCTAAGTCGGACCTAGCCGCAAAGCAAACTAAAACCCTTATAGAGAGCTTAATGGAATATATTGATAAAGGCAACAGCTTAACACAACAAGTTGAAAATAGCCTTGAAGAGACTACTAAATATGCAGGCGAAGCTATGGGAAGTATTAATGAGCTTTCAGCAGCTGCAGCTGCAGAGGCCGAGGCCATTGCTCAACTTACCACTGGTATGGATCAAATTTCGGCTGTTGTTCAGTCTAACTCAGCTACTAGCGAAGAGTCGGCTGCGGCCAGCGAAGAGTTATCAAGCCAAGCATTTATGATGCGTGACATGATACAAAAATTCAAACTTTCAGACGGTAGTTCAGGTTCTTCGTCAAATTCCGGTATGCAAAGTGACAGCGATTACGGCATGTCAAGCGAGCAAGCTTCAAGGCCATCAAAAGCTGATCCATTACCTGAATTTAAAAATGACTACGACGACAAATACTAAGCTTAAGTTTATTACAATTTAATATGCTTTAATTTTAGGGAGGGGCATTAGTGAGAGCTAATCCCTCCCTAAAAAAATATTTATTTTAAGGTGATACGATGAGAAGTGATAATTTTGTGCAAAGCGATAACTTAATATATGCTTTAGATATAGGAACAAGGAATGTTATTGGTATTGTTGCAAAAAAAGACAACGATAGAATTAATATTATTGCAATAGATAAAGAACCCCACGCTAAGCGCACAATGATGGACGGACAAATAGAAGATATAAACGAAGTTGCAAAAATTGTCATTCAAGTTACAAGGCGCCTTGAGGAAACTATTGGCAAAAAACTTACAAGAGCTTGTGTTGCAGCGGCCGGTAGAGCACTAAGAACACAGCAAGGGCATGGAAAAATACAACTGGATGAACCACAAGCAATAACAGCAGATATTATTAGTAGTTTAGAGGCACAAGCAGTAAACGAGGCAGAAAGTGAGCTTAATGCCGACAAAGAAAAACGCATGTTTTTAGTTGGTTACAGTGCAACACAAACAACACTAGACAATTACCCAATGCGCACTATACTGGGGCATACCGGGTTAACTGTAGAAACCGATGTGGTTGCTACTTTTTTACCTAGCGAAGTAGTTGAGAGCTTGTACTCTGTTATGCATAAGGCAGGCCTAGAAGTAGCCAGTTTAACACTGGAACCTATAGCTGCGCTAAATGCTGCTATACCACATGATTTACGCCTTTTAAACCTTGCACTTGTAGATATTGGTGCAGGAACTTCGGACATAGCTATTTGCAAAGATGGAAGTGTTACCGGCTATACAATGGCAACAATTGCCGGCGACGAAGTAACAGAAGCTATTATGAAGCAGTATCTTGTAGATTATAATACAGCTGAAAAATTAAAAGCTGATATTGGTGAAAATGAAACACACGAATACACCGACATACTAGGCCTTGAGCAGACTGTAACCTCTAAAGAACTTAAAGAAAGTATTAGCGAGGCCACAGCAACGCTTGTTGAAGAAATCAGCGAGAGAATTCTATCTACTAACACAAGTGCACCTTCGGCTGTATTTTTAGCCGGCGGCGGTAGTAAACTTTATGGGCTGCAACAAATGGTTGCCGGTGCACTTAACATGGATAAAACCCGAGTTGCAATTGCAGGTGGCCATTTTAAAGTTAGCGCATACTCTGATGAGTATGACATAGTTAACCCCGAGTATACAACACCTATTGGTATAGCTGTTAGCGCCGCACTTGGCCTTATTAGCGATAGCTATCGTGTTATGCTAAACGGAGAAGTTGCAAAACTTTTTCGCAGCGGCTCTTTAACCGCACTGGAAATATTAATGATGAACGGTTATACTTATCAAGATTTACTTGGAAGAAACGGCAAAAATTTAGTTGTTGAAATTAACGGTAAACGCCGTGTATTTGCCGGCGGCATTGCTACGCTTTCTAAAATAAAAGTTAACGATGAAAATGTAGCCCCGTCTCAAATAATACATGCCGGCGACAGAATTATGTTTGTACCCGCAAAACCCGGCGAAGATATGCAACTTACTGTAAACGAATTGCTTAAAAAAATAAACGCAGCGGCTATAACCGTTAATGGAATACATATGCAACCGCAAGAACTTATACCACCAAATGCTTCTATTAAAGTGCTTGCTGTTGCCAACGGTGCAAAAGAAAACGCTACAGATATTTTAGAAACTAAAAGTAATACAAATGTTAAAAATACAGTATTATCAAATGATAATAAATACAATACGAATACGCTAAAAAGCACAGAAAACAACTTAACACCAAAGCAAAATAATGGCGATAACCCAAAACTTGCACAAAAGGATATTTCTAGTAAAGTTGATAATGTTTTAAAAAGTGACAACGAAGCTAAAAAGCATGTGTTTAATTTAAATGGCAAGCGCTTAAGCCTACCGCAAAAAGAAACAAAAGAGCCGTACTATTTGCTAGATTTACTTGAGCACACCGACATAAATTTTGACGAAATACACGACCCCGTTCAGCTACATGTAAATGGAAAGCCTGGGGAGTTTAGGCAAGTTCTTGTAAATAACGACATTGTTGAAATTAAATGCGTACCTAAAAATATATAACTTAATAATAAAAACCGCCTTACAGCTTTGTTACTGTAAGGCGGTTTTTATTATTAATACTCGTTTGTGCTGCTTATATTATTTAATATTTTAATTGCACTACTTGTACCTAATCTATCTGCCCCAAGAGATATAAATTTTTCCATATCTTCAACACTTTTTATACCACCCGCTGCTTTTATTTTGCATCTGCCTTTTACACACTCATTAAAAATTGCAATATCATCAAATGTTGCTCCACCAGTAGAAAACCCTGTAGATGTTTTTATATAATCTGCACCGGCATTACACACAACATCGCACATAATTTTCTTTTCGTCATCTGTTAATAGGCATGTTTCAATAATTACCTTTAGCACTTTATTTCCTACTGCCGCTTTTATTTGCCTAATTTCATCTTCAATATAATTTGTATCGCCCATTTTTAGCTTTCCTATATTTATAACCATGTCAAACTCTTCACAGCCATCTTCTAGGGCTGCTTTTGCCTCGTTTACCTTGCACTGTGTAGTGTTTGCACCAAGTGGAAAGCCTATAACTGTACACACCGGCACTTTGCCATTTAAGTATTGCACAGCTTTATTTACCCACACAGGGTTAATGCATATAGATGCCACTTTGTTTTGTACTGCCTCATCGCATATAGTTTGAATTTGTTGCCATGTAGAGTCTTGTTTTAACAAAGTATGGTCTACTTTACTTAACATTTCTTGTTTTGTCATATTGTGTCATCCTTTCTATGCAAAACAGGCACACGAATAAACTGAAAAGTTCGACGTATGCCTGTTAATTTTATGCTATTTTATAAATAATAACTTATTTAACTTCATCCATTACAACTGCACTAAGTTCAATTCCAGAACCAGTAACAAAGCCATCTTCTGTAAACTCTGTAACTATAGAAGAAGCTGCGCCATCTGTGTCATTTGCAAGAATTTCATATATTGCATCGTAATCTTCTTGGCTAAATGTTTCAAATCTGCTGCTTTCCATTGGTAGTTGAACACCCATGTTTGAAGCGTCAAATACTAGGTTTTCGCCGCCTGGGAATTCGCCTGCATAGTAAGCTGTAAGTGCATCGTATGTAGCCACTCCAAGGCCTTTCATTGCGCTTGTAATAACTGTTTCGCTTTCGCCTGATTGGTCTGCGTCTACGCCGATAACTTTAGCGCCTTCTTGCTCTGCTGCAGCCATTACGCTAAAGCCCAATGCGCCGCCGCATGCAAATATAACTTCTGTGCCGCCGTTATACCAAGATGCTGCTTGTGTTTGAGCTTCTTGAGAAGCTTCAAATGCACCTGTGTAGTTGTATTTCATTTCGATAGAACCAGGTTCTAGACCCATTTCTTGAGCTGCATATTCTGCACCTTGTACAAAGCCCCAACCAAAACCAACAACTGCAGGAACAGCCATGCCGCCCATAAAGCCTAGTTTTGTGTTGCCGTCTTTAACAGCTGCATAACCTGCTAAAAAGCCCGATTCTGCATCTACGAATTTAATACCTACTGTGTTTTCGCCTGTTTTAAAATCTGTGTAATCTGCATTACGTGGGTAACCGTCAATAAGTATAAATGTTACATCAGGATATAGGTCTTGAGCTAAGTAAATTGGCTCTTCAAATAAAAATCCTGGTGTTACAATAACTTTTGCACCGTTTTGGATTGCAAGGTCCATAGAAGCAAGGTATGCATCTGTTGAAGCCTCTGTTGGCTGATAGTATTGGTGAGCAATATCGTTTTCCTCTGCATATTGTACAAGGCCTTCCCATGTACCTTGGTTAAACGATTTGTCATCGATTGTGCCAACGTCTGTAATTAGAGCAAGCTCTACGCTACCTACGTCTGTTTGTGTGTCCTCTGTTGTTTGTGCTTGAGATGTCTCTGCAGTTGATTCTGCAGGTGTTGAACAGCCTGCAAATACTGCTAGGCAAAATACTAATACAAGCATTAATGAAATTACTTTTTTCATTTTTTCATCCTTTCAATTAAAAACCAGTTTTTATGCAAACATTATTTATATAGTTTGCTAAATTAATTATACCTAAAATTGTTAACTTTTACAACAGTTTTACGTATAATTAAAATTTACAATTAGTTTACAAAACTTTGCTTGGCCCAAAACCATACGGTAAAAGCTCTTTAAGTGTTTTGGCCACATAATCAGTTTCGCTTTTTGCCATTATTACCAAAAGTTCATCTCCACCAAACTCAAATAGCATTTGCCTACACACACCGCATGGAGAAGTTACTCCCTCGTCGGGCATGCCGTTGTTGCGTTTTGCAACTACAGCAACTGCTGTAAATTCGCGTTCACCCTCGCTTACCGCTTTAAATAAAGCTGTTCTTTCAGCACAGTTTGTAGGAGAAAACGTTGCGCACTCGATATTGCAGCCTTTGTATGTTTTGCCGCTTTTACCTAGTAGCGCTGCACCTACACTAAAGCCCGAATACGGCGAATAAGAAAACTCCATTGCTTCAAATGCTTCATTAATAAGTTGCCTTTTTTGCTCATCGCTTAGTTTTACCATAAATATACCTCGCTATTTATTATAATATTTTTACATGTATTTGCACTAAGTTGTTAATACATAAATTTACTTTTAGTTTATTATATTAATTAATATACTTAAAGTTGTGTTAATAAATGACGGCTACAAGAATATGCAGCCGCCATTTGTTAATTTATAGTATGCTTTCAAGAGCTATTTCCATCATATTTGTAAAGCTTTTTTGCCTTTCCTCAGCTGTAGTTGCACTTTGGTGCACAAAGCTGTCCGACACTGTTACAAGACAAGCTGCATTTTTACCTGTTACTATTGCGTTGTTAAACAGCGCAAAACTCTCCATTTCTACAGCAACACAACCTTTTTCATCGCGTAATTTTTGCCAATATGGTGTTTTATCTTCACGGTAAAAAATATCGCTACTATGTATTATGCCTTGCTGCAATTCCTTGCCTGTTTTTTTTGCGCTCTCAATAAGTTTATTATTAAGTTCTTTACTTGGGTACAAAATATCGTCTTTACAACCGCTTTGTACAAATGCAAAATTGCTTTCGCTATATGCACCTGTTGCAAGCACTACATCATACAAATTTGCGCTTTCTTTATAACCGCCGGCAGAGCCTATACGTATAATGTTTTCTACATCGTACTGTGTGTAAAGCTCGTACGAGTAAATGCCGATTGAAGGCATACCCATACCGCTACCCATTACCGAAATTTTTTCGCCTTTATATGTTCCTGTATACCCAAACATGTTGCGTACATCTGTAACCAATTTAACATCTTTTAAAAATGTATCGGCTATAAATTTTGCCCTTAAAGGATCTCCCGGCATTAGTACGGTTTTTGCAAAATCTCCCTTGTTTGCATTAATATGTGGTGTAGCCATAATAACTCTCCGTTCTTTTATAAACTTATAAGCACTTTAAGTGCATTATTTCTTTTTTAATTTTTTATACTAAAAGGTCTTTTCTAATTTTATTAAGCATTTCTTTAGTTACGTCGCACTCTTTTTCTAAATACTCATCAAAGTTTGCATATTTTTCATCTATAACCTTAAACGCTTTTACAAGCGATTGCCTATTTACTCCAAGCACCGCCTGTGCTGTTCTTTGCGCCTCTTGCTCATCTACAATTGTAAGCATTTTTTTAATAAAGTTCTTTCTTGTGTTGGGCCTAAGTTTATTTGTAATTTCAAAATCGTTTAGTATATCTTCATCTTTAACGCCAAGCGCACGTAATATTAGTGCTGCGGCTATACCTGTGCGGTCCTTACCGGCACTACAGTGGTAGTTAAGCGGTAAGTTGCCCAAATAAATTTGCTTAAACATAATTTTATATGCCGGGTTGTTAAATGGCATACTTGTAAACGCCGCCGAAACATCTTTTACCATTTGGTCTATACTTTTAAGCCCGCCTTTGTAAATTGCATCAAGGTCAAAGCGCACTTCGTTTCCGTCTTTGTCGTACATGGCCGATTCTATAATATAATTTATTCCATCGTATATTGGGTCCGGCATTAATTCTCGCTCTTCTAGGCTTCTAAAATCTATAACAGTTTTTATGTTAAGGCTTTTAAAAAGTTCAATGTCTTTAGGCGTTTTAATTTTGTCGTGTGATCCCGAACGGAAAAGCACACCTCGCTTAACTGTTTTTCCGTCAAGCCCAACATAACCGCCAAGTTCTCTAAAATTTTCTACTTTTTCAAATGGCAATGGTGTTCCAGGTATAAAATTTTGCATGCGTGTCCCTTTCTAATTTTTACAATTCTTCATATGTATCGTTAAACGTATACACTTTGCCGTTTTTTGTATGTCCAAGTAACATATTTAAATTAACATTATGCAAGCTTTTAAAAATGTTGTAATCGGCACCCTTGTTAAGTGTGCATATGTGGTTTACAAGTTGCTTTGTTGTTTTTCTTGCACCTGCATTTTCATTGTCAAACTCGGCTTTGCTTGTTACACTACACGCACATTGTATAAACTTAAGGTTGTTATAATTCACCCAAGCTATAATATCACTCTCTCTTACTAAGTAAAGCGGACGTATAAGCTCCATGCCCTCGTAGTTTTGACTTTTTAACTTTGGCGGCATTGTTTTAAGCTCCGATGCCCATATCATACTCATAAGTGCCGTTTCTACAACATCGTTAAAATGGTGGCCAAGCGCTATTTTATTGCACCCTAGTTTTTGTGCATTTTTGTATAGGTATCCTCGCCTCATTCTAGCGCACATATAACACGCCGATTTCTTCATGTTATCTACTGTTTTAAAAATATCGGTGTTAAAAACATGCATGTTTATGCCAAGGTCTTGTGCATTTTTTTGTGTTCGCTCCATATTTTCAGTGTTGTACCCCGGATTCATACATAAAAATTCCAGCTCAAACGGTACATCACTGTGTTTTTGCAGTTGTTGCATACATTTAGCAAGCAAAAAGCTGTCTTTGCCTCCACTTATGCAAACAGCAATTTTGTCGTTTGCCTTTATCAGCTCGTAGTCTTTACACGAGCCAATAAACCTATGCCATATTGTTTTTTTATATTTTTTTATAATACTGTTTTGTACTTTTAAGTTTTGTCTGCTCTCGTGCTCATTTGTCATTTGGGGTTTGTCCTCAATTAATTTATGGTTAGTGTGTCTATTATTTCGCCCTGCAATGTTTTTGTACAAAACACACCATTCTCATACGTTGCATAGCTGTTTGTGCAATCGCCCTTTGGCAAAGACATGCTACCGGGGTTTAAAAATATATAGTCGCCTTTATCTGCAAGTTGCGTTAAGTGCGTGTGCCCATGTACCAAAACATCGCCTTTTTTAAAGTTAGGCAATTGAGCCTCGTTAAAAAGATGGCCATGCGTTAAAAATATCATTTTACCGTGCTCAAATATAGTTGCATAATCAGCCATTATTGGAAATTCTAACACCATTTGATCTACTTCACTGTCACAATTTCCCCTTACAGCAATTATATTGTCTTTCATTTCATTTAAAAGTTCACTTACCTGCATTGGGTTATAGTCTTTTGTAAGTGGATTTCTTGGACCATGGTAAAGCAAATCTCCCAGCAATATAAGCTTATCAAATTTTTCTTTTTTAAAAATATTTATTAATTCTTTTGTGTAGTATGCACTTCCGTGCAAATCGCTGGCAATTAAAAGTTTTGCCACAGTATTCACCCTTTCGCATATGTATTATAATTTTATATAAGTAATACCATTGTACTTTTTATTACAATTATATTATAACACAAATTTTATTTTAGCAATTAATTTATTAAATTTGTTAATTAAATTTTTGCATTTATTTAATTTTTTAAAGCCATGCACATTTTTTCATGTCTACGTGTGTGTCGTCAATAAAAATAACGCCCTCGTTTAAAAGCATTTGTTTTTGCACTTCGGGACCGCCAAACGCAAACCCTGTACATATGCTTCCGTTTTTAAACACAACACGGTGGCAAGGTATTTTGCCCGGCTGCGGGTTGCGGTGCAAGGCAAAGCCAACCACCCTACTTGCTCGTGAATTACCAGCAAGCGCCGCTATTTGCCCGTAAGATGCCACACAGCCCTCGGGTATTTGCTTAACTATTTCATAAATTCTGCTTTGCAGCGTACCTTCTATGTTAAACACCCCTATTTTATTTACATGTATCTACTGTTAACAAAAGTGCGCTGTGTTATTTTAATAACCTCAGCGCACTTTTAAAGTGTAAAAAACATAAAATTTAATAAGCACAAAGTAATTTACACTATATAAATACACCTTAATTTATTTGTTTTTTTCTTTTATGTATTTATCCATAGCTTGTGCTGCATTTTTACCTGCGCCCATTGCAAGTATAACAGTTGCCGCACCTGTAACTGTATCTCCGCCTGCATAAACACCCTCGCGAGATGTTAATCCATCATCTCCGTTTGTAAGTATACATCCCCATTTATTGCTGTCTAGGCCCGGTGTAGTAGATATAATTAGTGGATTTGGACTTGTACCTACCGCTATAATTACGCAGTCGGTTTCTAGTTTAAACTCGCTGCCCTGTTTAACAACAGGCCTGCGTCTACCCGAGCTGTCGGGTTCTCCCAGTTCCATTTCTACACAAGTCATTGCACTAACGTGGCCATTTTCATCGCCATGTATTTCGGTTGGGTTTGTAAGTGTTTTAAATATAATGCCCTCTTCGTGAGCATGCTCAACTTCTTCGGCACGTGCAGGAATTTCGTTCATGCTGCGCCTGTAAACAATGTACACATTTTCAGCACCAAGGCGCATTGCACTTCTAGCAGCGTCCATTGCCACATTGCCACCGCCAACAACAGCTACGTTTTTGCCCTTATAAATTGGGGTTTTACTATCCTCTTTATAAGCTTTCATAAGGTTAATACGTGTTAAAAACTCGTTTGCCGAGTAAACGCCTTTTAGGCTTTCTCCCGGTATTCCCATAAAGTTCGGCAATCCTGCGCCGCTTCCAATAAATACAGCCTCGTTGCCGTCTTCAAAAATTTCATCTATTGTTAATGTGCGCCCAACAACTACATTAGTAACTACTTTAACTCCAATTTTTTTAAGCGCATCTACTTCCGATTGCACTATGCTTTTTGGCAACCTAAACTCCGGTATGCCATAACTTAAAACGCCACCTGCTATATGCAAAGCCTCGTATACTGTAACACTATAGCCCATTTTTGCAAGGTCGCCTGCTGCTGTTAAGCCTGCAGGGCCACTGCCAACTACCGCAACTTTATGTCCGTTACTTTGTGGTATTTGTGGCTCTTTGTTTAAATTTTCTCTTGTGTAATCGGCTACAAATCGCTCTATACGGCCAATGCCCACTGGCTCGCTACCCTGTTTTATGCCACGCACACATTTGCACTCACACTGTGTTTCTTGTGGGCATACTCTGCCACATACCGCCGCAAGTGATGTAGATTCATTTAATACTTCAAACGCTTTATCAATGTTTTCGTTTGCAACTTCACATACAAAGCCCGGTATGTTTATTCCAACAGGGCACCCACTTACACATGGTTTGTGTTTGCAGTTAAGGCAACGTTTTGCCTCGTTTACCGCCATATCATATGTATAGCCAAGTGCTACCTCTTCAAAATTTTTACTTCTTTTTTTTGCGTCTTGCACCGGCATATCGCATTTTTTTGGTTCCATATTAGGCATATTATTCGGCCTCCTTATTTAATAGCTCGCAAGATTTTTCTCTCATTACTTGCTCATGATTTTTGTACATTGTACCTCTTTGCATCGCCTCGGCAAAATCTACTTCATGACCATCAAATTCAGGACCATCTACACATGCAAACTTAGTTTTTCCACCAACAGTTAAGCGGCAACCACCACACATACCCGTGCCATCTATCATAACAGGGTTCATGCTAACTGTTGTTTTTATGTTGTATTTTTTTGTTACACCACAAACAAACTTCATCATAATAAGCGGGCCAATTGCAATAACTTCATCGTATTCGTTGCCCTCATTTATTAATTTTTCCAGTGCTGTTGTTACAAGGCCTTTTTCTCCGTAGCTTCCGTCGTCTGTCATTGTAACAAGTTTTTCCGATACTTCGTTAAACTCATCTTGCAAAATAAGCAGGTCTTTACTGCGAAAGCCCACAATACTGTGTACTATTGTTCCTTGCATGCTAAGCGCTTTTGCAACGGGGTATGCTATTGCACAGCCAACTCCGCCGCCAACAACAGCTACTTTTTTCAACCCCTCTATATGGCTTGGTTTGCCAAGCGGGCCTACAAAATCAGCTAAACACTGCCCCTCTTGCAAGCTGTTTAGCTCTTGCGTTGCCTCGCCAACTAGTTGAAAAATTACAGTAACTGTACCTTCGTTTACGTCGTACCCCGCAATTGTAAGCGGTACTCTTTCGCTATTTTCGTAGGCCCTAAATATAATAAATTGGCCTGCTTTTGCCTTTTTTGCCACCAGTGGTGCGTAAATATCCATTTTTACCACCGTTGGGTTTAGGCTAACTTTTTTTACTATTTTATACATTTATACTTTCCCCTCAAAATATGCTTAAAATAAATTTACATTTATTTATTTTATACTGTTAAATCCATTTTCCAAATCTTCTATAATATCGTCTATATGCTCTATTCCTACCGATAAACGAATTAACCCTTGTGTTATACCTGCAGCTTCTAGTTGTTGCTCTGTTAATTGCCTATGTGTAGATGTTGCCGGATGTAAAATACAAGTGCATATATCTGCAACGTGAACTTCGTTTATTGCAAGGTTTAAGCTATCTATAAACTTAACTGCAGTTTGCTTGTTGCCTTTTATTGAAAACGAAATTACACCGCTTGCACCTTTTGGCAAATATTTTTTTGCTAGCTCATAGTTTTCATTGTTCTCTAGCATTGGGTAATTAACAAACTCTACCTCTGGCCTGTTGTTTAAATATTTAGCAACAGCAAGTGCGTTTTCACAGTAGCGCTCCATTCTTAACGCTAATGTTTCTAGTCCTACGTTTAATAAAAACGCATTCATTGCACCCGGGTATGCGCCAATATCTCTCATTAATTGTACACGTGCTTTTGTTATAAATGCAAGTTTACCAAATTGTTTTGTGTAAATAAGCCCATGGTACGATGCATCCGGTGTTGTAAGATCTGCAAATTTTTCTGGATATTTTTCCCAATCAAAATTGCCGCTGTCTATAACAACACCGCCAATTTGCAGCGCGTGTCCATCCATATATTTAGATGTTGAGTGAACAATAATGTCTGCACCCCACTCAAATGGTCGGCATAAAACAGGCGTTGCAAATGTGTTATCTATTATTAAAGGCACACCGTTTTTATGTGCTATGTTTGCAAATTTTTCTACGTCTAAAACGCAAAGCGCAGGGTTTGCAATTATTTCGCCAAAAACGGCTTTTGTTTTACTTGTAAATGCTTTTTGTATAGTTTCTTCATCATCTTTAGCACTTACAAATTTGCATGTTATGCCGTACCTTTTAAGTTGTACAGCAAATAAATTTACACTGCCGCCGTATATTTCGCTAACCGATATAAACTCATCGCCTTGTGAGCAAATATTTAAAATTGCAAAAAGAGTTGCAGCTTGTCCGCTAGTGGTACAAAGTGCACCCACACCGCCTTCTAACGCCGCAAGTTTTTTCTCAACAGCATCTACAGTTGGGTTAGACAGCCTTGAATATATATGGCCTGCCTCAGATAAATCGAACAATTTACCAACATGCTCAGATGAGTCGTATTTATAAGTTGTGCTTTGATATATTGGAAGCGCCTTTGGCTCGCCGTTTTTTGGTGTGTAACCTTCTCGTAGGCATTGTGTTTCTATTCTCATATTATCCTCCATTTATAATTAAAAATATTTTATTTTGCTTTTACAGCAATAAAGTCTTTTTTTATGTTTGTTTTTTCGTGCGATCCATCTAACCATACACCTATAAATTCATCTGCATTCATCATTCTTATATTGTTGTAATATGGGTCGTAAAAAACTAACTGGTAGCCCTCGTACCCATAAGGCGTAGGTATTGTTAAATAGTTTAAAAGCACAAGCCAGTGCGAATAGTTTATCATGCTTTCAAGCATTACGTAGTAGCCTTGTTCCATGTAGGTTATAATATCGTCAAGTTCAATGTCTTTATTATCACATCCATAAATCGCATCATACTTATCTAATATTTTGTATTGTTTTATTTGTTCAGAGTAATGTGGTCCCGGTTTTAAATTGTATTTTTCTACAAACTCTTTTTCGCTCATTAAGTTCGGTTCAAATTTTGAAATAAGTGTTCTTATACATGCAACAGAACACGTCCAATCTGTTTCTTGAATATAAAAATTTAAAGGTATATTGCCCACCGAATTGTGTTTGCTAGTTGTCTGTTTGTTAAAGTATTCCGATTTTCTAAAACCTGACATAAATGACCCCTTTCTTTTTGTGAAATAATTATATTATTTTCACTTTCGCTTTTTAATTCTTCCTATAAGAACTAAAAACCTGTATATGAAATAGAACGAGCATACAACAACAAGTGCTGCTGCATAGCTTTGCGTTCCGCCTCTTGCATCTTGCATAATAGCGTGTATCATTTGGCCTATTGTGCCTATTGTTGCCACAGCCGACAGCAAAAATAAAAAATAATTTTTTACTTTTTCTTGGTGAGCCTCTAATTTTCTTCTGTTTGCCTGTATTAAACTTGAAAGCAGCTCTTTATTCGACTCATACTTTTCAAAAACATATTCTATTCCAAAGTTTTTTGCAACCTTTTTTGCCGACAACCTTACTGTTGGATAATTAAACTGTTCGTAGTTTGCAAATTCTACAGCTTGCGCCATATCAAAGCTAATTTGCTCGTACTTTTCTGCCATTTTGTCTATGCTTTCCATACTGTTTGCAAACTTATTGCTTCGCAAATCTCGGTAAACTTTATCTATAGCAGCATCTTGCAACATTAAAAGCTCTACAAAAAATATTTCTATAGCGTGGTACGCAACGCGCGTATCTACAAATGTTGTTATATCCTTGCACACTTCTATCATTGTAACTGCCGAAACATACACCTTTGCCGTATCGTACTGGGCCACGTTATCGTTATCCAGCTTTTTTTGAAAATCCCCGCTTATTTTACCCATAGGCGATTCTTCATTTGCAAGCGCGTTAATAATTTCAACATCTTCTACATGGCCGTATGCAAACACCATACTGCGTTTTTGCCCATACCTTTTTACACCAAAATATTCGCAAAGCTCTGTAAGTTCCATCCATTTTTCATCTACAAAATATTCAAGCTCTTGCCCACAATAATATTGTAGTAATTTATTGCCACCTATGTAACAAGCGTAAACATATACTTGCAACACACAATATCCTGTTTCGTGTTGCATAATGCCAATCATTGCATCTTGGGTATAGTCGCTTTCAAATGCGTATTGCGGTATGCGCACTTTTATTTTACCAAAGTTTTTGCGTGTAACCTGCTTTGCAAAATCCGAATTGTACTCGCTCTCCACACAATAATCAATATTTTGTTTAAATGTCGCAAAAAGTTCATCATCGCAATGGCATTTGTCGCTAAAAAAGTGCCCTTCATCATCAATTTCTCTTTTTCCGGGTATTAAAAGGTAAATATCGCACATATCCATTTGCGGTTTTTCGGCAATATACTGTGCTATTTCTTCCACATTTTTGCCTATGCTATCACAGCTAGTGCAGTTTACAGCTCTTTCAAGGTATGCCACAACACAACTCGCCTCGCTAGAGTCGCTATTTAAAACAGTTACATGTCCATTTTCTATGCATACACAACTTTTTTTAAAAGTAAGCACACTTTGAAATTTGTCGAGGTTCCACATGTTTTCATCGTTAATTTGTATAATAATAGCTTTTTGTGGCATCGCTTCATTGTTTTGCGCAATAAAAAAATTGTCGTTATTTGTATAACTAAATCCAAAATTTTTTATTTCAATTTCTTGCTTTTGCTCAAAGCTAATATTTAATGTTTTTAAAGTGGTGCTTATTATTTTTTCGTTTACAAGTAACAGCATTTTTTCACCTGCTTAAATTGCTTTATTAAGTTATTTCGTTATTTGTTGCTTACAACTATAGTTGGTAAAGACATTTCGTTGTACTGTGTACTAATCATTTCATCGTAAGATATACGAGAATATGTGCCACACATTTTACCTGCATACACAAACAAGCCTGTTAGGTTGCTAGTGCTGTGCCATTTTATATCATCTTCATTTTCATGCGTTAGGTCTATGTTTTTCATTTGATACGGGTTGTAAAACATTTGAATAATATACCCTTTGTCTGTGCACTCATCTACAAACTTTTTCCACTGTTTTTCGTCACACTCTACGCCTGCGTGCACCCCGTAAGAGCCATATGAGTCCTCGGGCTTAATTATCCAGTTGTTCTTGTTTTCATATACTGCCCTTGCAAAATTTTTGTTATTTTGCAGTATTTTGCTTGTTAAACTTGTTGTGTATGGCACATGGTTTTTAATAAACCTTATTTGGCTATTAGTTAAAAATTTATGTGTTTGTTCATCGTGTAATATTTTATAAAGTATTTTATTGTGTACTATTTGCGTTCTAAAATCTCCAACAAGGCAAACATTGCCGCTTGTTACCGCCTTAAAAAATTGTTGTAATTCGTCGTAATGTTTCATAATATCTGTTGTAACTGCTCGGCGGTATATTGCGTTTACTTGCATGCCTGTTTTTGTTGTACATTTGCCGTTTTCATATTGCAAATCTTTAATATCGCAAAGCTCGGCATTTATTCCTCGCTTTGTAAAGCGCTGTTTAAATATTTCAAATTCGTTTGTTGTACCTATGTCTAAAAAGTCTACTATTGCAACATTTGGCGTGCCTGTTTTGCCCTGTTTTTTTGCATAGTCATCGTATATTGACAAAAATTCGTCTATCCACGTGTCAAATAATTCAAACGTGTTTATGTTGTATTTTTTTGCAAATTCTTTATACGCATATGTTATTTTTAGTGCACTGTTTAGTTCCCTATCCTCATTCATTGCGCTTGTGCCGTCTGTGTTAAACTCGCAAAAGTTAAACCTGCCTGTTTGCTCGTTATAAAATACATCTATACGGGCTATAGGTATATTGCACTCGTATGTTTTAGGGCGCAATATAAGGCTTTCAAGCCTTTTGTCAAAGTTAAAAAGCAACCTGTAGTTTTCATCGCAAATATAGTTTTCTATTACTTTATCAAATATTGTATACAACTCATTTATCAAGTTTTTAAACGTATCTACTTCGTTTTTAGTAAATATTTTTGGCACATACATTGCCCTTACAACTCTGTTGTGATATTTTGCCGTAGAGTTTTGTATATACTGTTTGCTTTGCTTTGCACTGTTTATATGCTCGTTAAAGTTATTGTTAAGCAAGTTGCAATATTCTTTTTGTATTGCAGGCAGTGGCATAATATATTTTAAATATGCCGTGTCAATATCTTCAAGGCCCTCGTGTGCTATATCAAAAAGCTTTATAACTAAATCGGCTGCATTTTGCCCATATATATTGGCGCTGTAACCATCTTTTGCAATTTCTTTCTCACCTGCGTAAATTTGCTGTTCTGTTGTAACGTTTTCAAACAATTTATTTAATGCTATTAAGCTATTTTTACCATAAATAAGCCCTTTAATAAGCGCTGTGTAGCCAAGCATTTTCTCCATAGGCAAACTATCGGCAACACGTATTTCTAAATATTTTTTAAGCCTAATATCAGGAAAAAACATAGACAATGTGTGTGTTGCATCAAACTGGCCCGTTTGCTTAAAGTACTGCTGTGCCGATAAGTTATTTAAAGCTTGTGTTTTACCTGCATGAGTATAACAAATTAAAGGATGTGTATACACATGATTTGCATATTGCTCATATGTGTAGTTTTTTTCCGTACTACCAGGGAAAAAACCACATCTTACATTGTCGGTATCTCTCCAAATTTGGGTGCGCAAAATATGTTTTTGCCAAAAAGGCGCAACATTTCCTTTGCTTTGGTTTTGCGCTATAAGTGCAAGCAGTGGAGACATTATTTGTAAAAGTCGCAGTTTATTCATTGCGTCGTGCATATCTTCATAATCTACCGATACTTGAAGTGCACAACTTGTACGCATCATATATTTGCCAAATTTACCGCTTTTTTCAAAGTGGTCATTCATAAGTTCATACCTTTTTTTAGGTATAAGTTCAAAGTCATCTGGCGTTTTTGTTGCATTTTCTACAAGAGGATGAATACCCTTGTTTATTAATTTATAATTTTTTTCACCAACTATTTCGCTCCACAAATCAAAAAATTCTGTGTATATACGTTTAATTTGCGCAATTTGTGTTTGTGGCAGTATGCTTATTTCCAGCTGACACGATGGCTCTAAACTAACCATATATTCTTTACAATATAGGCCTAATATATGGCCGTCTTCGCACCATAGCTCCCCGCCTGTTTTTTGTTTAGCTTTTAAAATAAATTCTTTTATTTCTTCATATATAGGGGTATTGTAGTCGTCGTCACACACAAAGTGTTCAACTTCTATGCCTAGCTGCTTAAGTTTTGTTTCTCCACTTTTAAAATAGTTGCATATTTGCTGTTTATTTTGCTCATCTTTCATAATCCACCCACTATTAAATGTTTAGTGTACTTTACGTATATTGCTAATTTATTATTGCTATTACACTTATATTTATACTTTTTACTTTTTGCGCATATTGTTTACGGCTGAACCAAATAATTTCGTGGGTTTACAAGCGAGCCATTAACTTCAATTTCAAGATGTAAATGGTCGCCAAACGAAACGCCCGTATTACCCATCATTGCTATTTGCTGACCCTTTACAACATTTGTTCCCGGTGCTACATCTAACCTAGAGCAGTGTGCATACCTTGTTGTCATTCCGTTGCCATGGTTTATAAGTATGTAATAACCCCAGCTCCAATGCCAGCCTGCCTCTACTACTGTACCACTGTCGCATGCATGTATAGGTGTTGTAATCGAGCCTGTAATATCAAGTCCTCTGTGTACTACATATCCGTTAGATACAATAAACTCTGTTGTTGTTCTTTCATATGTTGGTACAGGCCATGCCAGTGTTCCGCTTCCCGCTGCTATTTCACCGTCATATGTTCCTGTTCCAACAACGTTTTCTGCAATACCTATATATGTAATTTTTGGTGTCGGTTCGCTTATTACTTGCTCGCTTAATATAACACGTGCCACTTCAACACCGTCAATATAAGTTACGTCTTCTGTTAAACTGTTAACACCGTTTTTACCGTATTGTCCTACCCTTGTGGTGCCTTTTGCGTATTGATCGCTCTCATACTCCTCTTCAGGGTATGGCACTTCTATTTCTCTTGTTTGTGTTAATGTAATTTGTGTTTGCAAGTATCCGCCTGTGTTAAGCGTACTTTCAAATTGTGCGTAACTTGTAATAGATTCTGTATAGTAAAGTCCACTTTCCATATACAGATTATGCACAAACTCAACTCTTGCAGTTTCATCATCTGTAGGTGTTGCAATAGCCAGCGTAGTGTCTAGCAAATCTCTAACTGCTGCTTCGTCCTCGCAAACAGCCACAAGTGTTTCGCCTGCATATACGCCTGTTGCCTGCTTTATTTGGTCCGAAGAGCGCTCTACAATTCTGTCGGCCAGTTGTGTAGATGTTAACCGTGCACTTGTATTTACGCTTACAACCTCAAAAGTTGGGTTGGTTTGAAAACTTTGATCTGCATGTGCAGCCCTAACACGGCTTTCTACTTTATTTTCTGCATCGTCCCACACGCTATCGCTCTCTATATATCCAATAAGCTCGCTATTGTAAACAACAGCTAAAGAAAACGGCGTGCTTAACGTTGAGTTAATTGTAAATACTAATATAAGAATAGATACAAGTGGCAAAAAGTAACTTAATGCAACTAAAAAAGAGCGTTTTTCTTTGTTTACTATATTACTTTCTGCTTTTAACATTGCTTTAAAAGGATTTTTACCACTTTTTAAAGCCTTTGTAAAAATACGCACGTTTTTATTAATATTTCTAAAAACTTTATAAATAGGCCTTGTTAAATCTCTATATATGCCTACAAAAAAATCTCCTACAGGGCGCATAACACTGCGGAATATTGCAAGCATTACCGCAAACACCACAAGTGCTATATATTTTAATGCACGGTAAAGTTTTATTGCGTTGTATTCGGCCCAAAACCCAATTTCGTATAAGGTTTGTCCCAATGCGTTTATAAATAAACCTCTAAAAAATCCTTCGGTATTTTTTGCTTGTAGCACAGCGGCCTCGTTGCTGCCCCTTTGCATACCAAGCGCAAAGCTATGTAATTTATCCGATGTCGATCTTTTTGCATTTCTCACTTTTTTCGGTTTTTCTTTTCTATTTTTCATATTTTTATTATTGTTACTATCGGCAGCGCTGTATTCATTGCTGTTTTTGTTATCGTCTTTTTTCATTGCACCGCCTCCTTTATGTTAATTTAAATTTGCATTTAGTTAATTTTTATTGTGTTAAATATAAGCCCGATGTTCCATCAAAAAGCTTTTCCGGGTCTATAGGTTCTCTGCCTATTCTCATTTCAAAATGTAAGTGCGGCCCTGTAGAGTATCCGGTAGTTCCAACTTTACCTATAATGTCACCTATTTGTACAATATCTTCTTGCGCACAAAGCAGTTCATCTAAATGGTAATAGTAACTTTTAAGCCCTGCACCATGTTCTATAACAACTGTATAGCCTGTTGCATTTAAAAAGTCGGCATATACCACTCTTCCATTATTTGTAGCATAAACATTGTCGCCTAAGTCTCCATCATAATCTATACCAACGTGCCTTACTGCAACAGGCGAGCCGTTTGTATACCTAAATATACCGTATTCGGTGTTTTTTTCTTGCGTATCTACCGGCAACATAAAAAAGCCTTCCCAGTAAATTTCTTCATCTGCTGTATAAAATAGCGAGTACACTACCTCGTTATATGCCGCTATATCTTCTGCGCTTGACGTATTTGCAACAGTTGTACTGCTAATTGTCATGTCTTGTCTGCCAAACTCTCTTAATGTAACGCTTATTGTTTCGTTTACATTAAGTTGCCCACACGTAACCGATACGTTGTAATTACCCGGTACAGCGTCGTGTGCTATACCTATGTTTGCTATATATTCGTTGTCTAATTTTGAAAAGTACGCATAACTTAAATCTTGGCTCATTTCGGGCATAGGCAATTCTCCTATTCCACTAACCCTAACCGATATTATATCTCCTTGTTGCGCACTTGTAGAGGATATGCTTATTGAAGGTTGAACATCTATTTCTATACTACCAAAATACTGCCATGTGCCGTATTCCTCGCCGTCTACTTGTGGTTTATCTATTATAACAGTGTAATTGTACGTGCCGTTTTCTATTGCTTTATACTTCCATGTTCCCGGTTCTTCGTACGCAGATATTTGCGCACCGCTTGGAGATGTTATATTTATACTAAAGTTTAAATCGGCCGGATATGTAATTATTATATCGTCATCATTTATAACATTGTGCTGTACTTTATCGTTTTGCACTGTATGCGCTTTATACATAAGCCCACCATATACAGGTGTGTTCCAAGTCTGTTCAGTTATGTCAATATTTATATTGTTAATTTTAAATTCTATGCTTGGTATATTCGTTTCATCTGTACTGTAATATTCGTAAACTAAAACTCCCACCACAATTATACCCGCAAGCAAAAGAACTATAAATATTCTAAGTACTACATTAAATAAAACACGCATGTTATCACCCATTTATTTGTATATTTGCCTTTTTGTATATAAAAATTTTTGCATACAAAAACACATTAATTATAATTTACACTATTTAAGTTAATTAATTTGCCAAAAAATGCACATTAATTCATATGCTTATTTTTTTACTTACTTTATAGTTATACGCCATAGCATTATACCATAAATCGCTTTTTAGGGCAAGTTTGTTTGCATTTTATATAATACAACGTTATATTTATAAACTGTTCACAAAAAATTACAAATGCGTTATAATATTACGTGTATACTTTAATTTAATATAATAAGCATTTTTAATTTAGCACATAAAAATACAAGTAAGAAAGTGAGATTAATATGGCAAGCCCACGATATACGCTGAACATAAATTTAGATGATGAAAACGATAACAAGCCCAGTGCACCGTTAACTAAAAAGCAAAAATTAGAAAATTTTTGGTTTTACCACAGATGGCATATTTTAATTGCCCTTATTGTTTTGGGGTTTGTAGTATTTTTTATTGTAGACACAACCTCGGTTGTAAAACATGACATAAAGATAGCATTGCTTAGCGATAAATACATACATGAAGAAGCCATTTTTGTGCTTGAGGACAAGCTTGCCGAGCATTTTACCGATTTTAATGGCGATGGAAAAGTAGCTGTTAATATTTCACAGTACAGCATTGTTGACGACGAGGCCGCAAATAGCACAGCAAACAGCAATAGCACCGATTCTCAGCAACAAAACATGCCCACACTTATTAACCCATACGAGAACTTAACTTCAACTGTTGGGCTTTCGGCAAACCTGCAAACGGGCGAAAGTATTATTTTTTTAACCGATGATGTTGAGTATTATCAAAAAGAACTATCTATTTTTGAATATAACGACGGCACCACACCTTTTGAAAACGAGAGCATCAACTATGAAAACATGGGTGTTTCTTATATGGATTCACAATTGCTTACACAGTTAGAGCTTGGCGAAATAACCGACTACAACGGCACAACACACACTGTAGAGGATTATTTTACTGATTTTTATATAGTTAAAAGAAATTTAAATGGTACACCACTTGAAGACGATAAAAAAGTTGTGGAGTATTACGATTACTGTAATAATATATTTGAAATGTTGACGAAATAAATGGCAGCTTTTATAATAAATCCTTTATATTTTTCCACTAAACATGTATAATGTATATGTAAATAGTATATTATAAAAAAGGATTGGCTTAATTTATGACAAATGTGGGTAAAGTTATAGCACTTTTAATAGATGCTGAAAATGTATCTCCTAAATTTATAAAAACAATTTTAAGCGAGGTTAGCCTTTATGGCACGCCCGCTTATAAAAGAATATACGGAGACTGGACAAGCAACGAAATGAGTGCCTGGAAAAAAGTTTTACACGAGCACAACATTTCACCTATGCAACAGTTTAGCTATACACAAGGTAAAAATGCGTCGGACAGTGCAATGATAATTGATGCTATGGATATATTATACGCAAAAAATGTAGATGGTTTTTGCCTTGTTAGCAGTGACAGCGACTTTACACGCCTTGCCGTGCGACTGCGCGAGAGCCGCATGTTTGTTATTGGCATGGGCGAAAGCAAAACTCCCGTTGCATTTAAAAGCGCCTGTGATACCTTTAAATATCTTGATGTTTTGCAGGGACTTAAAAACGACAATGCAAATGCAAAAAAAGATGCCGTTTCTAATAATGCACAGCGCAAAAAGCCACAAAAAGGCAAGGTGCAAAAAACTACAGTAAAGGCGCCCGATCAAAACACATCGTCTTCTGACAGCGATATGATTACCGGAGATTACAGCGATGAAGAAATAATTGTTGCCTTCGTTCCTTTAAGCGAAATAGTAGATAAGATAAAAGAGATTATTGACAGAGATTCGGACGAGGACGGTTTTATGCCTTTAAGCCAAGTAGGCGTTACATTAAGCCGCATTTACCCCGACTTTGACTCTCGCAACTATGGCTTTAACAAGCTGCATAAACTTATAGATTACACAAAAACTTTTGAGACAAAATACGAGAAATTGCAAAATGGCGGCAAAAACCTTGTTATACGCAATATTGTATAAATACCACACTTGAAAGGCGGCTTGCATTACTTATGACAAAAGGCGATATTGCGCTTAATTATTTTACTAGTGGATATAACTGTGCACAAAGTGTAGTATGTGCGTTTGCCCCCGAAATGGGCCTTACTACCGAAATGGCAGCAAAAATTGCAAGCGGGTTTGGCGGCGGTATTGGCCGCACACGCAGTGTATGCGGCGCAGTAACGGGCATGGTAATTGTTTTAGGTGCTCTTCGCGGTTATAACAACGTAGATGAAACACAGAAAAAAACAAAAATATATAAATTGGTTAAAAAAAGTTTAGATGAATTCAAACATCGTTCTGATTCTATATTGTGCGACGAGTTGCTGAATTTACAAAAACACACACCTTATAACCCCGTTGCAGAGGCCAGAACACCTGAATATTACAAAAGCAGGCCTTGCTCTGTTTTGGTTAAAGATGCAGCTGATATTGTAAGTGACATTTTGCAAAAGTAACTACCGTTTACATTAACATATATATTTACAAACTAAAACATGCTACATAAAACAAATTTTACTTGTTTTTAGCCTTAAAGGCAGTGAAAGGAAGTGTAACGACCATGAAACTTAGCGATTATTGTTTTACAGGTAATAAAAAGTTAGATTTAAAAAAACAGCCTACCGACAGTAAAAAAGACAAGAGCACAAAAGAAGAAATTTTAAGCTTAACTGTTAAAAATCAATTGAAAATGAAAGAGCTACAACAACGCCTTTATGCCGACGGCCGAGAAGGTGTAATATTTGTGTTGCAAGCAATGGATGCCGCTGGTAAAGACAGCACTATTAGGCACGTAATGGGCCCACTTAACCCACAAGGTGTAGAGGTAACAAGCTTTAAACAGCCTGGTGCAGCTGAACTTGCCCACGATTATTTATGGCGAGCACATTCTGCAGTGCCTTATAGGGGGAACATAGGTATATTTAACCGCAGCTATTACGAAGATGTGCTTGTTGTAAAGGTGCATAATTTGCAAAACAGGTATAAAATTGCAAAAAGATGCCTAGATAAAAACAGCGAAGAATTTTTTGAAAAAAGGTATAGACAAATTAAAGATTTTGAAGAGTACCTTTACGAAAATAGTTACAGGGTTGTTAAAATATTTTTACACGTTAGCAAAGACGAGCAAAAAAAGCGATTTTTAGACAGAATAGACGACGAGACAAAAAACTGGAAGTTTTCTTCGGCCGATTTAAAAGAGAGAGCTTACTTTGATAAATATATGGAAGCATACGAAGAGGCAATACAGCAAACAGCTACAAAAAATGCACCTTGGTATGTGTTGCCGGCCGATCAAAAATGGTACACAAGGTATCTTGTATCACAAATAGTAGTTAAAACGCTTAGCGAGTGTAACCCCCAATACCCCGAGCTTGCAAATACAGAGCTTGAGGCACTAGACAGCTGCAAGGCAACATTGCTTGCCGAAGACACAAAAAACACTGCTAAAAGCAGCAATAATAAAAATACAAAAAGCAAAAAATAATTTTTTTAACATTTTTGCGCAATTTGTAATACAATGTTAATGTTAACTTTGCAAATATTTTACGCTTGTGCATATTTATTTGACATATTGAAGAAAAATTTGTATAGTTATTAGTAATATTATATTAATGGCTTGTAGCTTGTGGCTTATGTTTAAATTGCCACAAACCGCTTTACGCCAATATTTTTAAGGAGAGCTGATAATGGACCCCGATGGTCTTAGTATTTTAATTAGTTTAATAGGTAGTGTTTTTGCAATTATTTTTTGTTGGTGTGCCGGTTCGCTTTTAAGCAACGATTGCGAAAAAGACCAACAGACAAGTGTTGGATTTTCGTTTAGGTTTACCGGTGTTATAGTTTGTTTAATTTTCAGCATATGCGTTTTTGTTTATGGCTTACTTCAAATTTTTGTAAAAGTAGAGCATATAATTTTTATTGCACTTTTTGTTTTTGCACTTTGTGCTTTAGGCGTTATTGCAGGCGGTTTTGGCGGGCTTCATGGAAAAGATGACGCCGAAAATTTTGCTTTGTTTAGGCCCGTTGGTGTAATTGCCAGTGCATTTGCAATATTAATTTTTAAGGCTTTAAACTTAAAGGTGCACGAAAACGTTACCGAGGAAGATTTTTTAAATTTGGTAGACGATGTTGCCCAAGACGAAGTTATTAACCAACAACAAAAAGAAATGATTACAAACATTGTGGAGCTGCACGATGTGACAGCCGGCGAGATTATGACGCACAGACGCGATGTTATTGGTGTACCAGACACTACAAAAGTTGGTGAGGTTGTTCAGCTTGCAGCAAAAAACGGTGTTAGCCGCTTGCCTGTTTACCATAAAACTATGGACGATATTGTCGGCATTCTTTACGCGAAAGATTTATTTTCACTTTGGGACGATGAAGAGAAATCAGATTTATCTGTTAACAAATTTGTGCGCAAGGCAATATTTGTGCCTGAGTCTCAGCCTGCTAGGGTATTGCTAATTGAATTTATGGCAAAGCACACACAAATTGCTATTGTAGTAGACGAATACGGCGGAACAAGCGGCGTTGTTACAATGGAAGATGTGCTTGAGGAAATAGTTGGTAATATTCAAGATGAATTTGACCACGAAACCGAAGATTTTGTGCGCAGAGATGACGGCAGCATAGTTGCAACAGGCGGAGCCGATTTGGAAGAGCTGTTTGAGATGCTTGGCATGCCGGCCCTTAACGACGACGAGTACGAATACGAGGCAGGAACTGTTGGCGGTTTTGTTTTTGATAAACTTGGCCGCATACCCGACAGGCAAGAGCCTGCTTTTGTACAGTTTAACGATATTTTATTTACTGTTTTAAAAGCTAGCGATAGAAGAATTGAAAGCGTACTTTGCGAACACAAGCCTGTAAAAAACAGTTAAATATAACTTTTTATACATAGCAAAATATTAATTATAATAACGAGGGCAGTAAATGGCGCATTTTGAAAAGAAACTTACAAGCGAAACTATGTTTAAAGGGCGAATTATTACAGTTACCAAAGACAAAGTGGAGCTTGAAAACAACAATACGTCTTACAGAGAAGTTGTGCACCACAGCGGTGGCGCCGGTGTTATTGCCATTAACGACAAAAACGAAATATACCTTGTGCGGCAGTTTAGGTATGCGCTTGGCAAAGAGCTTACCGAAATACCCGCAGGTAAACTTGAAAAAGGCGAGGACCCATTAATAGCTGCAAAAAGAGAGCTTGCCGAAGAAGCCGGTATAATTGCAAAAGATTATATAAACTTAAATACCATAATACCCACATGCGGCTACTGCAACGAAATTATTTATATATATGCTGCAAAAAACTTATCGTTTACAAGCACAAACCCAGATGAAGATGAATTTGTTAGCGTTTTTACTGTGCCGTTAGAAAAGGCTGTACAAATGGTTTTAAGCGGAGAAATATGCGACGCCAAAACCGTTAGCGCAGTTTTACAGCTTAATATACTGCGTGAAAACGGTGATTTTTAATAAACATAAAAATAAACCCCCAATTATGGGGGTTTATTTTATTTAAGTTAATTTGTTTTTATTTAGGTGATATTTATTAAGTATTTATTAGTTAATGTACTTAAAATTTTATGCCTCTAATTTTTTTGCCTTTTTGGTAACTGCGCAATAATTATTGCCACAAATACTAATACACAGCCAAAAATTTCTTTTTGGCTTAATATTTCGCCTAAAATTATCCATCCGGCAAGCACAGCTATTACACTTTCAAAGCTCATAATTAAACTTGCAATAGTTGGCGCTGTGTACCTTTGCCCAATAATTTGCAATGTATATGCAATGCCGCTTGAAAGTATGCCCGCATATAATATAGAGCCGCTTGCGTTTATTATATTTGCAATTTGTGGACTTTCAAATAAAAACATAGGTATGCTGTTTACTATACCCACTACTAAAAATTGTATGCAAGACATACGCAAACCGTCTGTTTTAGGGGAGTAATGCGCTATAGTTAATATATGGAAGCTGTAAGCTACAGCACAGGCCGCCACAAGTACATCGCCTATATTAATTGTAAAGCTCTCGTTAATACAAAGCATATAAAGGCCTACACTTGCCAAAATAACGCCTACCCATACCTTTATACCCGCTTTTTTACCTAAAAATATGCTAAAAATAGGCACTATTATTATGTATAAGGTTGTTATAAAACCTGTTTTACCTACACTTGTGTACACAAGGCCAACTTGTTGTAATGCACTGGCTATACTTAGTATTAAACCACAAATTACACCGCCTTTAATTAACGTTTTTTGCTGTTGCTTTGTTACCGCTGTACCAAGTAAGCTCGGCCTTCTTTTGTAAAACACATCTAAAAACATTATGCACGGTATTAAAAATATACAGCCTATAAAACTTCTTATAGCATTAAATGTAAAGGGGCCTACATAGTCCATGCCTGTGCTTTGAGCAACAAATGCTGTACCCCATATTAGTGCCGCAACCGATAAAAACGCCACGCCTTTTGCACTGCTTTTTTGTTTCATTATTTATTCCCTTTTGCACTTTTTGTGCCTTAAATTATTATATACTTTGTGCTTATTTTAGTTTTCAATTATATAGCCCGAAAGATTTTTCTCTTTCGGGCTATTTTTTATATTGGTGTATTTTTAAACAATGCTGCTTAAATTACTCGCCCTGTTTTGCCGCCATTTGTGCTAGTGCGTCTTTTCTGCTTAAGTTAATACGGCCTTGTTGGTCAATTTCTGTAACTTTAACAAGTAACTCATCGCCTACTGCTACTATATCTTCAACTCTTTCTACACGTTTTGTGTCTAGTTTAGATATATGAACAAGACCCTCTTTACCCGGTGCTATTTCTACAAAAGCGCCAAATGCCATTAGGCGTGTAACTTTACCTTTATAAATTGCGCCTACTTCTGGGTCATCTACAATTGTTTTAATAGTTGCTTTTGCCGCTTCTATGTCTTGCTTATTTTGCGAAGAAACAAACACTGTTCCATCTTCTTCAATATCAATTTTAACGTTAAATTTAGCGCAAATTTCTTGTATTACTTTTCCGCCTTTGCCAATAACGTCACGTATTTTTTCTACATCAATTTTAATTGTTTCCATTTTTGGCGCGTATTTGCTTACTTCGCTACGTGGCTCGCCTATTACAGGTAACATTATTTCGTTTAATATAAAGTCGCGACCTTTTTTACACTTATCAAATGCATCTTCAATAATTTCGTATGTTAAGCCGTCTACTTTCATATCCATTTGAATAGCTGTTATGCCGCCAAGTGTACCGCCAACTTTAAAGTCCATATCTCCGTGGAAATCCTCTACACCTTGAATGTCAAGCATTGTCATCCAACGCTCGCCCTCTGTAATAAGTCCACAGCTAATGCCTGCAACTGCCGCTTTAATAGGAACGCCTGCGTCCATTAGTGCAAGTGTGCTACCGCAAATAGATGCCTGACTTGTAGAGCCGTTTGAAGACAATATTTCCGAAACCAAACGCATGGCGTAAGGGAATTCTGATTGGCTTGGCAATACAGGTAAAAGTGAGCGCTCTGCAAGTGCACCGTGTCCAATTTCACGCCTGCCCGGGCTACGTGGCGCACGAGCTTCGCCAACCGAATATGGAGGGAAGTTATAATGGTGCATATATGCTTTTTCTGTTTCTGTGCTTATATCGTCAATAATTTGAGCATCACGCAGTGTGCCAAGTGTACAAGTAGTTAAAACTTGTGTTTGACCACGTGTAAACATACCGCTGCCGTGCACCCTTGGAAGCAGTCCAACTTCGCTGTTAAGCGGTCTTATTTCGTTTATGCCCCTACCGTCTACACGTTTGCCTTCGTCTAAAAGCCAACGGCGCACAACGTACTTTTGCATTTTGTACATTAGCTCTTCAACTATGCCCTCGCCCCATTGCTCGGCATATTGCTCGCTAATTCTTTCACGTATCGGTAAAAGCCTAGCATCACGAACTGTTTTGTCGTCTGTATCCATAGCTGCTTTAAAGTCGTTTAGGTAAGCGTTTTTCACTTCTTCGTATAAATCGCTGTTTAACTCCATGCTCTCAAATGCAACTTTTTCTTTACCAATTTGTGCTACTATATCATCAATAAACGAAATTATTTTTTGTATTTCTGCATCGCCTGCTTTAATTGCTTTTAGCATTGTTTCTTCATCAACTTCGTTTGCGCCGGCTTCTATCATAACAATTTTTGTTTTGCTTGCGGCAACTGTAAGTTGTAAATCCGATGTTTTTCTTTGCTCTTCTGTTGGGTTAATTACAATTTCACCATCACAAAGGCCAACAAAAACACCGCCTATTGGTCCTTTCCAAGGTATTTCTGAAATAGAAAGCGCAATAGATGTTCCTATCATACCTGCAACTTCAGGCGAACAATCTTGGTCTACACTCATAACCGTCATAACAACGCTAACGTCGTTTCTCATATCTTTAGGGAAAAGCGGACGTATTGGCCTATCAACTACGCGGCTTGTCAATACAGATTTTTCGCCGGGACGACCCTCTCTGCGCATAAAGCTACCGGGTATGCGGCCCACAGAGTAAATTTTCTCTTCAAAATCTACGCTAAGTGGGAAAAAGTCTATTCCCTCACGTGGTTTATCGCTCATTGTTACGTTGCAAAGCACGGCTGTTTCGCCGTATCTTACAAGACAACTTCCGTTGCTTAGTGCGCACATTTTACCTGTTTCTACTATAAATGGGCGCCCTGCAAGTGTTGTTTCAAATACCTTAAAGTTTGAAAAAGTTTCTTTTGCCGATGTAAATTCTACTGCCATAATAATCTCCGTTCTGCCGCTTTGCGGCACTGTTTTTGTAAAAGTACGGCATACTTTACATTACCTTTGTTTTAGCAATAAATGCAACGTTTTTAATATATATCATATTATCAATAAAAACGCTCCATTCATTGCTAACGTAGGCAATAAAAATGTGTAAAGCATACACGTAACTTTGCTTATAAAAAAGCTTTAATATATACATGATGGCAGACGGTAAAACTACCGTCTGCCAATTGCATAACTTATTTACGCAAACCAAGTTTTGCAATAAGTGCACGATAACGAGCGATATCTTTTTTGTGCAAGTATGCAAGCAAGTTGCGTCGACGTCCAACCATTTTCAATAGCCCTCTTTGACTGTGGTGGTCGTTTTTGTTTTGTTTCATGTGTTGTGTTAAGTGGTTAATTCTGCTTGTTAAAAGCGAAATTTGCACTTCCGGTGAGCCTGTGTCTTTCTCGTGTACACGGCTTGTTTCAATAACTGTAATTTTGTCTTGCATTGTAAAACCTCTCTTTTTATAATTTGCCCTAAACAAAGTGGTGGTAAATGTTGTTTTAAACATTAATTAACTTGCCTAAATATTAACTGCCCTTTAGTAAGAGAGTATTCGCCGGCCACTGTGTTTGGGTAATGCTAGCATAGTATACCATATAAAATATATAAAATCAATTACTTTTACTTTTTTATTTTACCCTATATTTGTTAGTTTATTAATCTTTTATATTTTTATCGCTTTGTTTCGTTTTTTCTTGTTTTTGTTTACTTTTAAAGAAAGCCTTTCTTGCCTTTGGTGGAATACGGTCTACTTCTACAAGGTTAGTCCAATCTTCTTCTTTTTCTTTTTGCAGGCTCACTTTTTCCCATTCATCTTGCGTAAAAGCTTGTTGCTCGTTTGTGCTTTTATCTTTTTTATTTTTCTTGCCTTTTTTACCTTTTCTTCGGCGAGGTGACCCATTTATGTATTTTACTTGCATTAACTTTACTATAACTACAAGTACAAGTATATACAAAATAGTAAGGCCTATTACAACCCTAAAGTATAAACTCTCAAAAAATCCGCCCACCCAATCTACTAAAAACAGTAAAAAGTTTCTGTTAACGTCTTGCGATGCCACAAGGTCAATTTCATCTAATACATTGCCGTTCATACTTATTGTAAAGCTACCTATAACATCACCTTGCTTTATAGGCGCATCTACGCTTTCAGGTATATTAAATTCATACATCAATGTATCGGGCAATATTGGGTTTATTTGTTGCTCTATTGCCTCGTTTTCTTCACTGTCCAAGTCTATTCCGTCGTTTGCAGCCTCTTGCCTTGCCTCTCTTATCGCCTGTTCTATCTCTTGTATTTGCACATCAAGTTGCTGCGCATATTCAGAGCCGTCTGTTGGCAATACAATTTCAAAATCTTGTGCCGGCAAAAGCGATAATACATCTGTTTGGCTTGATAACTCTACTGCTACCTCGGATATTGGCTGTACTTTTTGCACAGGTTGCTGCACTGAAAAGTTATCGAATATCCAGTCGTATATAAAGGCTGTGTCGTGAAAAGAATACGAAAATCCCTCGGGAGAGTTATTATAAGGCGAGCCAAGTACTATGCCAATGTATGTTTCACCATCATCGTTAACGGCAACAGATGCAAATGTGCGACCTGCCGCTGTTGTAGCGCCTGTTTTCATGCCTTTAATATAATCTCTGTATACCGCTGTATTTGTATCTCTTAGCATAGAGTTTGTATTATATATTGTATAAGCTGTGTCGGGGCTATCGGGGTTTTGTGCATATGTATGTATATTTGTAAAAGGCATGTTGTAGCTTTCTGTGCCAACTACCTCTCTAAAAATATCGTACTCCCAACATTTAGCCGCAATTAGCGCTAAATCTTTTGCCGATGAATAGTTATCGTATTCTAATCCTTGTAACCCGTGTGGATTAGTAAAGTTTGTATTTGTACAGCCAAGTTGTGCTGCACGTTCGTTCATCATTACATAAAAATTTTCGCTATTTTCGCCGCCAAGGTAATAAGCCGCTATTTGAGCAGCCTCGTTTCCGCTTGGTAGTAATATTCCGTATAATAAGCTGCGTGCCGTAACTTGCTCGTTAGGGTAAATATCGGCTGTAGATGAATTTGAGTTTGTAATTGGTGAAACATATATTGATGAAGGCGATGTAATTATTGTGCCGTCAAGGTCGTCTATGTTTTCTATAAGCAGCAATGCTGTCATAAGCTTTGTAAGGCTTGCTATGTCTCTTTGCTCGTCGCTGTTAAAATCCAGCACAACCGCACCTGTGTCTAAATTAAAAAAATAGGCACTTTGTGCTGTTACAGGGCTGTCTTCGGGCATAACATATCCTTGCGCAAAACTTGGCAAAGCCATTGAAAGTGCCAATATAACCGATAAAATTAATACTAAAAATTTTTTCATCAATACATGCTCCATTTTAAATAAATAACATTTTAAGTATAACAAATTTTTGTTTTATTAAAAAGTATTTTTGTTTTTTACATTTTTATATTATAATATTTTTAACACTTGTAAACATTATAAAAGTTTGATATGATTAAAACCGTAGCTTTTGTTTCATTGCGCTTGGTTTTTACTATGCATTATAAACATTGTAAGGCTGTGCTTTATTATACAACAACATCAAAATTTGCAAATCTCCAACCGTCTTCGGTGTTTAGCAAGGCAACCCTATATTTTTCTTCTCTTATACCTGCTTGTGCAGTTTCATCGCTATAATTGCCAATAATATAAAATTGTATTTCTGTTTCTTTTTCGCTTATAAGCTCAAAAACAGTTTCAATGTACCCGGGGTTTAAATCTCTTGTAATATTAGTTGTGTAAAGCGCTTCGCCGGGGCCGCTTATAAAAGGTGTTCCCCATTCTTCAGGCAAATGCTGTATAAAGCTCTCTGTAAACACGCTACTCATTGCAGTAATGTATTCTTGATACGTTGCAAAACCGGCGTCTAGGTACATATCCTCACCGTTAGGCATAGCAAAAGGTTGCTGTGTTGTATCTGCGCTAAAGCCAGCCGAAACTACATGATTGTAAATTAAAAAGTATGCCGCTTTATAAAGTTCCTGCTTATCGGGTGTTAAAAATAGCGGTGCTTGTGTAAGTTCTTGTTCGCTTATAACGTGCGACAATGTTTCCATTGCATTTTTTCCATCGGTCGAATCTTTTATTCCCGTTACATTGTCGCTTAAAACTATGTTGTTAACAGTAACTTGTTGCCCGCAAGAACTTAGGCTAAAACAAATTACAAATGTGCAAACAATGCAAATTACGTTTCTAAAAAGTGTTTTGTTTGTCATTGCAATCCTCTTCTTACAATTATATAAAATAAATATAGACTAATAAAGTATAAAGCAAAAACATAAAACTTTCAAGTATATTTGCAAAAAGTTAATATTTATATAAATAATATATACGTTCTTTTGCTTTTTAGGCCCAATTAATTTTGTTTAACTGCTGTAATTATTATAATACAGTTGTTTATATTATGGCTTTTGGCTAACCGCTTTTATGGTAACTGCCAAAATATACCGGCAAATAATTAACACAAAACACTGTAAAGGAGTTTTTTATGGAAAATAATAAGTTCGATCTTGTAAGTTATGGTGAAATTATGCTAAGGCTTTCGCCACCAAGGCACTGCCGTATAATTGACAACGATGTTTTTGAAAAGAAAGCGGGAGGCGCAGAGCTAAATGTTGCTTCCGGAGTTGCACTTTTAGGCATGCGCACGGGCATTATTAGCATGTTGCCCCAAAACGAGCTTGGAACATTTGTTAAAAACAGAGTTCGCTTCACAGGAGTATCCGATGACTTTTTGCAGTTTGATACATCTAAACAAGCACGCCTTGGCACATACTTTTACGAAATGGGCGCAGCGCCAAGAAAGGCAACCATTGTTTACGATAGAATGAATTCGTCTATAAACAGGTTTAACATTAACGATGTACCGAATGAAATATACAAAAACGCACGCATGTTTCATGTTAGCGGCATAAGCCTTGCAATTAGCGAAAAAAGTTTTGAAAACTCTTTACAGCTTATAAAGAACTTTAAAGAGGGCGGTGCTCAAATTTCTTTTGACGTTAACTATAGGGCAAATTTATGGGGTGAAGAGCAGGCAAAGGCGGCTATAGAAAAAATATTACCTTATGTAGACGTTTTATTTGTAAGCGAAGAGACAAGCAGGCGCATGTTTCAAAAAACAGGCGAGCTAAAAGACATTCAAAAAAGCTACTGTAAAGATTACGGCGTAAAGTATGTTGCCTCTACTCAAAGGCAAGTTATCAGCGCAAGAAAGCATAGTTTCTCTTCAATTATTTACGATTCTAACAAAGATATACACTACGCTCAAGACCCATACGACGATATTGAGGTTATAGATAGAATAGGGAGCGGCGATGCATATGTTGCCGGAGCACTTTACGGCTTGCTTGAATACGGCTGTGCCGAGCAAGCAATGAAATTTGGCAATGCAACTTCGGCTTTAAAAAACACGGTGCCCGGAGACTTGCCTTGCAGCGATTTAAAAGAGGTTTTGCACACTATAAAAGACCACGAAAGCACAGGGCCAAAAAGCGAAATGAACAGATAGTTTAATTACTATACGGCTTGCTAATAATATTACAAACATTTAAAGCACTTTTTTACAAGGCATTTTAGCTTTGTAAAAAAGTGCTTTTGTGTTAATTGTTTTGCTTTATTTAAACATATATTATTGTGCGTTTATATCTTGCTGTTCACTTGTTTGCTGTTCTTCGCTATCTTGTTGCCCCTCTTGTTGCTGTATAGGTTCTTGCTCAAACGCATCGTCGTTTTCTGGGTCGTCTGTTTTTTCCTCATCTTCCCCAGATAACTGCGATGGGTCTATTTCTTCTGCATTAAATGCAAGGCGCACAAATTCAAGCGATTCTTCGTTTAGCTCAAACCTTTCGCCATCTGCGCTGTACCCTCCCGGCATTGCCATTGCGTAATATGTCGGCTGTTGTCTATCTATAAATTTTAATATTCTTTCGTAATCAAATAATTTTGTTGCATTTATATTTGTTGCTATACTCTTACTGTTTTCGCTAATTGCCTGAGGTATAATTTGCGCCAGCCTACCGTGCCCTGCTGCCAAAAACGCACTGTACCCCAAAGAGCGCACCTCGTTAATATTACTTTGCCCAATGCTTTCTGTTTGCAGTATTTGTTTAAAATATTGTGCCGATACTGTATACCTTTCGTTTTGCTCATTTACAAAACCAAGCTCTTTTAATGTGGCTTCGTTTATATAGTTTTTTAACAACAGCGTTATATTGCCAAACACTTGCGCTGTATCGCTTAATTTATCAGGACTTGCAAAAATGTAATCGGTTACTGTTATGCCAAGTGTTTGGCTAAGTGCTTTTGCACCGTTGCTTGGGCCTGCCCTTGTTACCGCCTCTTGTAGCGTCATTACATCTTTGTCAAGCAGCACTACTGTTTGCGGCGGCATACTTGTTACAGATATTACATTTTTAAGTGCATCAAAATGAATAAGCGCATAGCTGTCGGCCATGCCCGCAGTGGAGGTCCCCGACATCAGTAATATTGTGTATACATCATCTGTAGTAGGGTTGGTTATTAAAACATTGCTTTGCTCTTCTGTTACAGTTTGCGGCTGTGTTTTAATTTGCGCATTTGTAAATGCGTATGTTAATAAATATATAGGTAAAAATATTGCCGCTGTACATAAAAACGCAAGCCAAAAAATTTTTGTTTTCGTCATTAAAATGCCTCGCTTTCTATGTATAGCGTTGGCATAAATGTGGCAACATATACTTAAAGCAAAGTTTTTAAATATATTTTTAGTTTTTTTTATGTTAAATTTAATTATTTGCTTTTTGCTTATTTAATATGTGCACATTTTTATTTTAAAAAGGAGTTAAATTATGAAAAATATTAACGACAAAATTTCTTTTGATGCAAACAACATGCCAAAATTTGTACCAAATGTCGTGCCATCTCCCATTGGTATACCGGTGCCTATAAACACAACTGCACCTAAAGAAAAAAACAAAACCGGCATAAATAACCCTATTGTAAATGCCATTGTTAATGCACAGCCCAGCGCCGCCGACCCAAACGGCAGCTATACAGGCAGGCCACTTAACCCTAAAGAAACACCGCTGCAAGATGCAGACGATTTATAAGTAATTGCTATAAACTAAAAAAGCATCGCCACTAGCATGGCGATGCTTTTTTAGTTATATTCTAATATTAAATGCTCGTTAAATTAACACTTATTGCCTACTTACATTATTTTTATTAATTATGCCCGCCTTTATAAGTTTTGGCCTAACTAATACCGCAATAATTACCGAAAACACAACTGCCAACATTGCATTTGTAGCACTTGTTACACCTTTTGTTATTAGTTGCACTTGCACTGCCTCAATTGCTTGGCCTTGTATATAGTACATTGTAATAAAACTTTTTAATAAATATAAAAAAACATATGTTATGCTGCCGGCAAATGCGCTTATAACATCTTTTACAAGTGTAACGTTTTTGCCGCTGTGTGCTATTTGCCCGGCTACAAATCCTAGGCAAAATTTTGTTATAAATGTTATCCAGCTCTCCGATATATAAAGTGGGTTTGTAAAATCAAACAGCATACTGCCAAACCCTGCCGATAAACCACCAACAAGTGGCCCAAAAAGCAAACCGCTTAGCGCACAAAATACATTGCCAAGGTGCACCCTTGCAATATCGCCTATTGGTATTTGAATCCAGCTAAATACAAATACCAGCGCACTTAAAAGTCCAATTTTTGCAATATTTTTTACACTAAATCTGCTATTACTCATGTTATTCCCCTATTTCAAATTAATTTTTATTTTTTAGTATATTTTAAGCTCAATAAAGTGTGTATTTATACGGTGCACACTTTTTTATCGACTTGACGTTGTTATCTTTTTTGCTTATACTTAGTATATCAAAAATTGAACCTATTGAAACACTCAATTTGTAAATTTTTTATGGTATCAGTTTTTTTGTATGTTTTGTTTTACAAAAATTTAAAAGCATATAAATTTGAAAGGCGCAAAAAATGGAAAACTTACTTATAAATTTTAACAGCAATACCCCTTTGTACAGGCAGCTTTACACAAGGCTGTCGGACGACATAAGAAACGGTATATTAATAAGCGGAGAAAAATTGCCAAGCAAGCGCCGCCTTGCTATATATTTAAACGTTAGCGTTAACACTGTAGATACAGCATACCAAATGCTTGTTGCCGAGGGCTACGTTAAGGCAAAGCCAAAAAGTGGGTACGTAGTTTTAAAAATAGATAAGCTTTTAGGAGTTTACGAGCACCCGGCACAAGTGTTGGCAAAAAATAACGAAAGCTTTTTAAAAGATACCCCACTTGCGCCACAACTACAAAATGGCGATATATTGTATAATTTCAACACATCTTCTACAGATACATCTTTATTTGGGTTTAAAGCATGGCAAAGAGTACAGCGCGAAGTTTTTAGCGAAAACACTGATATTTTAAACCACGGTCACCCTCAGGGCGACGAACAGCTGCGAGCAGTTTTGGCAACACACCTAACGGAATTTCGCGGGGCTAAGTGCTTGCCAAGGCAAATAGTAATTGGCGCCGGCATAGAGTACCTACTTAGTTTGCTTGCTTTATTATTTAAAAAAAGCACATTTGCCACCGAAAACCCCGGCTATTACAGGGCTGTTCGCATTTTAAAAAACAACGGTGTTAGCGTAAAAAATGTTATGGTAGATGAACAAGGTATTTGCACCGAAGAACTGTACGCTAGCGGCGCACATGTTGCGTATGTAACGCCAAGTCATCAATTTCCAACCGGCGCAACAATGCCTATTGGTCGCCGAATGAAGCTTTTAAGTTGGGCTCAGCAGGGCAAAAACAGATATATTATAGAGGACGATTATAACAGCGAGTTTAGATTTGACGGCAAGCCAATAATGTGTTTACAAGGACTGGATAACGGCGAAAACGTAATATATATAAGTACATTTTCAAAAAGCATATCGCCTGCACTGCGCATAGCATACATGGTTTTGCCACTTAATTTGCTTAGCACATTTAACAGCCTGTTTGGCCTTTACTCGTGCACTGTCAGTCGGTTCGACCAGCAGACGCTTTATAAGTTTATATTAAACGGCCATTTTTCTCGGCATTTATCTCGTGTACGCAATTGCTATAAATCTAAGCGAGATACTTTGTGCGAACATTTAACCTTAGCTTTTGGCAATAAAATTACACTTACAGGTATACACACCGGTTTGCATATTGTTTTACAAACAAACAAGCTTTTGCAAAACAATATACTCCACGAAAAACAGCTTGTAAACGCCGCACATAACAGTGGTATTCGAATTTATGCTCTGTCATCTTTTTGCGAGAACATAGAGGAAAACAAAGAGCATTTAAAATGCGGTATTGTAATGGGGTACGGCGGGTTAAGTGTAGATGAAATTAAAAAAGGTGTTTTAGCGTTAAAACAGGCATGGGGCACTATATAAAAAATTGGCTTTGTGGTATAATGGTAATAATTAATTAATAATTTAGGTGTAAAAATGTTTAAAAAAAATGAAATTATAAAGTTTGGAATTATAGCTTTAGGTGCCAGTACTCTTGCGTTTGGGCTGTTTAATGTGCATGCACAAAATTTAATTACCGAGGGCGGTGTTTTAGGGTTTATTTTACTTTTAAATCACTGGTTTTCAATCTCTCCTGCTATATCTGGTTTTATAATTGATATTATTTGTTATGGCTTAGGAATTTATTTTTTAGGCAAAGCTTTTGCTAAATACAGCATATTTGCCAGTTTTTGTTTTAGTGTGTCTTATAAAATTTTTGAAGCAATGGGCCCTGTAATGTTACCTTTTAAAAGCAAAATTTTGGCGGCTGTTGTTGGTGCACTTTTTGTAGGTATAGGTGTTGGCGTGTGTGTACTTATAGGCGGCGCTTGTGGTGGCGACGACGCCATTGCTATGATAATAAGCAAACTTTGTAAAATTAATATTGCTTTTGCATATGTTTTTACCGATGCTGTTGTATTATTGCTATCTTTAACATACATTTCTCCCGGAAAAATTGTGTATTCGGTAATTACTGTAGTTATTTCAAGTTTTGTTATATCATTAGTTCAAAAATTTGGGCAAAAATATATTAAACTTTTAAACTAGCACGCAATTATTAGTGCCTTTAATATGTTAATTGCACTTGCTTTTTTTGCAAAAATCACACTTCTTTCACCTGCAAAAAGCACCGCTTGTACATTAAAAACAGCAAATATACTATTGACGTTTTGCTTTTTTTATATTATAATATACTAGCTTTATAAATTATTGTGCCGGTGTGATGGAATTGGCAGACGTGCGGGACTCAAAATCCCGTGGTAGCGAT
>CAYJGU010000002.1:8287-130965 GCA_964369925.1 uncultured Bacteroides sp. | reverse complement strand
ACTTACCTTTTTATAAAGGTAAGCGTTTTTTAAAGTTCTGTCTTTGCCTTTGCGGTAAAGGCAGTTTTTTTATTATTCGACCCTTTACAATAAACTGAAATGGAGTTTTTTATGAATTTAAAAACAAAAAGAGTTTTTATGTGTGTTTTTGGCACTCTTATTGCCGGTGTAGCAGTTGGCTTTTTAAAAGTAGCAGCTTTTGGGGTAGATCCTTTTCAAAGTTTAATGGCGGGCATAAATAACGTTATACCAATTAGTTTTGGCACACTTTACATGATTGTTAACCTTGTGCTTTTACTGTTTTCTTTTATTGCCGATAGGCATTATATTGGCATATCTACTTTTATTAATTTATTTTTACTTGGTTATGTGGTAGAATTTTCTCACGCTACTCTGCTGTCTATTTTTCCCGATGCAAGTATTGTTTTAAGAGCTGTTTTTCTTGTAATTGGCATTGTTGTACTTTGCATTGCATCGTCGCTTTATTTTAGTGCAAACCTTGGTGTTTCCACATACGATGCAATAGCTTTAATAATTTCAAATACATGGAAGCTTATTCAGTTTAAATATTGCCGAATAATTACAGACTTTATTTGCGTTGCCATTGGCGGCACGCTTCTTTTATTAAGTGGATACACAATTTTACAACTTACAACAGTAATTGGAATTGGCACAATTATAACAGCATTTTTTATGGGCCCATTAATAGACTTTTTTATTAAACATTTGGCTGCCCCAATTTTAAAAGAGAAATAATTAGGTGTGTTTATGAGCCTACTTGAAAAGTACAACAAACTTATTAACTTTTTATTAAATGATATGCCGCAATATAAGCAACAGGCATTGAAATTTGATAGCGATATTAACAGCCGAAAACAACTTTTTAGAAGTTTAATGAACGTATGGCAAGTAACCGATTTGCCGCAAGAATATTTAACGCTTCAAAATGAAGTTTTGCAGCATGAAACTAGCGAAAAAGGTGTTGTACAAGTTTCAAATTTAAAACCTGTAAAAGGTTATAGCAACATATATTTGTGGCAAGGCGATATTACACGCCTTAATGCAGATGCCATAGTTAACGCCGCAAATAGCGCGCTACTTGGTTGTTTTATTGCATGCCACGCTTGTATAGACAACGCTATTCACTCGGCTTCGGGCTTACAGCTTAGGGCCGAGTGCAACAAAATAATGCAAATACAAAACCACGATGAAAAAACAGGTGATGCTAAAATTACAGCGGCTTATAATTTGCCATGCAAACATGTACTGCACACTGTTGGCCCAATTGTAAGCGGTAATTTAACGCAAAAACATTGTAATTTATTAAAAAGTTGTTATGTGTCTTGTTTAAAACTTGCAAGTAAAAACAACTTAAAAAGCGTTGCTTTTTGCTGTATTTCTACAGGAGAGTTTCATTTTCCAAACCAAAAAGCCGCCGAAATTGCTACAGAAACTGTTTTACAGTATTTACATGAAAACAACAGCGACATGGAGGTGGTTTTTAATGTGTTTAAACAACAAGACTACGAAATATACAAAAGAATATTTGCTAAAAATAGATGAGCTAAAACAAGCTTTTGCCGAGTGTGATGACGTTGTTATAGGCGCGGGTGCAGGCCTTTCGGCTGCGGCAGGTTTGCTTTACAGCGGAGAACGATTTAAAGAACTTTTTGAACCATATATAGAGCGCTATGGCTTAACAGATATGTACACAGCAGGATTTTATAACCATGCCACACCTGAAGATTATTGGGGTTACTGGTGCAAACACATATATTACAATAGATTTGCCGCACAGGTAAACAATGTATATTTTAATTTAAAAAACCTTGTAAAAAGCAAAAATTACTTTGTTGTTACAACTAATGTAGACCATCAATTTCAAATTGGCGGTTTTAGCAAGCAAAGGCTTTTTTATACACAAGGAGATTACGGTCTTTTTCAGTGTAGCGTGCCATGCCACAACAAAACATACGACAACGAGCAAACTATACTAAAGATGTTAGAAAAACTACAAGATTTAAAAGTACCCACAAAGCTAATACCTTACTGCCCAAAATGCGGCGCACCAATGGAGCCTAGCCTGCGTAAGGACAGCACTTTTGTGCAAGACGAGGGTTGGAACAGCGCATACAACAGGTACGAGCAGTTTATTAAAAGTATTAAAGGCAAAAAAGTTTTGTTTTTAGATTTAGGAATAGGCTACAACACTCCTGCAATTATAAAGTATCCTTTTTGGCAAATGACATATAACAACAAAAATGCAACTTACGCTTGTATTAACTTAAATAATTCCAATTGCCCAAAAGAAATTAAAAGCAGATCTGTTTGTATTGATGCCGACATTAAAGATACACTACAATTATTAATAAAATAGTACATTTATATTTTAAAATTATACAAAAAAATAAAAAGCACTTGTTAACGCTTGTTTTAGCCTTAACGTGTGCTTTTTTATTTTAATTTTTGTTATTTTTATTCGCCTTTTAGCGTTTGCTCATTTGTGTTTATTATCTCCGATAAAAAAAGCCCATCCATTACGTTTACGGCTGCAGAGCCTTCAAAATTTACGTAATATCCACCGCTTGGCGCAACATTACCCACATGCATTGTAACCGACAAGTCTTCTCCCTCGTAGCCCGTTGCTATAAGTTCAAGCGTAAATAATGGATTTTCAAGTCCATAATCTGCAAGTTGCTGCGGCTGCACACTGTAGTTTTCGCTTTCTGTTATATAAAGCGAGGATATTGTGCTAATTAATATATTTGCAGGATCGTTTTGCGAATAAAATTGCTCGCCTTGTTTTGTGCTTACATTGTACTTTATCGTAGCTTGCTCGTCATCTGCTCGCTCTATTGTAATTTTTATGCCGTCTAGGGGTAAGCTTGCACTTGTAAAATACACGCTTTGTACCTGAGACGGGCTTGTTATAGGCCATATGTCTATAAGTTGTAAATTTTCTTTTTGTATGTTATATGTGCTTATAAACTGGCTATTTGCTGTAAATATTTCGCCTGTTGTTTCATTTTTCACATATGTGTCGCCGGTATATGTGTTAATGTCTCCTATTATCAGTTTTGTCTGTCCATTGTCATCATTAAATGTTATAACGTTATATTCTTTATCAAAACCGTATACTTCATCTTGCTGTATGTTTTGTGTTACTTTTGTAATTGCTATAAGCGGCGCAACCTCATTAATCATGCTTTGCACATACTCATCGTTTACAGGAAAATCTTCTTCGTTTAAAACAACCCAATTGTTGTTATTGTTATTTAATGTTACATTTGCACTTTTAATGTATATTTGGCTTATATTTCCTGCCGGGCTGTATATAGTGTGAACTGTTTGTTGTGTGCTATTTGTGCCTGTAAATGCGCTTATTATAAAATATAGCGCAAACAATGCCACCACTACACACGTAAGTGTTATAAGTTTTGCTTTTTTGCTCATTATGTGCGCCTCCGCCTAAACCATATTACAAAACCTATTATTAAAAGTACTACCGGTATTAAAATAGTGTACACAAAGCTAAATACGCCTGTAAAACTTTGCGGAACAACAAGTGTTTCATATTCAAGCGGTTTTGCCTCTATAGTTGTTTCTATTTCGTGGTTTGTTGTGTGCATTATTGCACTTAAAAACAGTGCTCTGTTACTTCCGCTAACAAGCGCATCTGTTGCGTCGTCCACAAAACCGGTTGTGGGCAGCCACACCACCTTAGAGTTATTTTCAACGTTTTCGGCATATGCGGCCACTATAAATGTGCCCTGCAAATCGCCCTCTTCTATTTCCACTGTATCAGATAAAAATGCATCTTCTTTTATATATGCGCTGTTTGTTGTGGACAGTAGTGGATACACCGTAACATTTTCCGGTGCATCTTCGCTTATATTAATTGCATGAACCCAAGGTGTTGCAATATAGTTGTCTACTATTGGCTGTGTAATTTCATGTGGCACAACGCTTGGCAGTAAATAGTGCGAAAATTCGTTAAAATGGTAGCTTGTATCGCCCTCGAACACTATGCCTTGTATTGCGCTCATTGCGTAATTATTTAAAATATTTGCAAGGTTTGGCATTGGAGTTTCACTTGTGTCGTACTCTCCAAAATTTGTTACAACCATAAGGCTGCCACCGTTATTTAAATAGTTTTGTACTATTTCTGCCTCTGCATCTGCTATATCGGTAACTGGCGCATTTATAAGCAATATATCGCAATCTTGCGGTATTTCGCTAACTGTTAGCAAGTTAATTGTTTGCGTTATTATGTTTGCATCGGCCAACTGTGCTATATAGCCGTCAGGTAGTTCCATTTCGGCATGTGCTTGTGTTATGTACATTTTAGGTAAATCTTCAATTGTTACATATTGCAGCGCACTTGTTATTTTTGTTTCGCCCAAAAATAAGTTGCTTGTTTGCAAACTGTCTTCACTTGTCACTTGAGAATACAGCTCTGTTGGGCTTATTACTCTAAAACGCCCGCTATCACTTTCTACAACCAAGCTGCCAATTTCCATGGCAGTATCGTAAAAAGCCGCAAACGTTGGGTTTGAAACAGGGTCTATATAGCTAACGTTTATATTTTGAGATATATCTTCGTATTTTAACAGCAATTCGTCTACGCCTATATCTTGTAATTCAGGCGTTGTTACGTAATATATATTTACTTTTTCTGTTAAGTTTTGCGCTATTGTTTTTGTGTTATCCGATAGCGAAAACAGCCTGTTTTGGGAAAAATCGGGGCGCATGTACTGCGATGGAATAGATGTTGCAATTAAATTAACAGCTACAACGCATGCTAAAAAAAGTGCAGTAACAGCGCCTGCATAGGCTCCTTTTTTTACATTTTTATTTGTTAAATTATCTTTTAAAAATTGTTTTAATTTTATCATCTGTTTTTCCGTTCTTTTTTGTTTTTAACCGTATACGGCAAAAGTTAAACCTTATGTTATATTTTAAAATACAAACTTACCAGCGCTGTTTTTCAAGGCTTTTGCATGTTAAAAATAAAAACACAGCAGTTATACTAATAAAATATATAATAGCGGTTATATCTAGCGTACCTGTAACAAATGGCTCGTACCTACCAAAAAGTGCAAGCGAGTTTAACAAATTAACAAATGCACCCTGTAACATAATTGGATTAAGCACAAACACAACCCATGTGCCAATTGCCATTACAATAAACGCTGCGCCAACTATAAAAACATTGCGTACTAAATAGTAAAACAACAAGCCAATTAACGCAAACAAAATTGTAAAGCAAACAGCGCTACCAAGTGCAGAAGATGGGGCAAGCGACGATATAGCTGGCATTAAATATAACATTAGCAGTGCCGCAAACGTGCATATTCCCGAAATAAGTACGCTTTCGGTAAGGGTGCTTATAAAAAAGCCAATAGATATGGCAGCGCACCCAAGCAAGAAAAACGCACCTATTGCCATGTAAGAGCGTATAAAAGATATATTGCCAAACATAGACATTATTATTGGAAGTGTAGTTGTTATTGCCATTGGCAAAGCAAAAACCGTTACTAGTGCAAAATATTTGCCGTATACTATTTCGGCTATGGTTATGGGGCTTGTAAGCAGTAGTTGGTCGGTTTTAAGCCTGCGTTCTTCCGATATGCCTCTCATTGTAAGCAGTGGCACAACAACTAAAAAAGTAAATGTTGTACCGTTAAAAAGCGCACCAAGTTCGGCATAACCGCCAACAAGATAAAGCGCTGTAAAATATATACCCATTACAGATATTAAAAATGCACAAAGTATAAAGCCTGTCATATTATTAAACATACTTTGTAAATCTTTTTTAAAAATTGCCTCCATAAAATAATATTCCTTTCAATATTGCCACTTTTTATTCTTTACCGCTGTCTTGCAAAATTATTGCAGTTGTCGTTTTGTTTTTATTCATCGACTTCGTCGTCTTTTTTTGTTGCTGTAAGTTTCAAAAACACCTCTTCTAAAGATTTGTTTTGAACGCTCATATTTAATACAGGCAAGCTTTTATTTGATAGTTTTGTGCTTACGTTTGCCCTTATGTCGTTTTTATTATTATAAGAAATCGTAACATCAAATGTTCCGGGTTCTTTGCCTTTAGCAATATCGTTTATTTTAGCATGCTCAATACCAGTTAGCGCCTGCTTAATATCGTGCTTTTCACCCTTAACAGTTATGCAAAGCATGCTGCTCTCTTCGTATAGTTTAATTAAATTTTCAGGCGTGTCAAATGCCGCCAGCTCTCCCTTGTTTAATATCATAACTTTATCGCAAACCGCACTAATTTCGGTTAAAATATGGCTGCTAAGCAATATTGTGTGCTTTTTAGTTAAAGATTTTATTAAAGAGCGAATTTCTATAATTTGCTTAGGGTCTAACCCGTTTGTGGGTTCGTCTAATATTAAAACAGGCGGCTCTCCAATAAGCGCCGCGGCAAGGCCCACCCTTTGCTTATAACCCTTAGATAAATTTTTTATAAGCCTATTTTGCACATCCTGTACCGCACACTTTTCCATTACCAATGCAAGTTCAGCTTTTATATCTGCCTTGTGTACATTTTTAATTTCCGCAACAAATTTTAAGTACTCTATAACTTTCATATCTAAGTAAAGGGGCGGGTTTTCGGGCAAATAACCTATAAGCTCTCGCGCCTTATCGGGCTGTGCATAAATATCTGTGCCGTCTATTGTAACGCTGCCCTCGTTTGCGCAAATATAGCCTGTAATTATATTCATAGTTGTTGTTTTACCTGCACCGTTTGGTCCAAGCAAACCGTATATTTTGCCTTGCTCTACCGTAAAGCTTAGGTTGTTTAGCGCTGTGTGTGCGCCATACACCTTTGTTAAGTTTTGTGCCTTTATCAAATAGCTCACCTTTTCTTTTTTGTTTAATTTATATAACTGCCTATTTTTAGGCACTGTTTTGCTTATAATACGTTATGCATGTTTTAATAAAAAAGCGTATATTTATACACTTAATATTAACAATACAACATTTATGTGAATAATAATGTAGAAATATTTGAAAATAATGTGAAAACTTTTTAACCGCTATTTTTTATTTGCTTATGCACTGTATATTTCGGCTGTTTTTATTGCTTATTTTCACTACAATATTCCATGTGCATAACAAATTTATCGGTATAAGCGCTATTGCACGCGCCCGCATTTTTTAGGCAAAGCTGTGCAAAATCCTCGGCTTTTGCATGTGCGTTTGCAATTATTTTTGCACTATTGTTTTGCCGTGCCAGCTGCGCTAAAGACTGTGAAAAGTTAATTTTGCTGCATTTTTTTATTTGTTTCAACAGCAAAACACCTTTATTGCTTGCACCAAGCACATGCGCATAAGGCGGCACAAAAGGCAATTGCTGTGTATAATTTAATGCGCTGTTTATAACAAGCCTTCTTAGGCGTGCCATTGTGTACCTTTTAGTTTTTAACGCTGTGTACAATTGTTGTAGGTTTGTTGTGCCTTGTACGCATTTATAAAGTCTGTTGTGTAAGCCTTCACCAGCTAGCCTAATATTTAGCATTTGTTCCGGTGTCATGCACCTAAGTGTGGCAAGCAGTGCTGTTTCGTATTTTTTTAGGCTTGTATACTGCCCGTTTTTATATGCCTGTTTATATATTTTATAACACTTTTTAGGTACATATTTTTTTATGTGTTTAATGTTTTCGCTTTTATAAAACGCTTTGCGTATTGCAGTTGCACTTGCAAATTTTGTTTTTTGCCCTTTTTTTAGCTCTTCGTCGTGGTTTGCACCCACCCTGCCTAGCGCTATAACACTACTAATTGGTATAACTTCACACGTAGGCTGTTTATTGCTATTTGTATTTATTACCGCTACTTGCTCACCTAACTGTTTTGTTTGCTCCTGTTGCTCGTTTTTATACCCACCTGTGCTTTGTGCCAAATTTATAAGCGCTTTGCAGTACTCTAACCCTAAAACATTGTTTGGGGTTTTTAATATGTTTTTTGCGCTCGGCATTATTTTTTTAAGCGCTTTATCTTGCGCTTTTGCATAAGTTATGCCTGTATTTAACATTTTTTTCAGCTCTTCGTTAAAGCTTTTGCTGTTAAGTGTATGCGCCACTTTAAGTAAATCGTGTGCGTTTGCGTTTTCGGCGCCAAATGCCAGTGCGTTGCATACGTTTAATGCACTTAAAATATATACAGCAGCCTGTGCAAACCCCTGTGCAGATTGCAACGCATAAGGTGCCGGCAAACTAATTATAAGGTCGGCGCCGGCAGCAAGCGCGGCTTTTGTGCGCACATTTGTGGCAAAAATTGCCGCTTCGCCCCTTTGCACAAAGCTTGGGCTACACACACATATTACTGCGTCGTATCCCATACTTTTAAGTTGCTTTATTTGGTAGGCATGGCCATTATGAAACGGATTGTACTCTGCAATTATTGCCGCTACTTTCATTATTTAATGCCTCCCCATTTAATTTATATAAAATTATTTTAATGTATTATGCGTTTTTGCAATGTTATATATTATAACACATGTATCATTTTTACACAAAAACAACAATATTACGCCATTTTTTCTTTATATATAAAATAATCTAATTTATTATGATTTGTTTGTTGAAAATTTCTTGTTTTCATTATATAATATTAGAATAAATAAAAAAAGTGCCTTTGCACATATTTGAGAGGAAAAATGTTATAAATGAATGTTTTGGTTATTAATTGTGGTTCAAGCTCACTTAAGTATCAGCTTATTGATATGACCACAGAAAATGTATTATGTAAGGGCAACTGCGAAAGAGTTGGCCTTGATGACAGCTTTGTTACACACAAAGCAAATGGCAGTGAGTGGAAAGTAGAATGTGATTTTCCCACACACACAGAAGCTTTTATGAAAGTTGTATTGCTAATGACAGAGGGCGAAAGCTCTGTTATTAAAAGTAAAGATGAAATAGACGCTATTGGGCACCGAGTTGTACAGGGTGCAGAATACTTTACAAAAAGCGAAATTGTTACAGACGACATTATTGATAAAATTGAGGAAGTTGCACCGCTTGCACCTGTTCATAACCCTGCTCACGTGCAAGGTTTGCGCAGTGCTAAGGCTGTGTTTGGCCAAAACGTTCCAAACGTTGTTGTGTTCGATACAACATTCCACCAAACTATGCCTGCTAAAGCTTACATGTACGCTATACCTTACGAATTTTATGAAAAATATTCTATTCGTCGTTATGGCGCACACGGAACAAGCCACAGATACGTAAGCCTTGCAACAGCAGAATATTTGGGCAAAAAACCAAGCGAGCTTAAAATGGTTACTTGTCATTTGGGTAACGGCAGCAGTATTGCAGCAATAGACGGCGGCAAATGTGTAGATACAAGCATGGGCCTAACACCGCTTTGTGGCGTACTTATGGGCACACGTTGTGGCGATATTGACCCAAGTGTTGTTACATATTTAGAGCAAAAAATTGGTATACATGGCCAAGATATGGCCGATTACCTTAACAAAAAATGTGGTTTACTTGGCGTTAGTGGTGTATCCAGCGATAAACGCGATGTTGAACAGGCTGCATCTAACGGAAATGAGCGCGCAAAACTTGCAAGCGAAATGCTTGATTATCAAATTAAAAAATACATTGGTTCTTATGCGGCTGCAATGGGCGGGCTAGACTGTTTAGTATTTACAGGTGGTATTGGCGAAAACGAAAAGAAAATACGCGATAACGTTTGCCGCAACATGGAATTTTTAGGCATTGAAATTGATGAAAGCAAAAATGTTCCAGGCAGTGGCAAAAACGGATTTTTGGACTTTACAAAAGAGGGCGGCAAAGTTAAAGTTCTTGCTGTTTGCACAAACGAAGAGCTTATGATAGCAAGAGATACACAAAAACTTATTGAAGCTCGCGTTTAATAAATATATTGTTGTAACATATAAAAAGGCACAGCACATGCAATTTCTGCATGTGCTGTTTTTTTGTTTATTTTAGGTTTAATGCAATATTTATGGGTTATTTATGACATGCGAATTGTACATGCGCTGCACCCTACACGCAATTTTGCGCATATTTAATTTTGCGGCACTGCTATTTTGCCTTGTGTTTTATTGCCGCTTTATAGGTTATTAACATAGTAAGCATATATTGTATCCCATGTTAATTTGTCTACAAATCCCGTTACTTGTAGGCCAAAGTTTTCCTGAAAAGACTCTACAGCAGCAAGTGTTTTTCCGTTAAAAATACCATCTACATTTACAAAATCCGGCGTACAATATCTTATAGCTATGCTATCTATATACGTTTGCAACCTGTAAACTTGAAGCCCTGTACTGCCAAGCACAAGCACATTGCCTGCATATTGCCCCTCGGGCACTTTGTTTATATTCCCTGTGTTAAAACTACATGTTAAGTACATTATAGTTATTAAATCCCATGTGTCTTTATCTACAATGCCTGTTTGTTCTAATTTAAAAGTTTGTTGAAAACTTTCTACAGATATTGCTGTTATTGCGTTAAAGTTTCCATCAATGTTTGTAACAGGCCTTACTGTTTCGTAGTAAGAGCTTACGTATTGCAACATATATTGTAAAAATTTAACAATATCTCCTTGCATTCCCTCTTCAAGTGTATATCCCGGGTATTCTGTAACTTTTTGGCCACTTACAGGGCCGTCTACTGTTCTTAATTTTGAAAACTGAGCGTAAACACTATTCCATGTTGCAGGTCCTACTATTCCGTCTATTGTTAGGCCTTGAATCTCCTGCCAAATTTTTACTGCTTGCTCTGTTTGTGCGCCAAACACACCGTCAAACTCTATTACAGGCAATGGCACATAATATGCACTTAATAAATACAAGTAGTACTGTATTTCTTTAACATTTGTTCCTGTATCTCCCACTTTAAGCGAGGAGCCAGGATAAACACCAGGCCTTGCGCCCGGAGTTAATAAGCCGTTTATCATATCGGTATACACTTCAAATATTTTATTCCATGTTAATTGCCCAACTATACCGTCCGACGATAAATCGTAATAATTTTGAAAAGCTATTACGCTTGTTCTAGTGCCTGTGCCAAAAATACCATCAGCCGATAAATCCGGAATAGAGCTATTATTTCGTGCAACAATACGCAAAAAGAACTGCATTCTTTTAACGTCATCGCCCGTGCTGCCTATGCTAAGTGCTGTGCCCGGATATTGGCCCGGACTTAACGTTCCCGGTGTAGAGTCTGTTACAGCTTCGCTGTATTGCTTATACAGTTCATTCCACGTACTTTCACCTACAATACCGTCGTTGCTTAGGCCAAACTCTAATTGAAAAGCCTGCACCGCCGCTTTTGTCAATGGGCCAAATTGTCCGTCAACCGAAATTTCGGGAAAACCTATTATGTACTGACCAACTTCATTTAGCCAAAACTGTACTTGCAGCACGTTGTCTCCGCTACTTCCAACAGAGAGCGCCGTGCCCGGATACTGCCCTTCCACTAGGTCTCCTGTAGGTTTTTCGCCCTCGCTTGTAAGCTCTGCAAGGTCTTTAACCGAAACGTAAATATAGCTAATTTTATACCATGTGCTTCGGCCTACTATTCCGTCGGCTGTCAGGTTAAATTGTGTTTGAAACCTTTTTACTACTTCTGCTGTTGCACTGCCGTAAACACCATCTACTTCCACTGTGCCAAATGCCGGGTAGTCGTCTGCTATTCTATTTAGTTGGCGTTGTATTATTTTTACACTTGTGCCTGTGCTGCCTATTGTTATAGGTGTGCCGGGGTAGCTTTGCGGTATGTCTTGCACATTGCTAGTTCGTATTATTTCTAAATCTCCATAGTAATATTCCAGTATTTCCGGCGCTGTATACCCTTGCTCGGCAAGTGTTACGGTTCCCCATTGTTTCATTCCGGGGCATGTTACTTGTTTGCCGTCGCAATACTCGCTAAAAAATGGGTTAACAGTGTTTGGCTGGCGTAAATATGTGTTAAATATATCGTCTGCAATTACGCTTACGCTTTCGTATATTGTTCTATTGTGCACATAATATTGGTCGTATGCGGTACTGTTTGTTATAGTAAAGTCGTATCCTTTGCTTAAATACCACTCTGTATATATACGGTTTTGTATAACACCAATTTGTGCGTGTATATTTGCCCTTAAAGATTGCTCTGGCCAAGTTGGGTATATTTCACTAGATGCTACGTTTTTTACATAATCTATAAACGGTATTGTAACATTTTGTGCCGAAGATGACGGTGTGCCCAAATGAACCGTTACGGTTCGCGGTATAAATACTTCGGTTAGCACAATTGGCTGTGTACAAGTTATAGAAGGAGCCCTTGCCGAGCCTCCTCCTCCAACTAATAACGGATGTTCTGGTATGTCTACAATATCCGCTTCATCGTTTACAAATGTTGCCTGTTGCGTTAAATTTTTAGGCAACATCAAAATTGGCGCCAAAGCCGTTTCATCGGCAAATATTTGAAAATTGTTTACATAGGCCGTTTTATACGTATCGCTTTCGGCAACAAGGTTATACGTTGCATATGGTTTTTGTGTGTTGTTTTCATCTAAAGATAAGTATTTAGGCGGACAATCAAGCGAAATTCCCTCTAAAATGCCGTTATCATCTGTAAAGTCTTGAAATAAAAGTGAATTTGTTTGTTGGTTATAAATACTTATTTTAACATTTGGTATGGGTAGTGCACTTTCTGCTGCCGATGTTCTAATTCGCAGCAAACCTGTGCCACCCGTAATAAAATTAATCATAAACTTTTAGCTCCCCTCTTGTTTTTGTGCTTTTGCCATTTAATAACTTAATATTTTGCATAATGTTAATGTAGCTATAAGTATCGTATTCGCCGCTAAATAAAAATGATACAACATATATGCATTTTATTTTTTTGTAATTTAAGTAAAAATTTGATATACTTATAAAAACACAAAAATCATCGATAAAAAACTGCATTTAAATAAAAATTTTTTAAAATATTTTTTATTTAACTTAATAAAAAATATTTTTTTAACCAATAATATAAGCAAACGGCAAGTTTATTATTTTAACCGGAGGTTATTATGAACATTGTATTAGAGAATGATTTTTTACAAGTTACAATTAAAACAAAGGGCGCTGAAGTATTAAGTGTTATTGACAAAGCAAGCGGAAAACAGCTTATGCATAATACCGATGCCGATAAAGGCGCTTCTCCTATACTTTTTCCTTATTGCGGCAGGCTAAAAAACAAACATTTTATTAAAGATAATGTTACATATGAGGGTAAAGCGCACGGATTTGCAAAAGATTTTGAACACGTAATTAAAGAACAAACAAACACAACTGCACAGTTTTTGCTGGAGGCAAACGCACTAACAACCGAAAAATTTCCGTATGCATTTAGCCTTACAACGCAGTACACATTACAAGAAAAAACGTTATACCACAAAATAACTGTTGTAAACGACAGTGATGAAATTATGCATTTTGGACTTGGGTACCACCCTTATTTGCTATGCCCTTTTACAAAGCAGCAAAAAACTGAAGATTATGAGCTTGTTTTTAGCAGTAGTGAAACGCCCACACAGCTATTTGTAAACGAGCAAACAAATTTAATGACCGGTGAAGAAAGCGTGTATTTTGAGGATAAAAAACAAATAGATTTGCACGATAATTTTTTTAACAATGGCAGTATTGTGCTTAGCAATTTAAAAAGTGATACTATAAGCCTTGTGGAAAAACAAACGGGTAAAAACATAACGCTTAGCATAAAAGGCTTTGAGTATTTAGTATTGTGGAGTAAAGCTAACAGCTTTGAATTTTTGTGCATAGAGCCATGGCATACTTTGCCGGACAGCGAAGACAGCACATGTATATGGCAACAAAAAACACCCTGCATAAAGCTTGAAAAAGAGCAACATTTTGACACATGCCTTAGCATAACTTTTAATATGTAATTTTTTACAATGTGTTAAATATTTATTTTTTTGTTGCATATTATGTTGTAATGATATAAAATATATACTATATAAATTTAGGCCTTATTTTTTAAGGCCTAAAAATGATGAACGGAGAATTATTAATGAGCAACAACAATAACAATGAATACGGCTACGACAAAGAAACATTTGGCGAGCCTAGTTCGAGTGGCACTAACTATACACAAGATGGTTATAACAACAACTATGCGCAAAACAATTATAATAACAACTATGCTCAAAATGCTAACAATGCACAAAATGGGTATAACAACAATTATAATCAAAACGCAAATTATGCACAAAACGGGTATAATAACAACTATAATCAAAACGCAAATTATGCACAAAATGGGTATAATAACAACTATGCACAAGGCAATATGGCTTATGCAAATGCCGGCGCCGGTTATGGTGCACCCAATACATTAACGCTTAGCCAATATACTTCAAAAACATTTTTTTACATGTTTTTAGGCCTTATTTTAACATTTGTTACACCATATATAATTAGCGCAACACCTTTAGGTTATTACTTATACAGCAACCCTGCATTGCCTATGATACTTTTACTTGTAGAGCTATTTTTGGTAATTATTTTAAGCCGATTAATACACAAACTAAGTGTTGGTGCTGCATTTGCACTGTTCTTTGGATACGCATTTATTAACGGTGTAACGTTTTCTTCTATATTTATTTTATATAGTTTCCAATCTTTAATATTTATATTTGCAATGGCATCGCTTTATTTTGGCGCACTTGCAGCATACGGCTACTTTACAAAAAGAGATTTATCGGGACTTGCACCTATTTTAAGCGCCGGTTTAATTGTTATGATGGTATTTTGGGTTTTGTCTTTATTTTTAAATTTATCGGGACTTGACACAATTATGTGCGTTGTTGGCCTTGCTATATTTATGGGCCTAACCGCATACGATATGCAAAAAATTAAAACTTACTACAACATGTATGGTTCTAACCCTGAAATGGCAAAAAAAGCAAGTATTATAAGCGCACTTCAGCTATATCTCGACTTTATTAATATTTTCTTATATTTACTTCGCTTGTTTGGAAAAAGAAAATAATTTATTTATACATTTATAAAAAATAAAAATCGCTTAAAAGGCTTGTACAAACCTTTTAAGCGATTTTTTATTGGTAATTTTGTTTTTTAAAACGACAATTGCTGTTGCTCTGCAATATCTTCGCTTTTTAGTAGCGCGCCTGTTGCCGGTAAGCTGCGCACCCTGTACCTGTGTGGGTTTATTAGCTCTTCTTGTGCAAACTGCTGTACACTTATAATTTTACTGTTTTTCTTTAGTGTTATTACATTTACCCCGGCTGTATTTTTTGTTGTTTTTACAGGTATTTGCGCCGTATTTACAAGCAGCAATCTATCTTGTGTTGTTTTAATGGCCACTTCACATTCCTGTTGTAAATAAGTTATATACACAGGTTCGCTTTTATTGCTATATGCATTTAAAAGCTTTTTGCGGTTTTGTTTTGTTGCATAGCTTTCCATGCTTACTTTTGCGCCTTTGCCGTTTTCAAACATAAATAGCATGCTTCCCTTATAATCGCTTGTAACTGCCATATATATTGGCACTTCACCGTCTTCCATTGCAAGCTTTGCCGATACATAATCGCCCATAACGCTAGCTTTTGTATCGTCAAAATCTCCTGCCCTACACTTATACACTTGGCATTTATTTGTAAAAAATAGCAACTCTACATTATTTTTAGTTTCTATTTGCCTTATAATCTCGTCGCCCTCTTTTAGCTTTTGTTCGCCAGACATTCTAAGGCTTTGCGGCTGTATTTTTTTAAAATAGCCCTCTTTAGTATAAAAAATTGTAACATTGTAATCGGGCATTGTTTGCTCTTCGTCCTCGTGCACTTCAAAATCACCCTCGTACAATATTTCACTTTTGCGCTCGCTACCATATTTTTTTGCAACTTGAGAAAGCTCGTCTGTTATTATACGCTTAATTTTACTTTTACTGTCAAGTATCTCTTGCAGCGTTTTAATATCTTGTAAAAGCTGTTCTATCTCTTTAGTACGCTTTAAAATATACTCTTTATTTAAATGGCGCAGTTTTATCTCTGCCACATACTCTGCTTGTATTTCATCTATGCCAAAGCCTATCATTAAGTTTGGCACAACAAGGTTGTCCTCCGGTGTTTCTCGTACTATTTTAATAGCTTTATCTATATCTAACAGTATGGCCTCTAAACCTTTTAATAAGTGCAACCTTTTTTGTTTACCTGTAAGCTCGTAAAATGTGCGGCGGCGCACACACTCTGTTCTGTATGCTGTCCATTCGCTTAATATTTCTTTAACACCCATTACCCTTGGCATACCCGAAATAAGCACGTTAAAATTGCACGAAAACGTATCTTCTAAAGGTGTAAACCTAAAAAGCTTTTGCATTACTTTATCAGCATCTTGGCCTCTTTTTAAGTCTATTGTAAGTTTTAAACCGTTTAAATCTGTTTCATCACGCATGTCGTTAATTTCTTTAACTTTACCGCTTTTAACAAGGTCAGCTATTTTGTCCATAATAGCCTCTATTGTTGTGGTAGGCGGTATTTGCGTTACTTCAAGCATATTGCCATCTTTTACATAAGTGTACTTGGCACGAACCTTTACACTTCCGCGCCCTGTTTCGTATATGGTTTTAATATCTTGCTCGTTGTATATAATGTATCCGCCGCCAATAAAATCCGGTGCGGGCATTGTAGATATTATGTCGTGCTCGTTGTTTTTAATTAGTGCAATTGTTGTGTTGCAAAGCTCGGCCAAATTAAACGAGCATATACTGCTTGCCATGCCAACTGCTATGCCAAGCGTATTATTTGCAAGTATACCGGGAAACGTTACAGGCAAAAGCGTTGGCTCTTTTGTTGTAGAGTCATAGTTATCAACAAAATCAACCGTATCTTTATCTATATCGGCAAAAAGTTCTGTGCAAATATCTTCAAGTTTTGCCTCTGTATATCTACTTGCAGCGTATGCCATATCTCTGGAATAGCTTTTACCAAAGTTACCCTTGCCCGACACATAAGGTACAAGCAAACTTTCGTTGCTTTTTGCAAGGCGCACCATAGTATCGTATATTGCTTGGTCGCCGTGTGGGTTTAAGTGCATTGTGTTGCCCACAATATTTGCCGATTTTGTTCTGTTGCCCTTTAATAGGCCCATTTTGTACATAGTATAAAGTACTTTTCGGTGGGCAGGTTTAAAGCCGTCTATTTCGGGTAGCGCGCGCGACACTATTACGCTCATGGCATATGGCATATAGTTGTTTTTAAGTGTGCTTGTTATATGCGTTTGCGTTACGTTACCGGCATTTTTTATTTCTACTTTATCGCCCAATTGTGGCCTTTTTGGCGCTTTTGGTTTTTGTTGTTTTTTTGCCATTTTTTGCTCCCTATCAGAGTTTGGTGTATATTTTTTAGCGCTTACACGCAAATATATACCCCATATTTGTAGTTAAATTAACAGCGCAAATAATAAATACACAAACTTTACTTGCCGCTAACACTTTTGTTTTGTTAAATTATGTGTATTTTTTGCTTTATTTATTACGATACATCAAGCTCGTCCAAATATTCATATCCATGCTCTGCAATATAGTCTTTTCTTCCTTGTAAATTATCGCCAAGCAACATATCAAATACTTCTTCGGTTAATTTTGCATCTTCGGGCGTTACTTTTATTAAGCGGCGGCTTTTTGGGTTCATAGTTGTAAGCCACATCATTTCCGCATCGTTTTCTCCAAGCCCTTTGCTGCGCTGTATCGTATATTTTTCTTTATTTATAGCAGTTAAAAACTCTTGTTTTTCACTTTCGGTATATGCAAAATACGTGTTTGTTTTAGTTTGTATTTCGTACAGCGGGCTTTCGGCAATATAAACGTAACCCTCGTTAATTAACGATGGCACAAGCCTATAAAGCATAGTTAAAATAAGTGTGCGTATTTGGTATCCGTCAACGTCGGCGTCTGTACATATTATTATTTTATTCCATCTTAAATTTTCAAGGCTAAAGTTAGATAAATCTTTTTTATTTTTGCCGCCTGTTAGCTCTACACCACAGCCCAGTACCTTAATTAAATCGGTTATAATATCGCTTTTAAATATGCGGGCGTAGTCTGCCTTTAGGCAGTTTAATATTTTACCCCTTACAGGCATAATTGCTTGGTATTCACTGTCTCTACTTGTTTTTACAGCACCAAGTGCCGAGTCACCCTCAACTATATAAAGTTCTCTTAAATTTAAATCTTTACTGCGGCAATCTACAAATTTTTGTACTCTGTTTGCAATATCTATTTGTGCTGTTAATGTTTTTTTTGCGCCTATACGTGCTTTTTCGGCAGTTTCACGGCTTTGCTTATTAACAAGCACCTGTGCTGCAATTTTTTGTGCTTCTTCAGGTTTTTCTAAAAAATATACCTCAAGGCTATGCTTTAAAAATTCGGTAATTGCCTGTTGTATAAACTTATTTGTAATTGCCTTTTTTGTTTGGTTTTCGTAACTTGTTTGCGTACTAAACGAGCTGGAAACATAAATTAAACAATCCTGTATATCTAAAAATGTTATTTTACTCTCTGCTTTTTTGTACATATTTCTTGCACGCAAAAATGCGTCTATTTGGTTTACAAAAGCCGTTTTTACAGCTTTTTCCGGGCTACCTCCATGCTCCAAATAAGACGAATTGTGGTAATATTCCAATGTTTGTGTTTTGTTTGAAAAACAAAAAGCCGCGCTCATTTTTACTTTATATTCGGGGCGGTCCTCTCTGTCTTTCCCTTGTGCTGTACTACTTACATATTGCACAGGCGTTATGCTCTCGTCGTTTGCAACTTCGCTTACATAATCCTCAATACCTTTTTCGTAGTAAAATTCTTTTACTTGTTTTTCTTGTTCGGTATGGTTTGTAAATACAAACGTAATACCTGCATTTACTATTGCCTGCCTTTTTATTGTGTCTTCAAAATACTCTGCAGGCACATTTATATCTGTAAAAACGTCTGTGTCGGGCAACCATCGTATAACACTGCCCGTGCGTTTTTTTGTTATCTCTTCTTTTTTAAGGCCACCTACGTTTTCACCTCTTTCAAAGTCCAGGTGGTAGTGGTGTCCGTCTCTGTAAATGTCAGCAGTCATCCATCGCGAGGCATACTGTGTGGCACAAAGCCCAAGCCCATTAAGCCCTAAAGAATACTCGTAGTTGTCTTCTCCGGCTGTGTATTTGCCGCCTGCATACATTTCGCAAAATAGCAGTTCCCAGTTGTAGCGGTTTTCTACAGTGTTAAAATCTACCGGCATACCCCTTGCAAAATCTTCTATTTCTATACTTCCATCTTTGTATTTTGTTATTAGTATCTTATCGCCAAAGCCTTCTCTTGCCTCGTCTATAGAGTTAGATAATATCTCAAAAATAGAGTGCGCACAGCCCTCTACGCCGTCTGAGCCGAATATAACACCCGGCCTTTTTCGCACTCTATCTGCACCTTTTAGGCTTTGTATACTTTCATTTGTATATTGCCTTTGCTTTTTTTTTGGCATTAATTAACGTCCTTCCGTGTAGTTTGCCGTAACTTAACCCAGCAACAAATTTAATAACAATAGTATAACAAAATAGCTTGCAAGCACACCTAATGTTATAACAGGTGTAAATTTAAAAATTTTATCAGCTGTTTCATTGCTCATTAAATAAGGTTTATCGCTTTTTTTGTTTTGTTGTGTCGCTTGTTGTTGCTGTATATAACTATCATCATTATTTGTATATTGGTTTACACCATCGTATATTATATCTTCTGGCGGCAATAAGTTTTCAAAATCTTTTGTGTGTAGCTGTTCATCGTTAATATTGCTGTATTGATCATTAACGTTCATTTGATCGAAATTGCCATTAGCCGCACCCATTAATACAGTTTTTGCACTGTTAAATAGGCCTGCTTTATCTAGCATGCACTCTGAACAAATTTGCGCACTTGTACCTGTGTTGTAGTTAAATGCACCGCAAGTACACACCCAGCCGTCTTGCACGTTACAAGGTACGTAGTTGCTATGTGTTATGTTTAACATGTTATCTAGCATTTGTTTAGATTGTACGCTTAACGGGCGAAGCGCCGGCAACGGTATTATTTGGCAATTTGTTAAATTGTGAAGTTTACCGCCATAAACGGCACTTACAATTTTAACTTCTACGTTGCTAATAGGCGTATTGCTTACAAAAACAGCATCGTCTGAGCCAAAAACTTGCCCCGCTTGCACTTGTAAATCTTTATACGTAAATTTTTCTTGGGCCACTACTTGTCCGTTGCCGTCTTTACAACTAAAAACAATATTTAACGACTCTAGCACCGCAGGGGCTATATTTTTAAATGTTAAAGTAACCGCAACATTTTGTTGCTCCTGTGTTTTTAAAAGCTCCACGCATGTAAACTGTACCGGCGAGCCCTTTAAGTAATATTTAGCTCTCGATTTTGCAATCGAATTAAAATCTGTATTCAAATTATGTACACCACCTTAATCATAAATTATACCATGTGACTATTTTAAATTCAAGCAAATTGCGTGTATGTTTTGTGTAATTTAACATACTAGTAATATTGACTTATTTTATACATAGGTTTATTATATTACATAATAGACGTTTTATAACCTTTATTAAAATATATAGTAATATAAGAGGCAAATATGCAACATTTTATTAATAACAACAACATTTTAACAAGCCAAATAGACAGTTTGCTAAAGCTTGGCACCGACATTGCAAAGCACACTGATAACTACAAAGACATGTGCAAAAACAAAATACTTGCCACACTTTTTTACGAACCAAGCACAAGAACACGCCTTAGCTTTGAAAGTGCAATGTTGCGCATGGGTGGAAGTGTACTTGGTTTTTCTAATGCAAATTCCTCTAGTGCGGCAAAGGGCGAAAGCGTTGCCGATACCATTAGAATGATAGGATCTTATGCCGATATTTGCGCAATTAGGCACCCACAAGAGGGCGCACCTATGCGTGCCGGAATGTTCTCGAGCATACCTGTTATTAACGCTGGTGATGGTAGCCATTTACACCCTACGCAAACACTTACCGATTTAATGACCGTTTTGCAAAGAAAAGGCACACTTAGCGGCCTTAAAATTTGCTTTTGTGGAGATTTAAAGTATGGCCGAACAGTACATTCGCTATTGCTTGCACTTAGCATGTATAAAAACAACAGTTTTGTTTTTGTAAGCCCACCGCAACTTAAAGTACCCCAAAAATATATAAACGAGGCCACAATGCGAGGTGTTGAATGCATTGAGTGCGAAACACTTGAAGACGTTATTTGCGATGCAGACATATTGTACATGACGCGCATACAAAAAGAACGCTTTCCCGATGTATCTAAGTACGAACAAGTTAAAGACTGCTACATTTTAACAGCAGATAAAATGACACTTGCGAAAAAAAACATGGCCGTACTACACCCACTGCCAAGGGTAAACGAAATTGCAATAGAAGTTGATAGCGATGATAGGGCAGCTTATTTTGAGCAAGCACAAAATGGTGTTTATGTGCGCATGGCATTAATATTGGCACTTCTTAATTTATCACCGCAAAAAATTGAGCTTGAGTGCAGTAATGTTGAGGCAGACTTTAAAAAAGGGCCACAATGTTTAAATAGGCGGTGCATTACAAACTTTGAAGAAGACACGCACCCACTTTATATACTAGGTAATAACGGCAAACAAAAATGCATTTATTGCGAAAGCACTTTAGAAAATACTGAGTAAAATAAATAAAGCTGTATAAACTTTTTAGTTGTATACAGCTTTTTTATTTGCATTAATTGCCGCTAATTTATAAAATTAATAAAAAATAAAATATAGAAAAAACCGCAGCACCACCAAAATAAGATGCCAGTTTTACGATATTAAAATCTTTTAACAGGGTAAAATAAACTGCTGCAAAATAAGCTATAAAAATAATTGGGTGCCAAAATGCAAAACTATATTGCGCCATAGATACAGCTACAATAAAAAATACAAAAAACGGCAATATAAATGTTATTACTATTGCAATAACATTATTTGTATTTGCCCAAATTATTCTATCGTGTAGGTTTAATTTTTTTTTTGCAAGTTTTCGCCTATGTTATTTTGAACAGGTGCATTTGTATTACTTGCGCCTTCTTCTTGACCTTGTGTTGCCATTAACGGGTTTTGTTGCTTGTCACTTTGCAACTGCTGTTTGCCGTGTTTATCTTTTTGAAAAAGCTTTACAACATGGTATATTATTGCTCCGGCCAAACTTGCTAGTGATGTTACTATTAGGTCGTCTATATTTAAAATACCTGTGCCTAGCATGTATTGTAACAGCTCTATACCAAAAGAGTACACTATGCCTATACTTGCACCTGCTATAACACTTGGTCTGCTTTTTGCAGTGCATGCAAGTAGACCTATAGGTAAAAACAATGCAATATTTATTAATATGTCTAAATATAAAAATCCGTACTGCTCAAATCCCTCAACAATACTTCTAAATGGGTAAATATTATGTGCATGCATATCGTATACAGCAAACTCGCTCCAGTTGGCAAATTGAAACTTTGTAACAAGATACACTGCTACAAAAATAGGGTACACTACTGCCAAAACAGATATAAATTTATTTCTTTTTTTCTTATGTGTGTTCATGCTTTAACTCCTAAATACATATACTTTTTATTACTGTATGCTATTTTTATTTAAAAAATGCTTGCTTTAAATACATTGCATTTTTAAAAAAGCCTTTATATTAATTAAACAGCTTGGTATGTAACATACCAAGCCGTTTTTTATTAACTATTTTGCATACTCAACAGCACGGCTCTCTCTAATTACATTAACTTTTATTTGTCCAGGATAATCAAGCTCTTCTTCTATTTTATTTGAAATGTTATGTGCCATAATTACAAGTTGATCATCGTTTACAATTTCAGGTTTTACCATAATTCGAATTTCTCTACCCGCTTGAATTGCAAAGCTACTCTCTACTCCATTAAAGCTACATGCTATTTCTTCAAGACTCTCTAAACGTTTAATATAGTTTTCAACGTTTTCACGCCTTGCGCCAGGCCTTGCCGCACTTATTGCGTCGGCTGCCATTACTATAAATGCAAGCGGTGTTTTTGCCTCTACATCACCGTGATGCGCCTCTATTGCATGTATAATTGCAGGGTTTTCTTTGTATTTGCGTGCTACGTCTACACCAATGCTTACGTGGCTTCCCTCAATATCATGGTCAAGCGCTTTGCCTATATCGTGCAAAAGGCCGGCCCTGCGTGCTTGTGTAACGTTTAGGTTTAGCTCTGCCGCCAATATGCCCGACAAATACGCAACTTCCATTGAGTGGTTTAGCACATTTTGCCCGTAACTTGTACGGTATTTTAAACGACCTATTAACTTTACAATGTCCGGGTGCAAACCGTGTATGCCAATGTCCATAACGGCTCTTTCGCCCTCGCGTTTCATTGCAAGTTCTAGCTCGCGTCTGCTTTTTTCTACTGTTTCTTCTATTCTTGCCGGATGTATACGTCCATCGGCAATAAGTTTTTCAAGTGTCATGCTTGCTATTTCCCTGCGCACAGGGTCAAAACTCGAAAGCGTAATTGCCTCCGGTGTATCGTCTATAATTAAATCTACGCCCGTTGCCGTTTCAAGTGCGCGTATGTTTCTACCCTCACGGCCTATAATTCTGCCTTTCATTTCATCGCTTGGCAATGTTACAACGCTAACTGTAGCCTCGCTTGAGTGGTCGGCAGCACATCTTGCTATTGCCTGACTAATAAGCTCTTTGGCCATTGTATCTGCTTCGTCTTTTAAGTTTGTTTCATAGCTAGAAATATGCAACGCTTTTTCGTGTGCAAGCTGTTCGTCCAATCGTAAAAGCAGTTCTTTTTTTGCATCTTCCTGTGAAAGTGCAGCTATAGTTTCAAGCTTTTCCATTTCGCGAAGTTTAAGCTGTTCTATCTCGGCCATTTTAGCCTCTACAAGCTCATTTTTACGCTGTATTTCTTCATTTTTTTCTTCAATTTGTGTTGTTTTTTTATCAATATTTTCTTCTTTTTGGTCTAACCTGCGCTCTTGGCGGCTTAGTTCGTTGCGGCGCTCTTTAATTTCTTGGTCTGCCGCTGTTTTCATTTTAAGTGCTTCGTCTTTTGCTTCAATAAGTGTTTCTTTTCTTTTTTGCTGTGCCGATTTCATTGCATCGTTTACCAGCCTAGTTGCCTCTTGCTCTGCGCTTTGTATTTTTGCCTCAGCCGTTCTTCGCCTGTATGCCACGCCTACAAAAAAGCATAATGCTCCAACTACTGCAATTATCGGTATGACAATCCATATTTCAATCATATCGATTAATGCTCCTATTCATCTTTAAAATTTTTGGTGTACTTTAATTTTACACCTGCTTGTTTTTTAGCAATTTAAAAACATTTTAATATGAATAAAAGTAACTTTGGTATAAAGTTTAAAGCGGCTTTTCAACTTGCTTTTTAAGTTAAATAATAGTTTTACTTAATTTTAATATATTTTATAAATAACTTACCAAAAAGGTTAGTATATAACCTTTACATGTATACAAATTTAAAGTTATTAGGCATAATTTTGCCCTACTTTATATAATGAACTATTAATACGCCATTTTTTAACGTATATCGCTATTTTTAAACTCCTATTTCCATAAAAAGGCCATTTAAAACCTAGCTTTACACCTTAATTACATTATTTCATAACTACTATAATAAAGCAGTAATGCATTATTGTCAAGAATTTGTTGCATTACTATTGTTTTTTTATACATATTTTATTTTTTTTGTGTATTTTTAACTTTTTTATGTTGTTTTTTATTTTGCAAAAAAAAATAACAGTGGTATTATATTACCCTGTTATTTTAAGTTTATTTGTAAATATTATTTTTTAGTTTTGTTTACGCATCAACGTCATCTTCTAACTGCATTGCAGTTTGCTCGTTATAAAAATGGTTTCTCATTATATGGCACATTTCGTGGTTAATTGTTGCCTGCATAGCTTTTGGGCACAATTGTTCGTTTATATATACGTTAAAATTATCGTCGCTATCTTTTACAGTAGCGCCCTTAATATTTGCCGGCAGTGTTACCCTACGTATATATATGTCGTTCATAAAAAGCTTTTCCTCCTTTTAGTCGTTTTTTAAAGCCTCTATTATTTTCACCGCTTGCATTACCTCTTCTTTTGTTGCATTTTTTGCAAGCGAAAATAAAATCCTCATATCTTCTCGGTTTTTAAGCTCATTTAAATATTCTTCAAGCTCAACAGTTTGTTGTGCTATCTCAGGTGCTTGTTCTCTTTCACCTGTTTTTGTATTAACCAGTAAATAGTCTACCGTTACATCAAAATATTCTGCTATTTTTTGTAGCTGAGATGCCTGCGGCAATCTTTCTTTATTTCTCCACGCAGATACCGTTCCCCTACTAAGCCCCATTTCTACACCGGCACCCGTTGGAGAAAGGCCTTTATCCTTACATAATTTACAATAATTGTCAAAAAACACTATACACCTACCTATTTGTTGTGCAAGCTTACAAAGTTTGTATTTTTAAACTAATTTTGCTTGCAAAGTTCATCAATTTAAACTATAATATTCATATAGGGTTCATTTGCGTGAACTTTTATTTTTTTTGTCGTTGTTTCTAGTTAAATTATAGCATATATGTTCACTTTTGTAAACTATTTATTTTTTTAATTTTTATATGCCAAAATAATGTTTAAATGTAGTTAAAATTACTAAAGCCGACAATTATTTTTTTAGTACATTTAAAGTTAAAATAGCTAACATAAGGAGAAGCATGAATGAACGATTTTTTATGACAAAAAACCCCTGTGAAGAGCCTAACTTGACATATTATTGTGCAATATGCAACAGTGCGCTGTATAGTGGCAACACTTTATACCTTGAGAGCAATAATTTTAAAGTTATAGGCTGTGAAAATTGCATTTGCGAAGAAATTATTATTTAGCAAAAAAAGAAAGTGAGGTAAATTGTTTTGGAAACACAGTTTAAAGCGGGCACAATTGTTAGAATTAAGGCTAGCGCATACCCTATGTACGAAAGTTTACCCTCTAGATTTAACCCACGAGTAGCTACTACCGGGGTTGTTCGTTTTGTTAGTAGGCACGGGTGGATACTTGTAAGCGTAACCGACAAAAACAAAAAGCACCTTTTTAACGAGTGTTTTTGGCCGGGAGATTTGCGCCGAGCAAAATGCAAGTGCGAGTTATTTAACAACTTATGTATAAATAATAATGCAAGTTAAAATATTTAATGGTTTTTAGGTGTTGTAATAATTACAACTATTACTAAGGAGCTGTTAATATATGAAATACCATAGAGGAAAAAGGTTTGGTTTAAGTGAAAATGTACAAAGTTTAATTTATTGGCAATGCGTTAACTATAACAGTTTAAGCAATTATAAAAAGCAGTTTGTTGTTAATTTATGCAACGAAATTGCCCCCGAATACAGCAGTATACTTTTTAACGCAGTTACAAGCACTACCCCGGTAACAACTATTAGTTATAGAACACTATCTACTAATACGCCTATTTACGATTCTCATTTAGCAGTTATGATTAAAAAGTTTTACACACAATATGCACTGCGTTTTAATATGCAATAAATATGCAACTTGTAAGTAAACGAACCCTTTATTATGTTATAAGTTTATTTAGCTGTTAATTTAATTTATAAATTTTTTAAAGGGGTGATTGTTTACGCAAAACAAAAAAAGTGTTACAAATAAGGCGAGTACAAATGTCGAAAAAACTTGCGCAAAGCGTACTTCGAATGAAAGCAAAAATAATACATATTTAAAGTGTAAAGCCGCAAAAGCTCACAAACCTCTTACCGAAAGGGAAGAGGCTTTTTGTGTTAACTATTTACGCACATTTAGTGCACAAAGCGCCGCACGCTACGCCGGTATACCAAATAGCAAATGTTTGCAGGAGGGTGCAAAACTTTTAAGCCAAGGCAACGTTAAAAACCGTATTAAGCAGCTTAAAAAGCAACAATATTCTCTTTTGTTAATAGAGGGCATAGATATTGTGCAAAAGTATATTAATATTGCCTTTGCCGATTTATTTGACTTTGTTAAACTTGGCTTTACGTCTGTTTCGTCTGACACCGGAGATACGGGTGGCACAAGTATTGTTTTACCAAACAGCGAAGAAATTAACCTACACCTACAAGACGTAATTGACGGCAGCCTTATAGCGGAAATTAAACAAGGCAAAGACGGCATTACTATTAAGCTGGCCGATAGAATGAAGGCCCTTGCATGGCTTACCGACTATTTTGAGCTTAACCCTGCCGATGTGCACCGCAGAGAAAATGACAAGCGTAAAATTGAACTCGCCGCTGTTAGGGTTTGTCAAAACGAGGATATGCCAAACAAACAAGGCGAAGACGAATTAAGCAACGATGAAAATATATTAAATGACAGCTCTTTTAGCAAAAATGACGGATTACAAGATAATTTTGATAGTGCGCTAAAAAGTGTTACAGGCGACATTTGGGATGAAGACTAATAGCTATGCACGTTTATTAAGCTTAAAATAGCATTGTTACTAAAGTGCAAATTATATTTAATATGCGCAAAATATAAACCCATAAAGTGAGGTGCTGTACATTAACTGGCAACAAACCGACAAAGCAATACAAAACGCAAAGCGAAGAGCCGCACACTCTAAAACACTTCAAAAAAAAGAGCTTGCAAAAAAACAGTTGCAAAATGCCAAAAAAGCATTTATAAATTCCCAATTACTTAAAATAGAACATACTGTAGACTTTATACCCTTTAAATATGCACCCTTTACTAAAAAACAGGCACAAGTTCTTACGTTTTGGCACATAACCAATAAAACGCATACACACAATGGCATTATTGCCGATGGCAGTATAAGAAGCGGTAAAACTTTAAGTTTATCACTATCTTTTTGCATGTGGGCAATGGAAAGCTTTAACAGGCAAAATTTTGCACTTTGCGGCAAAACGCTAGGCAGCTTTAGGCGCAATGTATTGCACCAGTTAAAGCACATGTTGCGAGGAAGAGGCTACACTGTACAAGAAGTTAGAAGTGAAAATTTGCTTTTGGTTTGCCAAGGCACAGTTTGTAACAAGTTTTATATTTTTGGTGGAAAAGATGAGGGCAGCGCCGATTTAATTCAGGGTATAACTCTTGCCGGTGTGCTTTTTGATGAGGTTGCCCTTATGCCCGAAAGTTTTGTTAATCAGGCAACTGCAAGGTGCAGCGTACCTGGCAGCAAGTGGTGGTTTAGTTGCAACCCAGAGGGACCATACCACTGGTTTTACACCGAGTGGATATTAAAAAAACAGCAAAAAAATTTACTGTACTTGCATTTTACAATGGACGATAACCCAAGCCTTACACCACAAATGAAAACACGATATAAAAATATGTACTCTGGTGTGTTTTACGACAGATATGTGCGCGGATTATGGGTTGTTGCCGAAGGGCTTGTTTACCCAATGGCGGCAGGAAACAGCAGTTTAATTTTACACGACGACACACATATTATAAACGGTATTTTTTATATTAGCATAGATTACGGCACAAGAAACCCATTTAGCATGGGCCTTTGGTGTGTTGTTGGCACAAAAGCGGTGCGCGTTAAGGAGTGGTACTACGACAGCAAAAAACAGCCCACACAACTTACCGACGAACAGTATTACAATCAACTTGAACTTTTTGCAAGCGGCTTTTTAATTCGCAGTATAGTTATAGACCCCAGCGCGGCATCTTTTATACAAACTATACGTAAGCATGCACATTTTACAGTAAAAAAAGCGGTTAACAGCGTTATAGACGGCATACGTATAACAGCAAGTTTACTAGAGGGCGGCAAAGTAAAAATTAGCCCTACCTGCGTTAATATTTTAAAAGAGTTTAACCTTTATAGGTGGAGCGATACGCTTAGCGGCAAAGATGAAGTTTTAAAGCAAGATGACCATGCAATGGATGAAATGCGCTATTTTTGCGCAACAATTTTGGCACGAGAATTTAAATGGATAGATTGGAGATAGCTTATGTTTTATAAAATGTTAAATTTTTTGCGCACGTGTGTGCGCCATTTTTTGTACTCGGAAAACGACGCTAAAATGTTAGATGCATCTTTAAGTAGCAAAATGGAAAATGCAATAAGCCTTTGGTCGAATTTATATAGCGGCAATTATTTTAAAAGCACAAATTTACCCAATATTGGCCTTGCCGGTGCAATTTGCAGCGAATTTGCACGCCTTGCAACAATAGAAGCTAATATAAAGTTTAACGGTGAAAGAGGCGATTTTATAAAAAATGCACTTACACCCACGTTAAACAATTTGCGCAATTTTACCGAATATGCATGTGCTTTGGGCGGAGGCGTGTTTAAACCTTACGTTGCAAATGGCAAAGTATTTATAGATTTTATTCAAGCCGATTGCTTTATTCCCACAGCCTTTGACAATTCCTCTCGTATGACAGGGGCAGTTTTTTGCGACCAATGTACCGTTGGCAATATGGTATATACGCGCCTAGAGCACCACAACTTAGTAGATAACGTATATACAATAGAAAACAAAGCTTTTTGCAGTAAGGACGGCACAAGCCTTGGCTATGCAATAAAATTAACCGATGTGCAAGCGTGGAAACATATAGCCGAATATACAGAAATTAAAAATGTGCAACATCCACTTTTTGCATATTTGCGCATACCCGGCGCAAATAGTATAGATAGGCACAGCCCACTTGGTGTATCTGTTTTTGGGCGTGCATGCGAGTTAATTTTAAATGCAAACGAACAATACTCTCGTTTAATGTGGGAGTTTGAGGGCGGCGAACTTGCAATAGACGCAGCACAAGATGTTTTAATGGGCTTAAACGATGACACACCGCGCCTACCCAAGGGCAAACAACGCTTGTTTAGAAAACTTGCAAGTACAGACAGCGACTTTTACAATGTTTATGCCCCAAGCCTGCGCGATAAAAGCTTTGAAAACGGCCTAAATATAATTTTAAAACGTATAGAGTTTAATTGTTCGCTTGCATACGGAACGTTGTCGGACCCACAAAACACCGACAAAACAGCCGAAGAAATTAAGGCAAGTAAACAGCGCAGTTATGCCGCAGTTAAAGACTTGCAAAACAGTTTGCAAATGTGTATAACACAACTTGCAAATATAGTAAACACGTATGCAACACTTTACAAACTTGCACCCAGCGGCAATTTTAACATAGCATTTAAATGGGACGACAGCATAATAACCGACGAGGCTTTTGAGCGCGAACAAATGCGACAAGACTGCTTAAACGGCGCGGCCCACTGGCACGAATATCGTATGCGCTTTTATGGAGAAGATGAACAAACGGCAAAAGCTAATGTTCCTTTACAAAACAGCGCAGTTTAAAACTATTTTTACTGTATATATTTAAATGTTGTTTTAAATCATATTAAAAGGCATACTTTGCATGGTGCAAAGTACGCCTTTTTTTACTTGCTTATTATTTTACTTATACTTAGCCCCGACAATTTTGGCATTAACATTACATAAAACACCATAAACAATATGCAGCCAATACTTGTTTGTACTATTACATTGTTTACTTTAAACACGTGTAAAAATGTTAATGCTTGACATATTAACCCCGCAAATAAAGCCGCTGCAGCCGGACCAATTAACCATGCCCTTATATTAAATTTTAACCCTGTTACTTTTAATAGTCTGCGTAAATTTAACATACACGTAAATAAATTGCTTACCACCATTACATATAAAAAACCCAGTATTCCAAAGTGTGGCAACAATGTATATATCAATACTATTCTAATTACGCAATCAAATATAGTATACCTAAAAGTTGCCACTTGCTCGTTTAAGCCTTTTAAAATTCCATCTACCATACTTTCTAAATACATAAAAGGTGCAAGAGGACCTAAAACCTGTAAATAAAACCCTATTTCGTTGCTTTTATATAGTATTTGTGCTATTTCGTTTGCAAATACGGCAAACATGCCCCCCGCCATTACAGATACTCCTATTGTCATTATCATAACGCGCGCAACTAACCGCTTTAGTATATCTTGTTTGTTTTGCACATATGCCGCCGATATATCGGGTAAAAGCAACGTTGCAAGCGTACCTATAAAAGAAAACGGAAAAAACAAAACAGGCATTGCCATGCCTTTTAATGCGCCAAATTGCTCTATTGCAATATCTGTGTTACCAAGGTACATTGCAAGGCATATTGGTACTATTAAGTTTTCTACAGTTTTTAGTGTGCCTGTGCTGTACTGAGAGGCCGCAATAGGTGCAAGCAACTTACATATTACACCAACGCTATATGAAGATTTTTGTTCATTGTTATTTGATATTTCTTTTTTGTAAATTAAGCTTAAGTATGCCCAGCTTAACGCCTCACTTACTGTGTTGCCAACAACAATTGCGGCAACACTTATCTCTACCGATACGTCACCCAATATATGCAACAAGCCAAAAACTATAATTAACCTTATGGTTTGCTCGAATATTTGCGATGTTACATTTGGCCCTACTTTTTTTACTGCTAAAAAATAGCCCCTTAATATGCCAGACAATGCCATAAATGGTAAACTTGGAGCTAAAATTTGTAGCGCCAGTGCCACATTGCTATTGTGTAAAAGGTAAGTGGCAATATACGGCGAAGCAAAAAACAAGCCTGCACAGCCTGCTAAACCTAAAATAAGGCCAAGCGCTAATACACTTCTCAGTGCATGTTTTAATCCATTTTTATTTTTTACAATTTGCTCGCTTGTTATACGTGTTGCAACTACTTGCAAGCCAGCACTTGAAAATGTTATTGCAAGCATATAAACTGTTGCAATAAGCTGAAAAAGACCCATACCGCTTGCACCTATTAGTGCCGCTATGTATATACGAAAAAACATACCTACTGCTCTTAGCGCAAAGCCAGTAGCCGTTAGTATTGCTGCATTTTTTGCATAAGTATGCCTTTGCATTTTACCGCCCCCTTATTTTTTGCTAGTACAATAAAATGATATGCACATACATTTAAATTATGCGCTAAAACAGGCATATATAAAAACAAAACCCTTACAAAGCCCACACAGCTTTATAAGGGTTTTAATATTAAATTAAACTAAAAACACCGTTTACCGCCAGTTAAATTAACATAAGCAGTGAGCAAAACATCCCAGCCTATTAGCAAGCACAGCTCGCTGCGCATAAATACCGCATGAGCTAGGCCTGTAAACGAACACAGTGTGAGACGTTGAAATACACATTTTTGTGTGTTGCAGCGGCGCTCACTTGTACGTTTACCTAACGGACGATTGCGGTGTTTTAAGCAGCGAGCAAAACATCCCAGCCTATTAACAAGCACAGCTTGCTGCGCATAAATACCGCATGAGCTAGGCCTGTAAACGAACACAGTGTGAGACGTTGAAATACACATTTTTGTGTGTTGCAGCGGCGCTCACTTGTACGTTTACCTAACGGACGATTGCGGTGTTTTAAGCAGTGAGCAAAACAGCCCAGCCTATTGCTGAGCTATTTTTTAAACGCCCAAAGCCTTTGCCCTAAATAATTTAATCCGGTAAAAATTACTTGGCCCAACAACATTGCTAAGCGAGTAATTAACCCGCTACTAATTGAAAAATTACTAAACAAACCTACAATTGCAGGCGTAACAAACGATGAAAAGCCAAACCCTAGCAAGTAGCAAACCGCTATTACTGTGCTAAACCTAATAATGCTTGGCACTAGTGGAGCTTTACTTTCAAAACTGTACTTACGGTTAAAGTAAAAGCTTGGTATACTGCACAAAATAAACATTAAAGATGTACTTAACCAATATGCGCTTGCTTGCCCAAAAAACAATGTAAAAGGCGAAAGCAACAATTGACTACCCACCGTGCTTATTATTGTGTTCAATCCACCTATTACTAAAAAAATAAGCAAACTTTTATCCCAAAAAAAATGTATAATTTTCTTCATTCAATATTCCGTTTCGCTAATTTATTCTTCAATAATTTCTATTGTTTTAATTACAACAGGTGTTTTTGGTCTGTCGCTGTAATCTGTTGCAACCTCAGCTATTTCGTCTACAACCTCAATACCGCTTACAACGCTGCCAAATGCCGCATAACTACCGTCTAAATGCGGCGCATCCTCGTGCATTATAAAAAATTGGCTTCCTGCCGAATCGGGATCGCCGCTTCGAGCCATGCTTATTACACCTTTTGTATGTTTAATGTCGTTTTGTATGCCATTTTTTTCAAATTCGCCTTTAATTGTATGGCCCGGGCCAGACATACCTGTCCCGTCTGGGCATCCGCCTTGTATCATAAATCCAGGTATTATTCTATGAAAAGTTAATCCGTTATAAAACTCTTCATTTACAAGTTCAATAAAATTTTGCACTGTAATAGGTGCTTTATCTTCATATAGCTCCAATTTAATTTCTTTGCCGTCTTCCATTGTAATCTTAATCATTATTATTTGCCTCTTTCTGTTTTTTATATTTGTGCGCTAAGCATTTCTATTTGCTCGCTAATTCTTTCGCAAGATTCTTTTTTACCAAGTATTGTCATTATGTCGGTGGCACCGCCCGGAGTTACGCTAAGCCTTGCAACGGCTATTCTAACTGCAAACATTACGCTGGCAGGTTTTATTTCTTTTTCTTGTGCATATTGTTTTAGCGTTTCAAAAATAGTATCATTGTCAAAATTTTGTATACTCTCTATTCTTTGCAAAGCTCCTTTTAACATTTCAAGGCTATTTTCCGGCGTTGTTTTGTTCTTTTTATTTGTGTACATCTCTGCATCTGCCGTTAATCTCTCGCTTAAAAACTGTACCTTTTGTTGTATTTCGTTAAATGTGTTTATGCGCGTGTGTAAAAGTTTTGCTACACTTTCAAGGTTTTCGTTTGTATAGCCTATTAAGCTTTTTTGTAGGTATGGCTTGCTTTTTTCAAAAAACTCTTCGGCTGTAAGCGCTTTTATATACTCTCCGTTAAACCACATTAACTTGTCATAGTCAAAAACCGACGGTGATTTGCTAATTGCATCTACTGAAAATATATCTATCAAATCTGCTAAAGAAAAAATCTCTTGTGTTGTGTTTTTTGGGCACCAACCCAAAAATGCTATGTAGTTAATAATGGCATCGGGTAAAAATCCGCTTTCTACTAAATCTTCAAAGCTAACTGCGCCGTGCCTTTTAGATAACTTGCTAACACTTCCGTCTTCTCCACGGCCCATTAAAAGCGGTAAATGAACGTATTTTGGACGCTCCCATCCAAAACAATCGTATAAAAGCACATACTTCGGTGTGCTTGTTACGTACTCGCTACCCCTTACTACGTGTGTAATACCCATAAGGTAGTCGTCTACCACGTGGGCAAAGTTATACGTTGGCATACCATCTGCCTTTACTAATATTTGGTCTTGAAGCTCTTCGTTTTCGGTTTTTATTTCACCAAATACTTCATCTACATATGTAGTTGTTCCGCTAAGCGGCATTTTTTGCCTTATAACATACGGCAATTTATTTGCCATATTTTCTTGTATCTCTTCTTTTGACAAATCTCTGCAGTGTCTGTCGTATCCTATTATTTCATCTGCGCCGTCTTTTTGGGTTTCAAGCTTGTCTTTACTGCAAAAACAGTAATATGCTTGTCCTGCGTCTATAAGTTTTTGCGCATACTCGTCATAAATATGCTGTCTTTCGCTTTGTATATAAGGCCCGTTTTTACCGCCTTTTTGCGGACCTTCATCCCATATTAAGTTTGTTGTATTTAATGTATTAAGTATTATTTCTGTTGCACCTTCTACAAGCCTTTGCCTGTCGGTGTCTTCTATTCTTAATATAAATTTGCCGTTTGTGCTTTTGGCAAGTAAATATGCATAAAGGGCTGTGCGCAAATTGCCTATATGCATATAACCCGTTGGGCTTGGGGCAAACCTTGTTATTATAGGTTGTGTCATTTTTTGCTCTCCTTGTTAAATAATTGCTTTTTTTGCTATCTTTTTATTATACATTAATAAAACTTTAATTTCCAGTTAATTTATAAATTATATTTTAACCCGGCCTTTTAATTTAATGTAGTTTAAAAAAACAAAGCACAAAGCCTGCGGCATTAACCACAGGCTTTGTACTCACACATACATAATCTATTTATGAGAAGCAATCAATTTTAAGTGCGGCCTACCCGCATTTTGAAAAACCACAGTTTCGGCATATTACACAGCCACCCTCGTGTTCAACTGCTCCAAAGCACTCCGGACACTCGTGTATAGCGCTGGCCGATTGTGGCATTGGTACTGCAACAAGACGTTGTGCTGCTAAATCCGATGCAATTTCGCCTTGCTGTGCACTGCCTGTTATATCTGTAATATCGTTTGCATAGGGTATTTTAACCTCGTTTGGGTTTATACCTATACTTCCAAAAAGTTGTGTTTCGTTGTTTTGCAATGTTGGTATTGCCGGAATTTCCATAACATGTTCTTCTTGGAATTTGTCATTATCAGGCAATCCAATATCAAAATTTTGGTTTATATTTTTCTCTAAATTGTTATTGTTTAAATAATCAATTTTATCGTCATTTTTTACTTGAGTATCCGTATATGGTTTTGGTGTTTCGTTAACTGCCATTTTTACAGGCTCGCTATTTTTTTGCACCAAGTTTATTACCGATTTGCTCGGTAAAACCTTTTCCGGTTCTAGCGCATTTCGTTTTTCATTGTCCTCTTGCTTTATAAACGAATCTACTTTTCTAAGCACTTTTGCTATTGCGTCCGGGCAAGACGTGCAATTAACATTGCCCGCCCTAATTGTGGAAGGACAGCGTATACCCTTTAACTGATCAAAAACTTCATCTACGCTCATTCCACTGCGAAGTGCAACACTTGCAAGCCTTGCCGTTGCCTCGCTTTGACTTGGACAACCGCCTGCCTTACCAGTACTTGTAAATACCTCGCAAATACCGTTTTGATCGTAGTTAACAGTAACGTATAAGTTTCCACAACCTATTTTCATTCTTTCGGTAAAGCCCATTGTAACAGCAGGCCTTGGCCTTGGCACTATGTTACCATATTGCGCTACCTCGTATTTTTGTTCGGCAGTGGCCGGCAATGCGCCCTCGGTTGTTTCGTTTGCGTTTTTATTTTCACCTTGTTTTACACTGCCAATATTAAGCACTTGTCCATCTCGTGAGCCGTCTCTGTATATAGTAACGCCTTTGCATCCCAATTTATATGCTAGCATATAGCAATTACTTACGTCTTGCTTCGTTGCTGTGTTTGGCATATTTATTGTTTTAGATACAGCATTGTCTGTATGACGTTGGAATGCCGCTTGCATTCTTATGTGGTATTCTGGGGTTATATCGTGAGAACATACAAACACATTTTTAATTTCTTCAGGTATTTCATCTATGTGTGCAAGGCTGCCCTCTTTGGCTACTTTGCGCATAAGCTCTTTCGAGAAAAGGCCTCTTTTTTCCAGTTCGTACCTTAAAACAGGGTTTACCTCTATCATTTCGGTACCGTCCATTATATTGCGTATATAAACGTACGCAAAAACAGGCTCTACACCCGACGAACAACCGGCTATCATGCTAAGTGTACCTGTTGGTGCAATTGTAGTTACAGTGCCATTGCGCATTGGTACAGATTGAGCATATATGCTTGAATAAAACAGTGGAAATGCACCGCGTTTTCTTGCAATTATTTTGCTGGCATTGTGCGCTTCTATGTTAATAAAATTCATTATATTTTCGGCAAACTCTATTGCTTCATCGCTGTTATAAGCCATGCCTATGTACAAAAGCATATCGGCAAAGCCCATTATTCCAAGGCCAACTTTGCGTGTTTCTTTCGTTACTTCGCCTATTTTTTCTAGCGGGTAATTATTTACATCTATTACGTTATCTAAAAAGTGTACTGCCGAATGCACTGTTTTTCTTAAAAGGGTAAAGTCTATTTCAAACGTGCCATCACTTGTTCTTCTAAGCATTTTTACAAGGTTAATGCTGCCAAGGTTGCAACTCTCGTACGGTAAAAGCGGTTGCTCTCCACATGGGTTTGTGCTCTCTATCTCGCCTTGTGCCGGCACTACGTTGTCTTTGTTAAGTCTATCTAAAAATATAATGCCAGGCTCGCCATTTAGCCATGCGGCATTTACAATTTTGTTGTAAATTTCTCTTGCGTTTTTCTTTGCAACTACTTTGTGAGTTACTGGCTCTAATAAATCGTAATCTTCACCGTTTTGTACCGCTGCCATAAACGCCTCTGTTATACCAACAGATATATTAAAATTTGTTATGTCTTTGTTGTCGGATTTACAGTTTATAAATTCTTCTATGTCTGGGTGGTCTACCCTTAATATACCCATATTTGCGCCACGCCTTGTGCCGCCTTGTTTTACAGCCTCTGTGGCCATATTAAACACACGCATAAAGCTAACAGGGCCACTTGCAACACCGCCTGTTGTATTTACAGTAGCACCGTTTTGGCGCAACCTACTAAACGAAAACCCTGTGCCGCCGCCCGATTTATGTATAAGCGCAGCTTGTTTAATTGCCTCAAATATAGCTTCCATGCTGTCTTCTATTGGCAAAACAAAACAAGCCGATAGCTGACCCATAGCCCTACCTGCATTCATAAGTGTTGGAGAGTTTGGCAAAAAACGAAGACTAGTCATAAGCTTGTAAAACTCTTCAGCTGTTTGCACAACATCTGTAGTTTCATCGTACTTTACTTCTGCACTTGCAACAGCTATTGCAACGCGCCTAAACATACCTTCAACATCTTCAATATTGTTTCCGTTTGCGTCTTTTGCAAGGTATCTTTTTTCAAGTACCTTTAGTGCATTTTTCCCAATTTCCGACACTGCCACTTAACTTCCCCCCACATATGTTAACATATAAATACTACAACCGCTTAATTATTAATATTAATTGCCAACTTTATAAAGTGGCTAAAGCAAAATATGTTTTAATTATAACACTATATATAGTGTTATACAATACTAAATTTAAAAAACTTAATAAATTTACTTATTGCCTATAATGCAAAGTGTATTTTGTTTAAAAAAACAAAATACACCACAATAAATTGTGGTGTATTTAATATATTAATATTTTATTTTTCGCTATTTAGGCGTGTTCGCTTAAAGTATTCACTCATGCTAAAGTTTTCATCGTACGTTTTTTCTTGTAACAAAAAGGCAGGGGGAACAAACTTATTTGCCTGCTGTTGTGTTTCAAACTCCACTTCGGCATAGTAAAACGCAGTGGGTTTACCTTCATCTACTAGGCTTGCCTCTAACATTAAACCATCATCTAAGCTATATACCTTATAATTTTTTGTTACTAGCTCTCCGTTTACAAAATGGCATAGCTCGTTAAATTCACTTTCGTCTATGTCTATTTCAAACTCTCGCCTTACAAGTGTGCCCTTGCCTTTAAAGCACAATTTATACGTTATTTTGCCGTTTTCATCTGTGCTTCGTATTCGCACAGCAGGTTTTGTGCTTATATATCCCTGTTTAACTATTGCAGTTTTTATACATTCTATGCCTTCATCATCGGGGAATTTGCTAATAAGCCACTGTCTTTCTATTTCCATAACAGCACATGCTCCTTTTTATTGGGCCGGCTTTATATTTACCGTATAAGCGCAATTATTCTGCCACTTGTGCCAATTCAGCTTCTTGTGCAATAATATCGCTATCAAATAATATTTGCTCGTACTCATCAAGCTCTTTTTCGCGTCTTTTTAAATACACAAACATAGCGCTAACTGCGCCTATTAATGCCGAAAGTATTATTATAAGTGTTAATAAAGTTGTTGTTTTTTTCATTGTAAATACAATCCTTTCCGCTATTTTATTCTGTTTATATCGCCATTTGGCGCTTAAAACCATTTTTACACATTAAATTATAATTTATTTTTTAAAGTGGTTTTTTAAAAATTTTGCCACACTGTCATCGCTATTTTTGCCAATAACGCCTGTTGCCATTTCTTTTAAACTTGTTACTGCATTTTGCATGGCATAACATTCATCTGCAACCGCAAAAAGCGGCATATCGTTAACATTATCTCCAAATGCAACAATTCTATCGGCACCACACTGCTTTTTTAACATGTCTAAAGACGATGCCTTTGAACAATTCTCTTCATATATTTCAAGCAGGTATCCTGTATCGTCATATTCATAAGGGTAAAAATAACATGTTATACCCTCTATGTCATTTATCATCTTATACGTCGCATTTGCTTGTTCTAAATTTGGTATGCACATTAAAAACATAACCACTTTTGTATTGTTCAATGCATCAAAATAGTTGTTAATTTCAACAAACTTTTTATAAGGAGATGCAATTCTTGGTGCCACGAATTTATGCTCCAGTGGACATGTTAAATTTTTATGGTACACATAAAGGCTAGACTCCACAACACTGTAGGCCATTGCATTTTGGTTTGTACTCTCTAAAATATTACATATACTGTTTACAGAATTTGTTGAAAGATGCGATGTTTTCATACTTACCTTATTTTTAAGGTCGTATACAATGGCACCTGTCATTAAAACAACCGGTATGTTAATATTCAACTTTTCTAAAATGCCAACAGTTGTTGCAGGGCTTCGCGCCGTTGCAACCGTAAACAATATGCCATCGTTTATAAGGCCATTTATAATATCAATGCTTTCTTGTGTTAACTTTGCATTTTCATTTAGCAAAGTTCCGTCTAAATCGGTAATATACAGTGTTGCCATGACAAATCTCCTATTTACTTAAATGGGTCAATTAGCGAGCGTACAATTTTTTTATGTTAAAATACGGCCGATTATTATGCAAAACTTAAGTTGTTTTGCACATTTAAGCATGAAATTTGCCAATATGAAATTGCCTTTTTTATGCTTATATCTTAAAAATATTATTCGCGTTTTCCCTTGTTATATTTAATACTTCTTCAACTGATATCTCTTTAATATCTGCAATTTTTTGCGCTATATGAATAACCATTGCACTGTTGCACTGTTTGCCCCTATGCGGAACAGGAGCAAGGTATGGGCAATCTGTTTCCAGCACAATTTTTGTTAGCGGCGTTTCTTTTACACATTGCTGAAGCTTTTTACTGTTTGCAAATGTTATTACACCGCCCACACCAATGTATAACCCGTTTTCGGTTATCCACTTAGCGTCTTGCGCACTGCCCGAGTAGCAGTGCAAAATACCAAATGGTTTGTGCTTTTTAAGCACGTTGTACATTGGCTCGTGTGCCTCTCTGTCGTGTATTAGTATTGGCAAATTGTGCTTTTTGGCAAGTTCTATGTGCGCTAAAAACATTTGTTCTTGTTCTTGTTTTGGCACAGGCCAGTGATAATCCAGCCCACACTCGCCTATAGCAACTACCTTTTCGTGCTGTATAAGCTTTTCAATTTGCTGTAGCTCTGCCCTCCAGTTGCCCTTAAATACTTTTGTTGTTGTTGAATCTTCATCTATTAAACTTTGTGGGTGAATACCAACCGCAGTGTAAAACCAAGGGTATGTTTGCGCAAGTGCTATGCTCTCGTTTGCACTTTGCAAATCTGTTGCACAGTCTACAACATTACAAACATTATTTTCCTTAATATGCAAAAGTATATCGTGCAAATTATCGCAATATTTCGAGCTTGTGTAGTGAGTGTGCGTGTCAAATATCATTTTTTACCCTTTTTTACTCTATAATAGTTATTTTATTATTATTGCAATAAAAATGCAACATATTTTTTACAGTTGTTTGTATATATTTCACAATATATCGGTACATCAACAAATTTACCCTAACAAACTTCCCGGCTTCACACACTCATCAAACGTTACCACGTTTAACTCGCCATTTGGCCCCTCTGCCGAAAGTACCATACCCTCGCTTGTATATTTGCCACCAAGCATTGGGCGCGGCTTTAAGTTTGCAACAATTGCAACATGTTTGCCTACTAATTGTTCGGGCTTATAAAACTTTGCAATACCCGAAAGTATAGTGCGCTGTTTTTCGCCATCGAACAGGGTTAAATTTAGCAGTTTATTGCTTTTCGGCACCGCTTCGCAATTTAACACTTTTGCCACTCTCATTTCACACTTAACAAAGTCGTCTATTGTAATTTCAGGTCTGTGTTCAAGCTCCATAGCCTCTTGCTGTTCGCTTACACCGCTTTGCTCTGTGCTCTCTTTTAAAGCGTTTTGTGCAGCTGCAAGCTCCTCAAGTTCTTTTTCTACATCAATTCTGGGAAAAAGAACTTCACCTTTTTTTACACTAAATTCACTTGGCATACCGCCAAATTTTGCTAAATCATCTAATTTAATACTCTCGGCGTTAAAATTAAGCCTATTTGCAATTTCTGCTGCTGTACTTGGCATAAATGGCGCAAGTAGCACTGCTGTATACCTTAGTGCCTCGCACAAATTGTAAAGCACCTCGCTAAGTCTTGCTTTGTTCTCTTCGCTTTTTGCAAGCTGCCAAGGCATAGTTTCATCTATATATTTATTGGCACGTTGTATACCCTTAAATATCTCTTGTAAAGCCTGTGGCACAAGCAGTTTATCCATGCAAGTTGTAACGTTTTCTGGCATGTTTTCGTATATTTCTATTAGCTCTTTGTCAGGTTTTAACTCATCATTGTTTTGTGTTTTAGCACGTTGTAAGTGACTTTTATCGCATAATAGCTTGCCCTCAAAATATTTTTCTACCATTGCCACGCTTCGGCTTAACAGGTTACCTAAATCGTTTGCTAAATCGCTGTTAATACGTGTAATAAGTGCCTCGTTAGAAAAAACACCATCGTTGCCAAAAGGTATATCGCGCAATAAAAAGTAACGTATAGCGTCTGTGCCATATCTGTTGCACAGCACAACCGGGTCTATAACATTTCCTTTACTTTTGCTCATTTTGCCGCCATCTAAAAGCACCCAGCCGTGGCCAAAAACTTTACTTGGCAACGGTAAATTTAATGCCATTAAAAGTGCCGGCCAAATTATTGTGTGAAAACGCAATATTTCTTTGCCAACTATGTGTAAATCGGCAGGCCAATACTTGTCAAAATCATTATAAGTTTCGTTTTCATACCCAAGTGCAGTTATGTAGTTGCTAAGGGCATCTACCCAAACATAAACTGTATGGTCTGTATCAAAACTAACAGGTATGCCCCATTTTACACTTGTGCGGCTAACACAAGTATCTTGTAGGCCTTGATTTATAAATGCTATCATTTCATTTTTGCGTGTTTCGGGTTGTATAAACTCAGGATTATTTTTATAAAGCTCTAGCAATTTATCGGCATACTTGCTTGTTTTAAAAAAGTATGCCTCTTCGCTTGCCTCGTATACTTCTCCCTCGCAATCGGGGCATTTATTGCCTTTTAACTGGCTTTGTGTCCAAAAGCTTTCACACGGTTTACAATAATGCCCTGTGTAGCTGCCCTTATATATGTCGCCTTTTTTATATAGGTCTTCAAATATTTTTTGCACTGCCTCTACATGGTAGTCGTCTGTTGTTCTTATAAACCTATCGTTTTTTATGTCCATAAGTGTCCAAAGTTGTTTTATGCCGCTAACAATTTCATCTACATACTGTTTTGGGCTAACCCCTTTATCACCGGCTTTATCTTGTATTTTTTGGCCGTGCTCATCTGTACCCGTAAGGTACATTACATCAAATCCTTGCATACGTTTATACCTTGCAAGTGCGTCGCAAATTACAGTTGTGTAACTGTGGCCTATATGCAAATTATCGCTTGGGTAGTAAATTGGCGTTGTAATGTAAAATGTTTTTTTATTATCCATTTTTTTATCCTTTCGGGTTATACTTCATCTACAAAAAAGCGTTTATACCATACTAAAAATGTAAACAGCGTCCATATTTTGCGCTGATTATTTTGCTTTTCGTTATAATGGTCGTCTAACAATTTGTTAATATGTTCTGTATTAAAAAATTCTTTTGCGTAGTCGGCAGTAAAATACTTCTTAACTATATTGTAGTATTTTTCCTCTCTTAGCCAGTAGCGTATTGGCACAGGAAAACCTTTTTTAGGTCTGTTTGCCCATTCGTCGGGCAAAGTTTTATTGGCTGCAGCACGCATAACAATTTTTGTATTTGTACCGTTAATGCGGTGTTCTACCGGAATTGTTCGGGCAAATTCCAATACTTGTTTGTCTAAAAAAGGCACTCTAAGCTCTAACGAGTGAGCCATACACATTTTGTCGGCCTTTAATAAAATATCTCCGGGCAACCACATATTTAAATCTAAATACTGCTTTTTAGTTATTTCGTGTTTGTTTTTTACCCTTGCATAAAACTTTTTAGCAAGTTCAAACGCACTTTTACCGCCTTGATACTCCGGCTTAAGCACACTTTGCGCCTCTTCGTTTGTAAAAACCATTGCTTGGCCAACAAAGTAATTTTCGGGGTTTTCGGCGCTTTTTAGCAAAAAGTTTTTGCCTTTAAAGTATGGCAATTTATTTGCAATTGCACCTGCCGCTTTGCGTATTGGCGATGGCATGCTTTTTTTAAACTTCTCTACTGTAGGCGTGTCGGCATACCATTCGTATCCGGCAAAAATTTCATCGGCACCCTCGCCACTAAGCACAACAGTAACGTGCTGTGCTGCCATTTGCGCTAAAAAGTAAAGCGGCACACTAGACGGATTGCTCTGTGGCTCGTCCATGTGATACTGTATGTCGGCAAATGCGTCGAAACATTCATCGGCAGTTAATAGCTTTTTGTAATTTGTAATGCCAAGCTTGTCGCTCAGCTCTTTTGCATAGTCTGTTTCGTTAAATTTATGGTAGTCAAATCCTACACTAAATGTGTTGTTTGGCATTTGGGCCGCAGCTATATAGCTACTGTCTACCCCACCCGATAAAAACGAGCCAACTTTAACGTCTGCTATTCGATGCGCTGCTACGCTCTCGTGTATAACTTCATCTAATTTATTTACACATTCATCAAAATCTTGCGGTTTTTCATCAAATTCACAGTCCCAATAGCGTTTAGTTTCCATTACACCGTTTTTAAATGTAAAGTAATGTGCTGCAGGTAACTTATAAACACCTTTAAAAAATGTTTGTTGTGTTGCCGAATATTGCAACGTTAAATATGCGCGCAGCGCCTGCTTATTTACTTGTTTTGTAAATTTTGGGTGGTCTAAAAAGCTTTTTATTTCACTGCCAAATATCATATTTTTTCCATCGTCTATTGGGCAATAGTAAAAAGGTTTTATACCAAAAATATCTCTTGCGCCAAACATTGTTTTTTGCTTTTTATCCCAAATAACAAAAGCAAACATACCGCGCAATTTGTAAATAATATCTATGCCGTACTCCTCGTATCCGTGAAGCAAAACCTCTGTGTCGGCATTACATTTAAATTTATATCCCTTTTGCTCAAGGTCTTTTCTTATGTGCATAAAGTTGTAAATTTCGCCGTTAAACACAACTATTGTGTCGCCGTCTTCGCTTATCATTGGCTGTGCGCCATTTTCCGATAAATCTAGTATAGAAAGGCGCCTAAAACCCAGTGCCACATCTTCATCTGTGTAAATATCGCCCATGTCGGGGCCACGGTGTACAATACGCTGTGTCATTTGTTTTAGCACATCGTCTTTGCCGTTAATTTGGCCTGTAAAGCCTGTAAATCCGCACATGTTTTTCTCCCATTCTGCCGTTTTTAATTAATTTTATTCCGTTTTAAAAACCTATTGGTGTTTTATTAAATGTTTCTATTACACATTTCGCAAGCACTTCCATGCTGTCTATATAAAATTCGTTTAAATGTTCGTTCTTTTTTATAAGCGATAGCTCTGTACAACCAAGTATTACACTGTCGCATCCGTTTTGTTTAAGCTCTTGCACTATTATGTTAAACGCCTGCATATTTGCAGGTTTTCCTTGTTTTATGTCGTCGTAAATAATACTCATTAACATTTTTTGCTTTTCATCGCTTGGCACTTCGTACTTTAACCCTTCGTTTTCGCACTGTATTTGATATGTTTTTGTACATATTGTGCCGCTTGTTGCAAGTATACCTACTTTACTACACTGTGTTTTGCTTTTTTTAACTGTATTTTGCACCATGTTAATTATTGGTACATTTATGTTTTCGTTTAGCTTGTTGTAAAAATAGTGTGCCGTGTTACAAGGTATTGCAAGCACGTCTGCGCCAAATTGCACAAGCTTTTGTGCATCGCTAACCATAATGTCAAACGGGCTGTTTGAGCTTTGCCCTAGTATAAATGCCGTTCTATCGGGTGTTGTTGCTCTAGAATTTATTATAAGGTCTATATGGTCTTGGTCGCATTTCACTTTTGTGTGGGCAATAAGCATTTCGTAAAAATATACAGTTGCCATTGGGCCAACCCCGCCTAAAATACCAAGCATTTTAGGTGCGTTATTACCGTTTGGTTTTATAGTATTAGCCATATTTGGTGCAACCCCTTTTAGTTTGCCGCATTTTTAAAACAACATAGCCGCTTTAAAAATTATTTGCAATATTTTTTAAACTTTTTAAAATACCTGTGCATGTGTATTACATAGTAAGCAAAACGCTTAGGATTTAATTTTAAATCATAATTGTATTTTAACGTTATGCTTTCGTTTTTTTGTTTAATAAGCTGTTTTGCCTTTTCAACAAATTCTTTGTTTTTAACATATTTAAACACAACACCGTTTGGTACACTGTGCCAATAATGTTCGGTTTTACATATATCGCATGCATTAATATGTTTATCGTAAAATCTATCGGCCAAAATATAGCGCGCTATATTAAAGCCCGCACCTGTTACATAATAATTGCTTCTTCCTTGTCGCAAGTTTATTTCAAATATTCTGTAAGTGCCGTCTCTTGTGTCGTATTTAATGTCAAAGTTTGCATATCCGGTATATTTAATTTTTTGTAAAAACTCTTTTATGCTCGTCATAACTTGCTCGTTGTATTCGGTTATAATAGCTGCGTGATTGCCAATTGCCTTAGGTGTGTGTTCTTCTAGGCCCACATGGCCCATGCACATCATGCGCACATTGTGGTTTTTATCGCAATACGCTGTTAGCACTCTCATATAACTGTCATCGCCCGGTATCATGTCTTGCACAAGCATTATGTCATCGTATCCGCTGTTAAAAATATTGCGCAGTATTTTTTCGCTCTCTTGCGCACTATAAGATACATAAACCTTTTTCATTCCATCGAACGGAAATTTCCAGTACCTAATACTGCTTGACGGTTTTATTATTACAGGATATTTAAAACCCAGTTTTTCCTCTGTAAGTTCTTGCGCATCGGTTTTTTGTGTTATATTAACTGTTTTTGGATACAAAAGTCCGTATTCATCGCACATTTTGTAAAAATCATCTTTGTTTACAAGTTTATCTCTAAGCAAAACATCTATATATGGAGCAATACAGTTTTGCGGCAAATCATCTTTAACTTCAATTAACAAGCTGGCATAATCATCTGTACAGCCAATAACTATTAATTTACTGTCTTTTTTACTATTTGCAAAATCTGTAATCACTTTTATAAGCGTATCTTTGTTGTCTATATCTTCAACTTGTTTAAATTTTATAATGTCGCTGTACATTGTTTCGCCCATTTGCCAGCGGCCAAACGCATAAGATATATGTTTGTTATCTAACTCGTGAAACGCCCTTGCCACCGAATAGCAGTTCATGTCGGCACCAATAAGTACCGGTATTATATTTACCTTAACTTCCATAATTTGCAAGTTGCTCTCCCCTTTTATAACACGCTTATTTTTTAATATACAGTTTAATACTTAAACTTAAATGTTTTTTTGCCTTTATAATACTATAATTATAAACATGCAATAAATAATGTCAAGGCGTGCTATTTGGCGCCTTGAATTTAAAATAATTGTTTAGCACTTTTATTCTTCGTCGCTTTTTAAATAAATATTTTCCCAAATAATATTAAAAAGTTCGGTTATACGTTGTTTTTCGTTTTTTAAATAAAGAAATCCAAACAAAGCTTCTAGGCCTGTTGCGGCGCTGTAGTATTTTGGTGCTGCATTTTTTGCAGCAGTAGTTTTAGCCGTGTTTTTACCGCGGCGCGCAACTGCACTTTCTTGTTGCGTTAAAAGCGGCATTATAAATTTTAGCGCTTTGTGCTGCCCTGTTGCACTAACAAGTTTTATAGCACTTGCGTGTAATTTACTTGGCGTATACCTTGTTGTTTTTACAAGGCGCACACGCACAAGTGTTTCAAACACTGCATCGCCCAAAAATGCCAGCGATACCGCTGATATTTCATGTATATCTACTTCGTTTTCGTTTGGCGCTAACTCATCGCTTTGCATGTTTATCTTCCTTTATATTTAGTTTGTGCAAAGTATTATATTAAAATACGTAGTCAAATTCAAAATCGTCTATTCTAATTGTGTCGTTTTCTTTTACGCCCATTTCAAGCAGTTTGTCTATTACGCCAATATCCACAAGTTTGCGTTGGAAAAACTGCAAGCTCTCGTAGTCGTCCACATCGGCGCCCTCTAAAATTCGCACTAAGTATGGGCATTCTATTACATACGTGCTTTCGTCCTCTTTTTCAATTGTAAACGCTTCGCCGCTAACAGCAGCTTCCGGTTTTACATACTGTGCCTCGTAAACAGTTACGCTAGGTAGTTTTTGCAGTTCCTCGTATACTATTCCCGGCAATTTGTTTAACCCTTGCCTTGTTGCAGCCGATATTTGCATTATTTGCAACCCTTTTTGTTTTATAAACTCTTCAAACTCTTCTATTTGCTCTTTGCTAGCAATATCGCTTTTATTTGCAAGCACAATTTGTGGACGAGATGCCAAATCGGGCGAAAATTTTAACAGCTCTTCGTTAATTTTTTCAAAATCCTCTTTTGGGTCTCTGCCCTCGCAGCCGCTAACGTCAACAACGTGCAATAAAAGCCTGCATCTGTCTACATGGCGCAAAAACGCATGGCCAAGGCCAACGCCGTCGCTTGCACCCTCTATAAGTCCGGGTATGTCTGCAGCAACAAAGCTTGCGCCCTCGGCAACTGTTACAACGCCCAAAACAGGCGACAATGTTGTAAAGTGGTAGTTTGCTATTTTAGGTTTAGCGGCGCTTATTGCGCTTATTGTAGTGCTTTTACCAACATTAGGAAAGCCAATAAGGCCTACATCGGCTATAAGTTTAAGCTCAAGCTGAATGTCTAGTTTTTCTCCGGCTTTTCCCGGTTTTGCAAATTTAGGTATTTGCCTTGTTGGCGTTGCGTAGTGAGAGTTACCCCAGCCACCGCGGCCACCTTTTGCAATTACAACAGGCTCGTCGCCAGATATATCGGCAATAATTAGGCCTGTTTGAGCATGCTTAATAAGTGTGCCGTGCGGCACTTTTATAATTAGGCTGTCGGCTTTTCTTCCGCTACAATTGTTGCTAGAGCCATCTTGCCCATTTTTTGCCTCGTATTTGCGCTTATACCTAAAGTCCATAAGTGTAGACAAGTTGGCATCGGCAACAAAAACAACGTCTCCGCCTCGTCCACCGTCACCGCCGTCGGGGCCACCTGCCGCCACGTATTTTTCTCGGTGAAACGAAACAGCACCGTTGCCTCCGTTTCCTGCTTTTACGCTAATTTTGGCTGTATCTATAAACATTTTTATCTCCCTTTATAATGTAAACAAGCAAACTATTTTGTAAAGTAAATTAATTTATTTGCACTGTTGTTTATTTTTTATGGCGGCAATACACACGCCGGTTTAAACACACACTTATATAATTAATTTTTACACATTAGTTTTACATACAAAAATAACCCTCCGGCGGAGGGTTATTTTAAACAAACACTTTTACAAGCATTTATTAGTAAACTTAATTATTGAACTATGCTTACTTTTTTGCGATCTCTGCCCATGCGCTCGAATTTAACTTTGCCGTCTGCAAGTGCAAACAAAGTATCGTCACTTCCGCGTCCTACATTGTTACCTGGGTGAATATGTGTGCCTCTTTGACGCACAAGTATATTGCCGGCAAGCACAAATTGTCCGTCTGCTCGCTTTACTCCAAGACGCTTAGACTCGGAATCTCTTCCGTTTTTAGTGGATCCAACACCTTTTTTATGTGCCATTGTAAAACTCCCCTTTTATGTTACCCGACAATATCGGTTATTTCAATTTTTGTATACGGTTGGCGATGACCCATTTTGCGCATACTGCCTTTTTTAGGGCGATATGTTAAAATGTTAATTTTTTTGCCTTTACCGTTTTTAACTACTTTGCCTGTTACTTTTGCACCCTTTACCATAGGTGAGCCCACTTTTACTTTGCCGTCTTCGCCAATAGCTAAAACGTCTTCAAAAGTAAATGTGTCGTCTGCTTGTACTTCAAGTTTTTCCACAAAAATTGTGTCACCTTTTTGTACACGGTACTGCTTACCGCCTGTTTGAATAACTGCGTACATAATAATCCCTCGTTTAATATAAGTCTCGCCGTATGTGGGCAGCTGTGCTTTTTCAACAGCGTTTTTGCACCCATTCCGTGCGGCATAGCATAATATAACATATTTTTAATTAAAATGCAAGTGTTTTATTAATAAAAGTTGTGTTATATACATGGTTTGTCGGCGCTTCGCCGTTTTATTTATTTCAATTTTTGCTTTGCTTGACGTATTTTTATGTTTTTGTTAAAATTACGCTTGTAAAATGTTTATTGCACACATAAAAAATGTACAAAACAGAAACGGAGAATTTATGTCTCGAATTACAGAAATATACCGCCGCAAACTTAGCGGCTTATTTGTGAAATTAGCGGTAACTTTGTTTGCCTGTGTTATAATGCTTGCTTGTTTTTTAGTTATAAACCACACTATGAGGTTTGTTACAATTAGTGTAAACAATGAAAACACAGCGCAAATTTTTGCGCCTATTGTTGCACCAAAATATGCATTATCTCTTGCAGGTGTTAATGCACAGCCACACGATGGCATTACGGTAACTTTAAGCGATGATGAGTTTGCACATATTAACCTAGAAACAGCTTTTGACGTTACTGTTACTGCCGACGGAGAGAGCGTGCAATTTAAATCTCTTAGTAAAACCGTACAGCAAGTTCTTACCGAAAACGGCTACGCAATTGGCGAGCATGATTACACACAGCCCGCTCTTACCGAAATAGTTACAAGCCAAACAACCGACATAGAACTTTTTAGGGTACAGTATGTTCAATACGAAATAGACGACGTTATACCTTATGAAACCGAAATGCAATATACAAGTTTGTTTTATCAATTTCAAGACTACGTGAAAGTTATACAAGAGGGACAAGATGGTTATGTAAACGGGATATTACAAGACAAAATTGTTAACGGCGAAGTTGTGGAGACAACAACTATATCTACAAGCGAGCATGTAGAGCCGGTTACTGAGATATTGAAATCTTATAAGGCAGGTGTACCTGTTAGCGAGCTTGAGCCACCTGAGGGCATTACAGTTACAGATAATGTACCAAGCAGTTACAGCACAGTTTATGAAATGAAAGCAACCGGCTATTATTCGGCAACGGGCAAGGGTTCTAGTGGGCTTGGCCTTTACTATGGTACTTTTGCTGTAGACCCAACAGTTATTCCTTACGGCACTAAGGTGTATATAGTTAGCACAAACGGCCATTTTATTTACGGCTGGGCAATTGCCACCGACACAGGCGCATTTATAAACACAAACAGAATGCAAGTAGACTTATTTTACGAGACTTATTCGGAGAGCGCAGCCAACGGTGTACAGCAAGTTTATGTTTATGTGCCGTAATGTGTTTGCATATATATCAAAAATGCAAAACAACTAATTTGTAGTTGCATAAACTTTAATTAAAAAAACAAGCCCATGGTTTTATAACCATGGGCTTGTTTTTTTACATATATGTCACTACCTTTTCAATTTTATTTTTCCATTTTGTTTTTTTGTAATGTTAGGCATATAGCTGTAATATCATCTGCTCTTTTACTTCGCGCCATTGCGTCTTGTGCAATGCGCTTTGCCATTGTTTTTGGGCTAACACTGCCTGCAGCCGCAAGCATTGCACATATGCGCTCTTTACCCATGGCTAGCGCTCCATCGCTTACCATTACCACAGTATCCCCTTGTTCTAAAGTTAAGTTGCCGCTTCTTCCCGTTACACTGCCAAGTATACCAATTGGCAAACTATCTCCTTCCAACACTGTTACTACACCTTGCCTTACTAAAAACGACGCAACTGCACCGGCTTTAAAAAATTTTGCTTTGCCTGTATATAGGTTTACAGTTATAGCATCTAGCGTTGCGCCACTGTCGGTGTTGCCTTTTAACGACATTGCCACATTTACAAGTCTTGCGGCATCGCTTGCGGCAAAACCTGCCATTAATAGTTTTTCGCTTAAATTTGCCGCTAAGTTACCGTCTACCGCCGCATACTTGCCAGTTCCCATGCCGTCGCAAAGCAAAGCGTGTGCACAGCCCTTTACGTCTGTAAATGTTTTATGTGCATCTGCCGATATATTCTCTTTTGCGGCAATAGCGTAAACGCCAAAATTTGGCACAAAAAGTGTTTGTTGCACAAACACTAGGCGCGTAGCTGCATATACACTTTCACACCTTGCCCTATTAAATTTACACCTGCATATTACTGCTACTTCATTAGTCAGCATGTCCAGTTCTTCTGTAGTAAATGTCATTCGCACAATTTGAACATTTGCATTTAAACATCCGTGTGTATCTGTAAACACGCTAACTTCTAACGGGTCTGCGCCCAGCTGTATAAAAAGTTTTTCTATTCTTTTTTCTTTTCTTTTATCGGGCATTTCCTCCATGTATATTGTACTTGCCATACCCGAAATTGACGCAGCCATTGCATTATATTGCTCTGTCAATGCCGCACGCATTGTTTTGTTAGTTTGATGCGCTACCCTGTTTTGCACACTTAACCTATACATGGTGCTTAAAGCCGAAGTTAACCTTTTTGGCAACTTGCATTTTGTTAAAAGCGGCTGAGATAAATCGGCAGGCGTTACATAACCCCTACTTTGCAATATATGTTGCATATTATTAAATGCATCGTATACGTCACTGTTTTCACCCGACCAACACGCAGTGCACCCTGCACAATTTTTGCATACCGCATTAGTTACAGTATCGCACACATCGCTGTAAGTTTGTATATGGCTTGGCATTCTTTCGCAAACACTTGTTAGTGTGCTGCCAACATTTGCAAGTGCACTTGCCACCATATTTAACCTACCGCTAAGCGTTGTTATTGTTGCCCTGCCAAGGTTGTTAGATTTAACAAAATTAACGCTTACAAATATTCTAGATGGTATTATCATTACAATCATAGCGGCTATTAATAGCTCTGCCATGAAAAACAACCCCTGAGATAAACTTTCGGCCAGGGGCACACCCAAAAAGCCGGCAAGGCAAAATATAAGCCCCGAAAGCAGTTTGCTCTCTTGTAAAAAAAAGCCTGTTGCTACGCCGGCAACAGCAATGCCAAAACCCGCATAAATTGATGCAGGGTTTGACGCAACTAGTGCTATGCTAGCGGCAATTGCCACAAGCGCCCCGCCATATTCTCTTGCTGTCATTGCGGCAAAAAGCGTTACCATTGCCGCAGCTATATGTATTATATGTACACCGTATATGCTATACGGCCCTGTGCAAATAAGCAGTACCATTAATACAAACATTAAGCTAGCCCTTGCCTCGGCCGATAAACTTTGTACATTGCGCCATGGTGTTATTAACCCCTTTTTTAAAAAAACACTTAGCCCAAATATTAGGCAGCTTTCGCTAAATATTAACAGTGAGGTTGTTATATTTGCAGAAGCCGCAAGCGACATGCCAATACCTATAAACATATAAAATACTGCGGCCGCAAATGCAAAAACAGGCAATTGAGACGTTGGACGTTTAAATGTTAAAAATACTGCCCTTACCATGCCAAGGGCAACTATAGTTATTAAGTATGGCACGGCTGTGTCCATATTTAAGCTAAGTGCATAGCCAATTGCTGCGCTGGCGCTTACTATAAGCGCATAGGGAGAGGGTACTGCCGCCGCAAAGCTTATTGCCAGCGGACGTAAATTGCCAAACATGGGCGCAAAAGCCGCTAAAACGGTTATGCCCGCACATATTATTTGCAAAATTAATGGCCTAAATATTTGTATTACTTTTTGTAGCGATGGTATTTTGGGTAGTGCTTTTACTAACGCGGACATAATTTTCACCTGCTTTTAATTATTTGTTTACCGCTTTATGTTATTTATTATTTGCTTAGCATTTAATAAGTAATTTTATGTACGGTATATTGCGCCTTTTTAAGGCATACACATATTATAAAATGGCGCTTTACTGTTTTTTTGTCGTGTTTTGCCTTTCTTTTTTGTAATATTTTATAATTTCACGTAGTTTTAACATATTTTTGTAATTACAGGCATAAATTTTATGTTAGTTATAAACTAATTAATAATTGATATCATTTTTTTGTAACATTTACTAATTTATTTTGTAATTTTTGTAACATTTGGTATCATTTTTTTTATTTTTGTTTAAATATAATAAATATTTTATGTTTTATGCGTTGTAATTTGATTATTTTTACTATTTTATGCTTGAATTATTTTTTAAAAGATTGTATTATATAGTGGTAGATATTTCTAAGTGCCCTGCGAGGTTATTTTTTTGATATATCATTAAGATAAACGATTAATCGCATGGTTTAACAATTAAATTTGCCTTTATGCGCATTTAATTATATTGGTTAAATTTTTTAGTTTTTTCTTCTGTATTTTTTTGCAAATAAAAAATTACCCGGAGGTTAAAATTGACTTATAACAACAATAAAGAAACCGACATTAATATTGATTTACCGCTTTTTTTATTTAAGAAAGGCGAAAATTTTGAGAGTTATAAATTTTTAGGCTCTCATATTACGCAATTTAAAGATATTGAGGGTGTTACATTTAGGGTTTGGGCTCCAAATGCTAAAAGTGTATCTGTTGTGGGAGACTTTAACAGCTGGATACCCGGCGCAAACACACTTATGCAAGTTAACGAAAGCGGCGTATGGCAAACGTTTATACAAGGCCTAAAAGAGTTTGACGTTTACAAGTACTGCATAGTAACCGCCGAAGATACAATGATTTTTAAAGCAGACCCTTATGCTGTACATGCCGAAACAAGGCCGTCTAACGGCAGTAAAGTATATAACATAGATGGATACGACTGGGGCGACAGTGAATACATAAGCCAAAGAAAGATACAAGATTCTTTAAACAGGCCTATTAATATTTATGAGGTACACGCTGCAAGCTGGCGCACATATGACGATGGTTTACCTTACAATTACAAAAAATTAGCCGATGAACTTTGCGATTATGTGGTAAGCATGGGATACACACATGTAGAGCTTATGCCTATTACAGAGTACCCACTGGACGCAAGCTGGGGGTATCAAGTTAGCGGCTATTTTGCGCCTACAAGTAGGTTTGGCACCCCAAAAGACTTTATGTATTTTGTAGACAAGTGCCATAATTGTGGTATCGGTGTTATATTAGATTGGGTGCCGGCGCACTTTCCCAAAGATGAATTTGGCCTTTATAAATTTGATGGCACCAATTGTTATGAAGATTCTAACCCCACAAGGTCTGAGCACAAAGAGTGGGGCACAATGATATTTGACTACGCCAAAAGCGAAGTGCAAAGTTTTTTAATTTCCAGTGCCCTTTATTGGTTTGAGCAATACCACATAGACGGTCTTCGTGTTGATGCTGTTGCCAGCATGCTTTATTTAGACTACAACCGCGAAGATGGCGAGTGGGAGAAAAATAAAAACGGCGACAATAAAAATTTAGAGGCCATTGCCTTTTTACAAAAGCTTAACAACGAAATATTTATGCGATATCCCGGCGCACTTATGATAGCCGAGGAGAGCACTGCTTTTCCGCTTGTTACATACCCAACGTACGATAGCGGACTGGGCTTTAATTTAAAGTGGAACATGGGTTGGATGAACGACATGTTGAGCTACACTCAAACCGACCCTTTATTTAGGTCGGGCGCGCATAAAAAAATTACATTTAGCTTTTTTTACGCGTTTAGCGAAAACTTTATGTTGCCCATAAGCCACGACGAAGTAGTGCACGGTAAAAAAAGCCTTATAGATAAAATGCCCGGTGATTACGAGCAAAAATTTGCAGGTTTGCGCTTGTTTTTTGCATACATGATTGCCCACCCCGGAAAAAAACTTATGTTTATGGGCCAAGAATTTGCCCAATTTAGCGAATGGTGCGAATTTAGGCAATTAGATTGGCTTCTTTTACAATACGAAAGCCATAAAAACACACAAAACTTTGTTAAGCATTTAAATAACTTGTATAAAAACACATCGGCTTTTTGGCAAATAGATTTTTCTTGGGATGGATTTAGCTGGATAGTAAGCGATGATTATACCCAAAGTGTAATTGTTTTTATGCGTAAAAATAAAATTGGCGAGCAAATAATAGCTGTTTGCAATTTTACACCTACAACTCATATAGATTATAGGTTTGGTGTGCCTGTTTTGGGCGAGTATAAAGAAATTTTTAATACCGACAGCAAAGAATTTGGTGGTAGCGGTGTTAATAACTCGCTTATTTCGGCAGTGCCCTCGCCAATGCATGGGTTTGGCAACTCAATTTCGGTGCATATTGCCCCGCTTAGTGCAATATATTTAAAAGTACCCTTTGAACAACGCATTGGCAAACAACTGACAGACACCTTTGCCCACGACGACACTTTGCCTATAATTAAAAATATTGTTTGTAAATAAAAATAATAATATATTAGAAAGCTAATATAATTTGGAGGAGTTTTTAATGAAACAAGAATGCATTGCAATGTTACTTGCGGGCGGACAAGGTTCTAGGCTTTATACGCTTACAAAAAAAATAGCAAAGCCCGCTGTTCCCTTTGGTGGAAAGTATCGTATTATAGATTTTCCGCTATCTAACTGCGTAAACTCCGGCATAGATACAGTTGGTATTTTAACTCAATATCAACCATTACTTTTAAACGACTACATAGGAAACGGACAGCCTTGGGACTTAGACCGTTTATACGGCGGTGTGCATGTTTTACCACCATACCAAACAGCTACAGGTAGCGATTGGTACAAAGGTACGGCAAATGCCATTTACCAAAACTTAGATTTTATAGACAGATACAGCCCTGAAAATGTTATTATTTTATCGGGCGACCATATTTATAAAATGGATTACAGCAAAATGCTTGATTACCACAACGAAAAAAATGCCGACTGCACTATTGCCGTTATTGATGTGCCAATAGCAGAAGCTTCGCGTTTTGGTATTATGACAGCCGACGAAGATGGCAAAATTACTAAGTTTGAAGAAAAGCCTAAAAATCCTAAATCTACACTTGCAAGTATGGGCATTTACATTTTTAAAACCGATATTCTTCGCAAGTTTTTAACAGAAGACGAAAAAGATAAAACATCTTCTAACGATTTTGGCAAAAATATTATTCCTAACATGCTTAACACAGGCCAAAACCTTGTTGCTTGGGCTTTTGATGGATACTGGAAAGACGTTGGAACTATAAACAGTTTGTGGGAAGCAAATATGGACTTGCTTAACCCTAATGTTCCACTAGATGTTTGGGATCCTAAATTTAAAATATATTCTCGTACGGCAGGGCGCCCACCTCATTACGTAGGCGAAAGTGCACAAATAGACAATAGTATGATAACCGAGGGTTGTTGCGTAGAGGGCAAAGTATTTAACAGCATACTTTTTGCCGGTGCAAAAGTTGCCGAGGGCGCAGTTGTAGAAAGCAGCATTATTATGCCAGGCTGTGTTATTGAAAAAAATGCGGTTGTTGAATACTCTATACTTGCCGAAAACGTTAAAGTACGTGCCGGTGCTTGTGTTGGCGCAAAACCGGAAGAGATGAAAGACATAACAAAATGGGGAATAAGTGTAGTTGGCAGCGACATTACTATAGGCAAAAAAGCTTGTGTTGCGCCAAAGGCTATGATAGAAAAAAACGTTAAGGAGGGCGAAAATTTATGCTAAATGTAAGTGCTAATGCTTTGGGCATAATTTTTCCCAATGCTCACGATAATTTAGTGCCGGAGCTTGTGCGCAGGCGCAGTATGGCCAGCGTACCTTTTGCAGGCAGATACCGTATGATTGACTTTTGTTTGTCGGGTATGGTTAACGGCGGTATTGAAAACGTTGCCGTTTTAGTTAAAAAAAGTTACTTTTCGTTAATGGACCATTTGGGCAACGGCCGCGAATGGGATTTAGCTAGAAAGCGCGGTGGACTTTCTATTATTCCGCCATACTCCAGAATAAGCACTAAAATTTACAAAGGACGCATAGAGGCGCTTTCCGATATTTTAGGTTACCTTGAATCGCAAAAAGAAAAGCTTGTTATTATTAGCGATTGTAATATTGCAAGCCATTTAGATTATACATCTTTAATATTGCAGCACACTAAAAGCGGCGCAGACGTAACTATGGTTTACGAAAAAAGCGAAATACCACAACAACTACAGGGCGATAATCAAACATTTACTTTAAACGATGACGGCAGAATTATAGATATACATTTTAACGATTATGAATCCGGCGAAAAAAACTTAGGCATGAATGTTTTAGTGCTTGACAGAGAATCTCTTATTATAATGGTTAAAAGCGCTTTGGTTCGCAACTTAACTAATTTCGAGCGCGATGTTTTAGCTCCTCGCCTTGCCCATTTAAATGTACAAGGATACGAGTACACAGGTTACAGCGCAAGAATTTACAGCATGCAAAGTTATTTTGAGCAAAGCATGAAACTTGTGGACAGCACTAACTTAAACGAACTTTTTCCTGAGGAAAAACCCGTATATACAAAAGTGCGCGACGAAGCACCCGCTAGGTTTGCAATGGACAGCAAAGTTAAAAAGTGCATAATTGCCGACGGTTGCAGTATAGAGGGCGAAGTTGAAAACTGCGTATTGTTTAGAGGTGTTGTAATAAACAAGGGTGCCAAAGTTAAAAACTGTGTTTTAATGCAGGGCACTGTTGTAGAGGAAAACGTAGAGCTTAGCTATGTTGTAACCGATAAAAATGTTACTATTACAAAAGATAAAGTTTTATGTGGAGATAAAAATTATACTGTTTTTGTAGAAAAAGGCAGTGTAGTTTAGCGTTAATTATTTTAAACCTATTATAAAGCGCCAAACAATGTATTTTACTATTTGGCGCTTTGTTTTAATTTAGCTACAATTCTTGTAAGAAAGGCCGATCATTTATGAACGTTTTATTTTGTGCAAGTGAGTGTACACCTTTTTTTGCCTCGGGTGGGCTTGGAGATGTTGCGGGTAGTTTGCCCAAGGCTCTTAAAAACCGCAAGGTTGCTTGTAGGGTAGTTTTGCCACTTTACGGCGACATGAAAGAGCAGTATAAAAACAAATTAAAATATGTATGCAACTTTACCGTACCTGTGGGCTGGCGCAACCAATATTGTGGCGTTTTTAGCCTTAACCACAACGGTGTTGTTCACTATTTTTTAGACAACGAGTACTATTTTAAGCGCAAGGGGCTTTATGGCTTTTACGACGATGCCGAGAGGTTTGCGTTTTTTTCCAGAGCCGTTTTGGAAATGCTGTTTTATATTGATTTTAAACCGGACATTATACACGCACACGACTGGCAAACGGCGCTTATAAATGTTTATATAAACTTTTTTTATCGCCATTTACAAGAGTTTGCAAATGTTAAAACTATATTTACTATTCATAACATTCAATACCAAGGTAAGTATGGCTTACATTTGCTAGAAGAAGTGCTGTCTATTGGAATGAACAGCGGACACATTGTTGAGCTTGACGGCTGTGTTAACTTTATGAAGGGCGCAATTGAAACAAGCGATAAAGTTACCACTGTTTCATCTACTTATGCACAAGAGATACTGCAGCCATGGTATAGCCATGGTTTAAGCGGCATATTAAACGAAAGACAATACAAACTGTGCGGTATTTTAAACGGTATAGACATTAAAAGCTTTAACCCCGAAACAGATGCCGATTTAGCTGCAAACTTTTCGTACAAAGATTTTAAAAAAGGCAAAGCCGCTTGCAAAAAAGAAATAGTAAAAATGTTTGGCTTAAAAAGCAACACAAAACCTGTTGTTGCAATGATAACAAGGCTTGTTGACCACAAAGGTATAGACCTTGTTAAAAACGTTGCCACCGACATTATAAACGCCGGTATGCAGCTATTAATTTTAGGCACCGGAGAGAGCGAATACGAACAATTTTTTAAAGAGTTTAGTGTACAAAATAAAGGCAATGCACATATAGAGGTTGCGTTTAACCCCATTACTGCTCGTAAAATTTATGCCGGAGCCGATATGTTTTTAATGCCAAGTAAATCAGAGCCATGCGGACTTTCGCAAATGATGGCACTGAGGTACGGAACAATACCTATTGTGCGCAAAACAGGTGGATTAAAAGACAGCGTGCAAGATTGTGGCGACGGCAAAGGCAACGGTTTTACATTTGAAATGTACAATGCGCAAGACATGCTTGACTCTATTTTGCGTGCAAATAAACTGTACAAAAATAAAGATGAATTTAGCACACTTGTAAAACGTGCAATGCAGTGCGATTTTAGCTGGACGGCCAGTGCAAAAAAATATACCGATATGTACAACGAGGTTTTACAACTTTGGTAATTGTATTATATGCATTTAATTTTTGCATATTTATTTGTAAAATTACTATTAAACATAAAAAACAGCCTACACTTTTAACTGTGTAGGCTGTTTTATTTTTCATCTTTGTTTTCACAAAACGCGCTTATTAACTGTTGCTTTTCAACTTTTGAAAATGTTTTTATCTCGTGTTCGCGCTTTAATGCCGCACTTTTATCTGTGCACTTTTCAAAATAAACAAGCTTTACCGGTAACCGGCTTTTTGTATATTTTGCACCTTTTTTTGCATTGTGTGTTTTAATTCTTTTTTGCACATCGGTTGTCCAGCCACTATATAGCGTTTCATCGGCACATTTTATAATATAAACATATGCATTTTTACATACAGGCTTTTTTATTTGCTGTTGCTCTTTACCATTGCTACACTTTTTAGTGTTAGCGCTTTTATCTATTTGTTTATCGCTACTCTTCTTCATACTCTTCTATAGCCGCCTTGCACGCCAATATTGCGTCTTGCTTTGTTTGCGCAGTTATTAAAAACCGGCCTGCATGGCAAAATTTTAAGCCGTCTATATTGCTTACCGTTTTAAGCTCGGCCTCTGTTAAGCCCGCCCACACTGCAGGAAACGCAACTTTTAACTGCGGGCTTGAAAACGCCTGAGGTATGCCTTGCGCACAATACCCGCCGCGCTGAGACGGATAAACAACAAAAAGTGCTTTCTCGCTTGGTATTAGCTGTTGTTTATATGGCGCGTAGTTTTCAAGTATAATTATACCGTCTTTTGCCTCTTTCAATGCCTGCTCTACTACTTGCGCAGCCCTTTGTATGCTTTTTAAACTGTCTAATTTATGCATTAATAAATCTTGCGCTATATTTACTGCATTTTCAAAACATTCATCGCTGCTTTTATCGCTGTCCCATGCGGGGTTATAAGCGGCAATTAACTGCGCAATTTGGTTGCCACAACCTGTGTTGTCGTCTAAATCCAGCGGTTGTATAAAGTGTTTGTCTACACGTTTTGCCTGTTCTTCATCTATAAGCGTATGCCCGTACTTTCGCCATAAAAGCCCCAGGCTTGCATATGGCACGCCGTTTTCCCTTTTTTCTGCGTTTTTATCGTGGTGGTCAAATTCACCATCGCCAATATCAAACACTATTCCGTCAAAATCTTTAGGTACGTCAAAGCCTCTTTTTATTTTTATATTTGGGTTTAATATTTTAAGCAATGCCGCACTAAATACGTCATCTGCATGAAATCTTCCCCCGTGTGTAAACCCGTTATCAGGTATATTTTGCATATATGCTCCCCCCTATTGAATACAATTATTATATTTCATTGTATTCATATTATATAAGCATATCACGATTAAGCAGAAATTAACAGTTATTTTCATAAATATTTTACAACTTTATTATACTTTTGTGGTATACTAATACATATTGTTGTAAATTGTTTAATTAACAAATAAACATTTTAAGGAGGGCATATTTTGCATTTTAAACGCAGAAAATTTAAAAAAATACTTGCTGTTTGTACGGCAATTTTATTTACAGTTATGGTTGCAAGCTTAACTTTTTGGCTTTTATTTTCGGGTATTTTAAACTTTAGCAGCGGCGGTAAATATGCATTGCCGCAAAATGGCATTAAAGGTATTACTTTGGCAACTCAAAACGAAAATGCGTTTACCCAAATGCAAGATACACAGCAACAACAAACCTTTATTAACGATTTTATTAGTTTTGCTGTGCAAAGCGACATGAACAGCGTTTTTATAGAAATGTTACAAACTTCAAACGGCGAGACAACGTCTTTTGCCAGAGAAAGCAGTGCCCCAACAATTGCCAACGTTAAAAGCAACGATACACTAATTAGTAAATTTGATGCAATGGATTATTTATGTACTGTTGCGGCAGAAAACGGCATAAATGTATATGCTTTATATAACATACCAACCCAAGACAATGACATAATTTCTAAAAGTGCAAAAAACGTTATGCAAAAATACCCTATTAGCGGTGTATTTTATAAAAATGCAGTTACCGAGGGTCTTGGCACACTTGTTAGCGAGCCGGGAGATAGTATTGTTTACACATCTTCGCAAGTTTGGGCAGACCCCTCGCAAGTATTTTTGCACACCATTACAGCCGATTATAAAGGCCTTGTTATAGATAACTACGACTATGCGAAAAGTTTACCTAATGAATATTCACTAATGGCGGCCGCTATGCAAACAAATGTTATTCCCACACTTTTAAATTACGACATTCCAAATCAGCTAACCGTGCAGCACCCTGTTCAAGGCGAAAGTATATACACAAGCACTTATTACGTTATGGGTTCATCAGACCCAAGCCAGCCACTGCTTCTTGATGGAGTAGATGTACCGAGAAATACCACAACAGGCGCTTTTGGCATATTGGTACAACTGGAACAAGGCTCAAATACTTTTGTGTTTTCACAGGGAGATACAGTTTTAACACACGAAATATATAGGGGCTACAGCAGCAGTTCATCCGGCTCTTCAAGCTCTTCTTCCACGTCCGATTCCACTGTATCGGTAGACGAGGGAACATATGTGGAAGTTAGCGGCTGGATTGCAAGTTTATTATACGACAACAGTGCCGATAATTATATAAACGAAACTGTGCGCCAAGGCGGCACAGCAAAAGTAGTAGATAGCGTTCAAACGTATCGAAACGGATACAGTACCTGGGCATATAAACTTACAAGCGGAGATTATATTCTTGCATATAACACAAATATTTTAGGCACTAATATAGAAACACCTACATTTACAGGTGCTAGCGCTACACTTTTAACAAACATAAACGGTGAAGTTCTTACATTTGAGGGAAGCGGAACTCCTATGGCCTATACAAGCGTAGAAAGCAACACTTTAAGCGTTAGAATGTACGATACGTCTGTTTCTGCCGATTTTAATGTAACAGGCAGTGAAATGGTACAAAGTGTTGCTGTTAACAATATGGACGATGGCGGCGTTGAAATTTTATTTACATTTGAACAGCCGCTATATGGCCACAGCATAGAGTACAAAGATGGAACAACACAGCTTTATTTAAAACATACGCCACAAATAAATACGCAAGACCCGCTAAAACCTCTTGCCGGCGTTAGCGTGTTGCTAGACGCAGGCCACGGCGATACCGACACAGGCGCACTTGGAGTTATGGGCATAGAGGGCCCAAATGAAAAAGAAGCTAACCTTGCAGTTACAATTGCTGCAAAATATCGTTTAGAGCAACTGGGCGCAACTGTATATACAATACGTACCGACGATACTTTTTACACGCTTGAAGAGCGAAACAAAAGCATTACCGAATATATGCCCGACTTTTTTATTTCTGTTCACCACAACAGTATTTTAACATCTCAAGATGCCACAGACGTAAATGGTGTTGAGTGCTATTATTTTTACGACGACTCTCAGCTACTTGCGCAAACACTTGTAAGCGAAATTGTGCAAGCCACAAACCGAAACGAGAGAGGTGCAAACTGGGGCTACTATTATGTGGCTAGAAACACCATTTGCCCTGCTGTTTTGTTAGAGTGCGCATTTATGAGAAACCCACTAGAATACGAGGGTATAATTGACGACGATGTTACCTGGGCTGTTGGCGATGCCATAGCAAGCAGTATATTACAGCTTGTTAGCAGCCAAAATACTACTAGTGTTTTACAAGTAAATTAATTATTATTTACCCGCTTTATATTAAACTTAAATATGTAAACATAGCCTACAATTTTAATTATTAAATTCTGCTTTGCGGCAATAAATTGGCAAAATCTTAAAAGTTTTGCATTTACTTATTATCGCAAAGCACACTTTTACTTAATTTGGCTAAAAAAAACAACGATTTCTATATAAATTTTACTCTTTTTTACTGTACAAATTGTCAAATTTTTTCTTACAATGTTTCAACTTTTCAACATCATTTTACTATTTGTATACTCATTTTTTAGCTATTTTTTGTTGAAAACTCTGTTGAAAGTGTTGATAAATGCCATTTTTCAGGCATTTTTTTCAACATTGTCACTTTTACTTTACATTTTGTACATAACTGTTTGTTGAATATTTTACAATTGCATGATAAAATAAATTGTATGTAAATTAACTAGTTAGCACTAATAATTTTTTGCTAATGTTTGAAAGGATAATTAATGTGAAATGGCTTTATAAATTGGAGTATAAATACTCTAAGTTTGCAATTAATAATTTAATGCTTGTAATAGTAATAGGCCAGGCAATGGTTTACTTTGCCGATTTGTTTGCACCGGCAGCACAGGTTTCTTACAGGCTTAGTTTGTCTTTTAGCGCGGTAATGCAAGGCGAAATTTGGCGTATTCTTACGTTTATTTTTGTTCCACCTTATTTTTCTAGTTTGTTTTTCCTTGCTATATCGCTTTATTTTTATTACTTTATAGGTTCTACGCTAGAGCGCACTTGGGGTGCTTTTAAGTTTAATATGTACTATTTATTAGGTATATTGGGCACTATTTTAGGTTCTGTAGTTGTTTGGCTAATTGCACCTAATTATTATGGTTTAGTTACATTAAATCAGCTCAATTTATCGTTGTTTTTTGCTTTTGCCATGCTTTACCCCGATATGCAATTAATGCTGTTTTTCATTATTCCTGTAAAAATAAAGTATCTTGCATTTTTTAGTGCCAGTGTAATGGTATTTCAGCTTTTTACAAGCAGTTGGGGCATAAAAATTGCCACCATTATGGCTTTAATTAACTTTTTTATATTTTTTGGCAACACCTTTATTACTAAAACTAAAAATTATTTTAAATACAAACAACAAAGAAGAAACTGGCGTAAATAATTTGTAACTTTATGCAAATATTTGCGTATATCGTTGTAATGTTCATTTTTTATTGGCAAATACTATAAAGTATGTTATAATTAACTTAGCTAATAAAGGCATTTTGCCTTTATTTTAAAAATTTGCGATTAATGGAGGTTTGTTATGAAACTTATAACAGCAATTGTTAACAAAGAAGATTCTAATGCGGTAAACACAACTCTTACTAAAGCAGGATTTTCTGTTACAAAACTATCTACAACCGGCGGATTTTTAATGAGCGGCAACGTTACATTGCTTATTGGCACCGAAGATGACAGAGTAGACGCTTGCATAGAGCTTATTGCCTCGCAAAGCAAACAGCGCACAGAAGTTGTTCCTAGTACTGCAAGTTATGGTATTGGCGTTACAACAGCATACCCACTGGAAGTTACTGTTGGCGGAGCAACTATTTTTGTTACTAATATAGAGCGTTTTGAAAAGGTATAGCCGTAAATGAATTTAGATTTGCTTTTTGGTAACACACATACTGTGCAAAGCTTAAAATCAGCTTTAAAAAGCGGTAAATTTATGCACAGTGTGCTTATGTGTGGCCAAAAAGGTACCGGTGTTAATTTTGCCGCAAAATGCCTTGCTTTAGATTTTTTACATTTAAAAAGCAATAGCGACATTAATGTAAACGGCGAAAACATAGCCGATGTAAATGATTTTTTAAATGAAAATGCATATGAAAAAGACAATAGTAATGATAATTTGTTTTTAAATAACGCGCTTAGCACTTTAAGTGCCGAATACATTGTAATAGAGGGCCAAGGCGCAAGCGGCGAAATACCTGTTAGTGCAATTCGCACAGCAAGACGAGAAATTTTCAATACTTCTTTAAGTGCCTCAGGCAGGGTTCTCCATATTAAAGGTGCTCATAAGTTAAATCATCACAGTGCAAATGCGCTACTTAAAGTGCTGGAAGACCCACCCGACAATGTGCTTTTTATACTTACAGCACCAAATGTTGGTAGCATTTTGCCAACGCTTAAAAGTAGGTGCGCTGTATATAATTTTTCTAATGTTAGTATAAACGAGTGCACCCAGTACCTACAAAAGCGCTTTTCAAATATAAAAGGCATAAATAAACTTGCGCAAAGTTACAGCGCTATATTTAACGGCAACATAGGTTTTTGCACAGATATTTTTGAAAATGAAGCTAGCAAAAAAATGCTTGATGATGCTGAAAACATATTGACTTTTATGTTAAACTTTGATGAATACAGTGTTTTACAAACACTATGCAAATACGAAAAAAGCAGCGCAGATGCAAAACAATTGTTTTTAATTTTATTAATGGTTTGCAGCTATAATTTAAAACAGCAAATCGGTACTGAAAAGAAACAAATTATTATTAAAATGTGCAATAAAATTACGCACAGCGTAAATTTATTATCATCTAATGTAAATTTAAAGCTTGTGCTAACACTGTTTTGTACGGGCATTACACAATAAAAAGGGAGCGCCGCTCTGCGGCTGATTAAAATGGTAAAAGTAGTTAATGTATGTTTTCAAACCGGCGGTAAGGTGTACTTTTTTTCTGCCAACAACTGTATAGTAAAAAAAGACGACTACGTTGTGGTAGAAACGGCAAGGGGCCTTGAGTGCGGCAGAATAACACAAGGCCAGCACGATGTACCGGACTCGGCAATTACAGGGCAGTTAAAGCCTATTTTGCGCATAGCCGATGATGTTGACATTAAAAAAATGAAACAAAACAGGCAAGATGAGAAAAAGGCTTTTAAACAATGCGAAGAGCGCATAGCAAAACACGGCCTTGGCATGAAGTTAATTAGCGCAGAGTTTACTCTAGATAGAAGCAAGCTGCTTTTTTACTTTACCGCCGACGGCAGAATAGATTTTAGAGAACTAGTTAAAGATTTAGCCGGTGTTTTTCACACGAGAATTGAACTTCGCCAAATTGGCGTTAGAGATGAAAGTAAAATGATTGGCGGCCTTGGTATTTGCGGTAGGCCGTTTTGTTGCAGTAAGTTTTTAAAAGATTTTCAACCAGTTAGCATTAAAATGGCAAAATTACAAGGGCTTTCTTTAAATCCTACTAAAATAAGCGGCTCTTGCGGTAGGCTTATGTGCTGCCTTGCTTACGAGCAACCCGCATACGAGTACCTTAGCAAAATTACACCGGGTCTTGGCAGTGTTGTTAAAACTCCCGAGGGGCTGGGTAATGTTACCGAGGTTAACCTTGCAGGCCGAACATTGCGCGTTAGGCTTGAAAACTCTCCTGAGATGCAACGCTACTTTAAATGCGATGATTGCCAATATATACGTGGAGGCAAGCACGTGCCTAAAAAGCCCGATGATGTTAAGTAAAATTTAATGTAAACAGCGGCTATGCCCTTTAAGTGTATGGTCGCTTTTTAGCGATAAAACAAAGGAATACGGTGATAAAATGTCTAACGATACATACATTTCTCCATTTCAAACAAGGTATGCAAGCAAAGAAATGCAATATGTTTTTTCGGCTGATAACAAGTTTAAAACATGGCGCAAATTGTGGATAGCACTTGCAAAAGCAGAACAGGCAAACGGCATAGACATTACAAACGAGCAAATAGCCGAGCTTGAGAGCTTTAAAGACGACATTAACTACGATGTAGCTATAGAGCGCGAAAAAGCATGTAGGCACGATGTTATGAGCCATGTTTACGCTTATGGCGTGCAGTGTCCATCGGCAAAGGGTATTATACACCTTGGTGCAACAAGCTGTTATGTTGGAGATAATACCGACGTTATTGTAATGCGCGAGGCACTTGAAATAGTAAAGCGCAAACTTTTAAGTGTTATGTTACACCTTACAAAGTTTGCCGATGATTATAAAAGCATGCCTGCACTTGCTTACACACACTTACAGCCTGCACAGTTAACTACTGTGGGCAAAAGAGCCACGCTTTGGTTAAACGAATTTTACATGGACTTTGAGGAAATTTGCTATAGATTAGACAGCTTAGCATTGCTTGGAAGCAAGGGAACAACCGGAACACAAGCAAGCTTTATGCAGCTGTTTAATAACGATGAAAATAAAATTGACGACGTAGACAGAAGAATAGCCAGCGAGATGGGCTTTGATAAAATAGTACCTGTTAGCGGCCAAACATATAGCCGTAAAGTAGACTATAACATACTTAGTGCGCTGTGTGGCCTTGCACAAAGCGCAATGAAATTCTCTAACGATATGCGCTTACTTGCAAATTTTAAAGAGATGGAAGAGCCGTTTGAGAAAAACCAGATTGGTTCTTCGGCTATGCCATATAAGCGCAACCCAATGAGAAGCGAGCGCATAACAGCACTTGCAAGGTATGTAATGATAAACACACAAAACCCGGCTTTTACTGCAGGCACACAGTGGTTTGAGCGCACACTAGACGACAGTGCTAACAAACGAATTAGTGTTGCAGAGTCTTTTTTAGGTATAGATGCAATTTTAAACATACTTATAAATGTATGCGATGGTATTGTAGTGTACCCAAAAGTTGTTAATGCACGTGTTATGGCCGAGCTACCGTTTATGGCCACAGAAAACATTATGATGAGCGCAGTGCAAAAAGGCGGAGATAGGCAAGAGCTACACGAACAGCTTCGTTTACACTCTATTGCAGCAGCTAACGTTGTAAAGCAAGAGGGTGGCAAAAACGATTTAATACAGCGCATATGCGCCGATAAAACGTTTGGGCTTAGCGAAAGTGAAGTTAACGAGCTTTTAAATCCACAAGACTTTATTGGACGCAGTCCGTCTCAGGTAACACAGTTTTTAAACAATGTTATTTTACCTGTGTTAAAGCAGCATGGTGCCCTACAAGCCGAAAAAGTTCAGCTTGACGTATAACCGGCAAACTAAAATTTATATTTACAAAAATTTTAAGCCTAGTATACACGCTTTAAAATGCGTTTATACTAGGCTTAACTATTATACTGTTTTAATTTACTAATTGTGCAAGTTTTAACTTTAAGTTAATACTCCGCTTTTATCCATTACAACACTACTTTCATACTCGTAACTTGTAACACCAATATAAGTTTTACCTGTGTTAATGTCGTAATCATTGCCGTTTGCATCACTAATTATAAGTGGTTTATCGGCATCGCCTTTTTCCCATGTTATCTCTTCATACTTGCCACCGTTTATGTAAAAGCCTGTGCCCGATATCAAGTCAAAATCACTACAATATCCGTCATCTTTTAACCCCACTTGAGAAAACAATATAAGTATGTTTTCAAAAGACAGTTGGTCCGATTCCTCATCGGCATGTGGTGCACCAAACACGGTTTTTAAATATAAATTATTTTCTGCATCGTATAAAAATTCTGTAATATTTAGCTCAGAAAATTTAAACTCGATATGAGGAGCATCGCCTCCTGAGGGTAATTCTTCTCTATCATCTGCAGCTTTAAAGTTAACAATTGGGTAGCTTTTTCCTGTTGTTTCAATGTTTGCACTTTCTATTCCCGCACTTATTAGCCCTGCATCTGTATACCAACAATGCTCTTCAGCACGTGTTGTTGCTCTAAGCTCATCAAACCAAAAAGATGTTGTACCAAGATACCTACCATCGATACTTAGGTAAGAGTATGTGTTTAATAAATTAGAAGCATAAATACTTGTACCTATATGCACAACTATAGCATTAACCGGCATTGCAAATTGCAGGTGTTGGTCTCTTGCAGAGCGTATGCTGCCAACTTGCGGTATATCATCTACACTTGAATAAAACGCCATAAGCCTTGTTATACCGCCCTCCGTTGCCATTTCAAGTACAGCCTCGGCAGTACTTACACCACGTTGCGGAAGTGATGCTTGCGCATTATTTATCATAATTGCAATGGGCCTGCGCCCCGCAGGTGTGCCGCTTGGCAAAGCTTCTCCTGTTAAAGGGTTATATTCAAGTTCTTCTGCATTTGTAAACATTTGTTGTGCAATTGTTGCCTCGGGCTCGCTTGTTGTTTGCTCGCCTGAGTTTTGGCAAGACACAAGCATTGAGCTTAAAAGTACAAGCACTATTGTTAGTGCTAAAATCCTTTTAATTTAAATCATCTCCTAAAAAGTTAGCAACAAACTTAATTGTTATATTGCTATGTTTATTGTGCACTTGTTTACGACACTGCGCTTGTATCTGCTGTGCTGTTTGCTGTAGTGTCTGTTGCTTGTGTTTCCAATGTTGGGTAATACGTAAATTTCTCTGCAAAATCAAGGTCTACTACTGTAAGGTATGTTTTGCCAGGATTAATTTGTATATCTGTTCCGTTACCGTATTTATCATAAATTCTTAGCACGTCTGTAGGTGCACCTTTACCCCAGCGCACTTCTTCGGCTTGGCCATTAGAGAAATAATATCCAACTCCGCCAAAACCATATTCAACATATTGTAGCCCGGCTGCTTCGTGGCCCGGTGCTGTGTAAATATCTGTGTAAAGCACAAGTACGTTTTCAAAACTTAATTGTACATTTGTATTGGCATCTACAGTTGCATGTATTGCACCAAGTGCTCCACTGTATTGGCTCATTAAATATTTACCTGTCGATTCATCGTATTCAAAGTATGTTCTGTAATTGTCCGAATGATGAATGTCTACTTTAGCTGCAAGACCATTTGCTCCGTTTGCATCGCCTGTAAGCTGGCGCTCCGGTTCATCGTACGGAACAAAATTAAATATTGTGCTTTTATATAGTCTTTCCATATCACGGTCATCAAGGTCAATTATCTCTTGAATTTGCTCGTAATTTGTATAAGCTGTATGCTCCAGCGCAACGTTTGTAGCCTGGCGCTGTGAATCTCTCATTAGGTAATAGCTACCAAGGTTAATGTCTAAATCGCTGTACTCGTACAAAATTCTAAACTGTTCTTGTACACCGCTCTCTCCCTCGTGTACATATAAAGCTTGAAAAGGTATTAATAGTTGAAAAAACTGATCTCGAGCAGAACGGATAGGTCCAATTTGTGGTGTTTCTGTATAGTCGGAAAACAGTGCCATAAACCTTGTTATTCCGCCCTCTACCAATATTTCCACAAGTACATCTGCCTCGCCAATACCCCATTGTGGGCGCGCATTTTGGTACGAATCGTTACTTATGTTGTTTACCATATATGCTGCAAAGCGTGTTGTTTGAGGGTACTCGCCTTCCTCTTTTTCGCCTGTTAGCACATTTGGTTCATATGGGTCTTCTACCACTTCAACCGGTGGAGCACTTGTATCTGTGTTATCCCCTTGTGTTGTGTTGTTATCGCTATCATTTCCCATACCCGGTATTAGGCTACAGGCCGTTAGCGAAAATAAAATCATAACTGCCATAATAAGTGATAATATTTTCTTCATCTGCAATTCGCTCTCCTTAACATATTTTCGTATATTAATAACACTAATATATAATTAATATGCAAATGCACATCCCCCATACGCATTGCAATTAACCGCTATAAATACCACACTATAAATTATATTAAATACATGTCTACTTATATACTATAACTTTTTTAAAACTTTTTGTAAAGCAAATAGCTTAAAAATTCACACTTTTTATTGTTAAGTTTTTTACAATAACTTGTATAACCAATAATGTTAAGTTGCTAAACAAATATTTGTGCATATTGTATAGTAAGCTAAGCTTACAAATTCGCCTTACAAAGGCGAATTTTTTACGTCGTTGTCGTAATTTGCAACGGCCGATGCTTTTAATATTACGCACACAGCAAGTGCAAAAACACAAATGTTAAATATAAACGGATAAGATGGCGATATTTCGAACAACTTACCCACTATATACCCAAACGGAGCAGATAGTGCTATCATGCATGTGTGAAAAAGGGCAAAAACCCTACTGCGCTCGTTTTGTATAACATAAAATGCCATAAGACTGTCTTTTCTTGGAAAAATAATTGCATATGCAAAAGCCTCTAGCAACGTATAAATTATTGCAAAAAACACACTTTGCACAGGGGATAAAACAAGAACAACGTGGCTTGCTACATACAATATAAACCCTAACAACAAACTAAATTTCATGCTAAACTTATTAATTACATTTTGTAGTATCGCCACAAATAATATCATTACCACTGTGCGTATCATAGGAAAAACCGATACGAAATTATCGCTTATTTGCAAGCTTTGCGTTACAAAAAGCGAAAAAAAGTTTGTTGTAGCTATTAAAATTATATTTGTAAGCGCCATAAACAGTATTACAAAACGCATGTTTGCGTCTTTTAATATTAATTTTAACACTTCAAAATAACCCTTAAACAATGAAAAAAACGACACATTACGTGTTTGTTCTAATCTTTGTTTACCTGTTACGGTTTCGCCGCCAAATAAAAAAAGAAGCACAAATTTAAGGGTCATGCTAATTGCACTTATAAAGTATATAACACTAACAACTTGTACCACGCTGTAAATATCTACCAATATAATGGCAATAGGAGAAAAAAACACCGATAACATGCCACATATTTGTATAAGCGTAAATGCGTTTGTAAGGTGTTTTGCCGGGCAATCCTCTATAAAAAGGCAATGCCACGACGTATTTGTTATTTGAAATGTTGCATTAATACATGCGGCAATTAAAAACCACCAAAAGTTAGGTGCAAAAGCCCAAATTATACATGGAATAGTCCATGCAAAAAAGTCGAATATAAGTGTTGTGTATCTTCTTCCAAGTTTATCGGTAATAACACCGCCAATTAAAGAAAAAACAACTTGCAACACAAGGCCTATAGAAATTATAATGCCAATTTGTGCGCTTGTAATACCTTTGTATGTCATATATAGCGTTGCAAATGGTAAAAAAAGCGAATAGGGAATAAACCAAAGTGGCTCTGTTATAAGGCTCCACTTTGGGTTACCCTTTAGCTCTTTAAATGTATTTACAAGGTCGTGATTTTTTAAGCTTGTCATATACTATACTTGTTAAGCTACGTTGCAACTACAATAATTGCAATTTAGCTTAACACCTTAAATATTATTTTTCTTTTGTATCTACGTCTATTTTTACTTGTTCTATAAATTGTTGCACTGTTTTTACGCCGCCCTTTTCCTCTTTGCGCGCCCTAACAGAAACCGTATTGTCGGCTACTTCTTTTTCGCCTACAATAAGCATATACGGCGCTTTTTCTAGCTGGGCTTGCCTAATTTTATATCCCACTTTTTCGCTACGATAGTCGCACTCGGCCCTAATACCTGCTTTTTTTAATTCGTTTAAAACTTTGCTTGCATAATCTGCAAATGCATCGCTAACAGGTATAATTCGTACTTGCTCTGGGCTTAACCACACAGGCAATGCGCCTGCATATTTTTCAATAAGCAACGCCATTGTGCGCTCGTAACAACCAAGAGATGTGCGGTGTATTATATACGGGTAAACGTCTTTACCGTTTTTATCTGTATATGTCATGCCAAATTGCTCGGCTAAATATGGGTCTATTTGCACTGTAATAAGTGTGTCTTCTTTGCCGTACACATTTTTAATTTGTATGTCTAGTTTTGGGCCATAAAACGCAGCCTCACCGTCGGCTTCGTTGTATTCAAGGCCTATTTCGTTTAACATATTGCGCATTATGTCTTGTGTTTCGTTCCAAACTTGCGGTGTACCTATATATTTTTCTTTATTATTTTCGTCCCACTTGCTAAGCCTATAAGTTAGGCTATCGCTAAGTCCAAGGTCATCCATAACTTCTTTTGCAAGTTTAACACAGTTTTTAAACTCCTCGTTCAACTGTTCGGGTGTTAAAATTAAGTGCCCCTCGCTTATAGTAAACTGGCGCAAGCGTATTAAGCCATGCATTTCACCGCTAGATTCATTTCTAAACAATGTGCTTGTTTCGCCGTATCTAATTGGCAAATCTCGGTAAGAGTGTTTTTCGTTTAAATATACCTGATACTGGAACGGGCATGTCATTGGGCGCAGTGCAAAGCACTCTTTGTCCTCATCTTCAGGGTTTCCCAAAACAAACATACCATCGCGGTAATGGTCCCAGTGTCCGCTAATTTTGTATAGGTCGCTTTTAGCCATTATAGGTGTGCGTGTTAGCACATAACCGTACTCATACTCCTCTTTATCTTGTACGTATCTGTTTAGTATTTGAAAAAGCTTTGCACCTTTTGGCATTAATATAGGAAGACCTTGACCGACAACGTCTGCTGTTGTAAAGAATTTAAGCTCTCTTCCTATTTTATTGTGGTCACGTTTAAGTGCTTGCTCTACAGCTTCAATATATGCTTCTAGCTCGCTTGCCTTTGGAAACGCAGTGCCATATACACGGCAAAGCATTGCCTTGTTAGAGTCACCTCTCCAATATGCGCCTGTTGCGCTTGTAAGTTTTATTGCCTTAACTGTCGCTGTGCTCATTAGGTGTGGGCCTGCACACAAATCTAAAAATTCGCCTTGTTTGTAAAAGCTTAATGTATCGCCTTTTGCGGCATGTTCTTCAATTAGCTCTAATTTATACGGCTCATCTTTCATTGCATTTTTTGCGTCGCTTACGCTCATTTCAAGCCTTTCAATTTCAAGGCCTTGCTTTACAATGCTTTTCATTTCTTTTTCTATTTTGTCAAGGTCGTCGCTTGTAAATGGTTTTTCCACGTCAAAATCGTAGTAAAAGCCGTTATCTATAGCGGGGCCAATTGCAAACTTGGCGTTTGGGTATAGCCTTTTTACAGCTTGTGCCAGTATATGGCTTGCTGTATGATGAAACGCCCTTTTCCCCTCGTCATCGGCAAATGTTAATATGTCCATTGCGCAATCTTCGCTAACCGGTGTGCGTAAATCGCACACTACACCGTTAATTTTTGCTGCGCATGCACTTTTATATAGGCCTGCGCCTATTTGCTTTGCAATGTCGGCGGCACTGCCGTTTTCAAATTCTCTTACAACATCGCCTTTTAATGTAATTTTCATTTATTTTTGTCTATCCTTTCAGTATTGCAAATTACTGCACTGTTTTATTTTAAGCAAGTAAATTTTTAGCACCTTTCGCAAGTACTTCGTATAATTTTACTGCATCTTCTTGTGTTTTTTCTATTGTGCTATAGTAAAGTTTTATTTTAGGTTCTGTACCGCTTGGCCTTACTATTACACTGCTGTTGCCCTTTAATTTGTATATAAGCATGTTTGTTTTTGGCAGTGTAATTTCTTTTGTTTGCCCACTGCTTAAATCGGTGCTTGTTTGCATTTCAAAATCATCTATAGTTTGTACCTCAAACCCGCTAATTTGTGTAGGTGCATTTTGCCTTAGGTTCGCCATTATTTTTGCCATAGTTTCCATGCCGCTTAAACCCTCAAACTCAAACGAATCTATTTTATGATAGTAATATCCGTATTTTTGATATATTTCGTTTAATTTTGTAAGTAAACTTATATTTTTAGTTTTGTAATATGCAGCCATTTCGCATATAAGCATACTTGCCACAACTGCGTCTTTATCTCGCACATATGTACCACTAAGATATCCATAACTCTCTTCAAAACCAAATATAAAGCGTTCTTTACAACCGTCGTTTTCAAGCATTAAAATTTGCTCGCCTATATATTTAAAGCCGGTTAACACATTAATATGCTGTACACCGTAATTTTTTGCAATTTCTGTTGCTAGGCCCGTGCTTACTATACTGCTTACACATATTGCATTGTTTGGCATTGTATTGTTTTCTTTTCTGCCCTCACATATGTAATTTAGCATTAAAACGCCTATTTCGTTGCCGGAAAGCATTGTGTATTCGCCGTTGTCGTCCCTTACTGCCACGCCTACTCTATCGGCATCCGGGTCTGTTGCCAGCATAAGCGATGCACCTGTTTTTTGTGCAAGGTCTAAACCCAATTGCATAGCCTGTTTAATTTCAGGGTTTGGGTACGGGCATGTTGGGAAGTTTCCGTCGGGCTTTTCTTGCTCGGGCACTACAGTAACGTCGGTTATGCCTATATCGGCAAGTATTTTACGAACAGGCTCGTTGCCTGCGCCGTTAAGCGGGGTATACACAACTTTTAAATTTGCTTGCTTGCACACACCTTTGCGCACGCTTTGCTCTTTTATATTGTCGTATAATTTTTCTATAACTTCGTCGTTTATATATTTAATATCGCCACTTTTTAATGCTGTTTCAAAGTTTGTATCTTTTACATCTTCAAAAACGTCTGTTTCATTCATTTGTTTATACACTGCATTTGCGGCGTCTTCTGTCATTTGGCATCCATCGGGGCCATATGCTTTATAGCCGTTATATTTTGCTGGGTTGTGGCTTGCCGTAACCATTATGCCGGCATTACAATTTAAGTATCTTGTTGCAAAGCTAAGCGCCGGCACTGGCATTAGCCTGTTGTAAATATGCACCTTTATACCGTTTGCCGCCAAAACACAAGCCGCCTCTTTTGCAAATACATCGCTTTTAATTCGGCTGTCATATGCAATGGCAACGCTTTTTTCTTTGCCGTTATTTTCCGCATTTAAATAGTTTGCAAGGCCTTGCGTAGCCTTTCTTACCATATATACGTTCATACGGTTTGTTCCAACGCCCAAAACACCCCTTAGGCCTGCCGTTCCAAACGTCAACGTGGCGGCAAATCTATCTTTTATTTCTTCATCAATGTTTTCAATTTCTTTTAGCTCTTTAATTAAGTCTGCATCTTTCAATTCCTTGCTCTTCCAAAGTTCAAAGTCTTTTTTGTACATAGTAAAAGCTCCGTTCCGCCGAAAATTATGTCGGCACCATATTTTATTTATATTGTTGCTTTTAAAGGTTATGCAAACATACCTTAAAAGCATTTATCGCTTTAGCGTATACATATTATATTTTACAACTCTTATAACAATGTGTCAAACAAACGCATGTATTTTTTTATTTGCCTTGTATTATTTAATATATTACATTATACTAATACCATAAATATATAAATAATAACCAAAATAAGTAATATTTTATTTTTTTAATAAGCGGGGTGCCAATATTGTTTGCTAATATAAACAGCCTTGGCGTTAGTGGGTTGCAAGGGTTTTTGGTTTGTGTAGAGGTAGATATAAGCGGAGGTTTGCCGCAAATGCAAATTGTAGGCTTGCCCGACAATGCAGTGCGCGAAAGTGCCGACAGAGTTAAAAGTGCCATAAAAAACTGTGGTTTTACCGGCATTGCAAGTAGGGTAACAATTAATTTAGCGCCTGCAAATACTAAAAAAACAGGGCCGGTTTACGACTTGCCAATTTTTATGGGTATATTGGTAGCAAGCGAGCAAATTAATAAAATAAGCGATAACGTATGCTTTATAGGTGAGCTTTCGCTTGATGGCGCACTTAGGAGCGTTAATGGCGTACTGCCTATGACGCTTGCGGCAAGGCAGGCCGGTATAAAGCATATTTTTGTACCTTATGCCAATGCAAAAGAGGCCGCCGCAGTAGATGATATAGCGGTATACGGTGCCAAAACCGTACAAGAAGTAATAGCACACATTAACGGTAAACAAAAAATAAGCACAGAACAATGTGTAGATTTTGTACCGCAAACTGTAAATTTACCCGAAGATTTTGCCGATGTAAAGGGACAAACAGAGGCAAAAAGAGCGTTTGAAATAGCAGCAGCCGGCGGGCACAACGTTTTGTTATGCGGCCCACCGGGAACAGGTAAAAGTATGCTTGCAAAACGTTTGTGTGGCATATTGCCGCCATTAACAAAACAGCAGGCAATACAAACTACAAAAATATATTCTGTTGCGGGTCTTGTAGATTCCGCTAAAGGGCTTATAACTGTTAGGCCTTACCGTGCACCGCACCACAGTGTTAGTGGTGCCGGCCTTGCTGGCGGCGGTACTAACCCAAGGCCCGGAGAAATTAGCCTTGCCCACAACGGTGTGCTTTTTTTAGACGAACTGCCCGAATTTAAACGCAATGTGCTTGAAATACTGCGTCAGCCAATGGAGAATGGTACAGTTACAATTAGTAGGGCACAAACAAATGCCACATATCCGTGTAATTTTATGCTTGTTGCCGCAATGAACCCTTGCCCGTGTGGAAATTTTGGGCATCCTAAAAACAGGTGTACTTGCACACAAGGCGCAATAGAGCGCTATTTAAATCATATATCTGCACCGCTGCTTGACAGAATAGACTTACAATGTGTTGTTTCTGCTGTTGGTTACGATGATATTACCAGCGAAAGGCCCAGCGAGGGCACTGCACAAATTTTGCAGCGTGTTATGGCTGCAAGACAAATACAAAATAAACGTTTTGCCGGTACCGATATTAGTTGCAACGCAAATATGTACAGCAGCATGTTACGGAAATTTTGTTTAATAACGCCAAATGCAAACAAGGTGTTAAAGGCCGCATTTGAGCGTATGGGACTTAGTGCAAGGGCATACGACAGGGTGCTTAAGGTTAGCCGCACTATTGCCGATTTGCAAGCTAGCGAGCAAATTCACTCGCATCATGTTAGCGAGGCTGTACAGTACCGAAATTTTGATAGGTCGTATAATTTTACAAGGTAGTTACTGCTTAGGGGTTGTTTTTTCAGCTGACGCTGCTTTTATTTTTAGTAAGGGCTGTTTTCTTTTTAGTAAAGGCTGGTTTCTTTTCAGTAAAGGCTGTTTTCTTTTCAGTAAAGGCTGTTTTCTTTTCAGCGTGAAAAGAAACAAAAGCGCTGGGGGTTTCGATTCCCCCAGACCCCCAAACGATTACTTCCTCCCTTCGCACCTAAGTACAACTACCACCTCTTTCTAACATTTATTATTGACATACGAAAGAGGCGCTGTTGTGCTATTGGTGCTAACCTTCTTTTCTTTATATGCTTTTTTTCCTCTTTAACTTTTTTGCTTTATATGTTTATGCTGTTTTTCTATATTACAGTTAAAGGCTTTTTTAGGTTTTTTGGGTTTAGGTTATAAGTTTAGTGTTTTTTAAGTTTTTTGTTTTTTTTGTTTAGGTTGTAGTTTGTGTTTTTTTAAGTTTTTTGTTTTTTTTGCTTTAGGTTATAGTTTGGGTTTTTTAGTTTTTTTGTTATAGTTTTGTTTTGCAATTTAGGGTTTTAGTTTTAAGTTTAATTTTTTTATAATTATAGCAACAAAAAGTGTAGCTACGTAGCTATATTTTGTAAAAATATAATATTTGCCAAATATATAAGTAAAAGCCATATAACGCAATTTTTTGTGTTATACGGCTTTTTTTAATTTAATATACAAAGTATAAATACGCATATATTGTTTTAAGTTTTTGCTATACACTTTTGTGCATTATCTTTTTTCAAAGTTTTTGCAAAAATGTGGTGTTTCTACCATATCTACACCTGTATATTGGTTTGTAACTTGTATAGTAGATAAATTACATTTGCAATGATCAATATTGTGGCAGCATTCGCATACGTCACATGTTACTCCTGTATTGTTCATATATGTCACCTCCTTGTTTATTTATATAACGCTTTGCGTTATATACTTTTTATTATTGCACTTAGTGCAAATAATATACACAGTTTTAAAAAGCAACTTTATGTATTTTTTGCCTTTTAAAAACCGCCATAAACAAACATATTGGCAACAATATTTAGCATTGTATTATTGCATGTTTTATATTTATTTTACATTGTTAAATTATTATGTTTAAAAGCAATATGCAAATAACACCGGGTACCCCAAGCACAACACTTACAAAGCTTGTTGTAAAATTTAACGCAATTGCAACACCTGTATAAAATGATAAAAAATTTACAACACATAGCGAACACACGCCACTTGCTGCGCTTACAAACGCCGTTTTAAACGGTTTATTGCTTTTTTTAATAGCGCCGCACACAGCTATTAAACACACAATACCACATATTATTTTTATTATTAATGCAAAGCTCATATAACTCCCCTACCCTATATTTAAATATAATTGTTTGTACACTTTTATTTTTATGCGCAGTTTGTTTGCATTATTACAGGCATTTTTGTTTGCTTTTGCATATTTTTGCACAAAAAAAGCCTGCCTTTTATGGCAAGCTTATTTGTTTATTATTTTGTGCGTTTTAGCCAAGTGCTATACTTAAAACACCAACTGTTATAGCAAGCACAAAAAACGCTACAGCAGCAATTTTTGTGTATTTTGCAAGTAAAGTTTTAGGCGAGTTTGCATTGCCTTCCATCATATCTCCGCCACCAATAACGCCCGAAAGACCTTTGCCTTTAGACTCTTGTGAAAGCACCAATATTACTATTGCAACACCGCAAATTATAAGCAATATTCCGCCAACAATTTCTAAAATTGCCATTTTAAACCTCCAAATTTATATGTGTATATTTATTTTTTATGTTTTACATTTGTTAAACAAGCACATTTAATTTTAATTGTGCATTAAACATAATAACACAAATTTATATTAAAATCAAGTTTTATGCAGCTGTTATTACAAATTATATTTTAATGCTTTTTTTTGTTTTAAATTTAATTTTAAAATATAGCGTTAATTAGCTTTTTTATGTTTTTATAAACGCAAAGCTTTTAAAAATTACAATTATTTTACTTATTTAAAAATTTACAGTAACTTTATTAGCCGTTCTACATCGCTTTTTTTTGTTGCCCAGCTTGTAGCAATTCTTACAGCTGTTTCGCTTTCACTAATAGGTTGCCAAACCTGTAATTTTGCACTTTTACTTATTTGGTTAAGTTTTTCGTTTTGCATTATTACAAATATTTGGTTTGTTGTGTTGTCGCACAACATTTTATATTGCTTTTGCTTTAATGCCGCTCTTATTTCGGTTGCGCAATCTATTGCGTTTTGTGCCAACTTTATATATAAATCATTTGTAAAAAGCTCGTCAAACTGTATGCCAAGCACAAAACCTTTTGCCAGTAGTGCTCCGTGCTGTTTTGTAAGTGTAAAAAAGTTTTTACACAAATTGCTATTTGCATACACTATTGCCTCGCCAAAAAGCGCGCCTGTTTTAGTTGCGCCTATGTAAAATATATCGCATGTTTTTGCCAGCACTTCAAGCGATGCATCATTATCGCTTGCGGCTAATGCATAACTTAACCTTGCACCGTCGGCAAAAAGCTTTAGGTTGTATTCATCGCAAACGGCACGCAACGCCAAAAGCTCGTTTTTAGTATAAACAAATCCATGCTCTGTTGGCTGAGATATATACACAACCTCCGGCTGTGTCATATGCGGTGCTGTTTCGTCTTGTAAAAATGTTTGCATATACTGCTTAATTTGGCCCGCATAAAGTTTACCGCTAATGTCGGTATTAATTGCAAGTACCTTGTGACCTCTAGCTTCTATTGCGCCTGCCTCGTGTACATTTATGTGGCCCGTATGTGCACTTATTACTGCGCCGCACCTGCTTAATATTGCGCTTAGCACAAGTGCGTTTGCCTGTGTGCCCGCACTTACAAATTGTACGTTTGCCTGTTTTACATTACACGCTTTTCTTATTTTTTGTACAGCTTCTTTTGTAATATCATCTGTGCCATAACCGGTATACGTTGTTTCGTTTTCGTTTATAAGGCGCTGTAATATATTATTGCATGCACAATTTGTATAATCGCTACTAAAATTTAACATGTTTTATTCCTTTTCTTTTACTTTTTAAATAAAATTTTTTATCATTTCTATATCGCTTTTTGTCAGCGTTATCTCAAGTTCTTGTTGTTGTTCGTCTTTATTTTTTACAGTTAAGCAAAGTTTACTGCCCACCTGCGCATTTTTAAACACTTTTTTAATAAACGGTACTGCGTTTGGATGTTGCTTTGCAAAATTTTGCTTGTATGTTTTTAGGTTAAATAAAAGTTTAGCATTTATCATATTTTACCCCCTAGCCAGTTAATAAAAGCTTACTATACAATTATATGCAAAAATAAATAAAAAACAACATAAATTGCTGTAATATTTAAATTTTGTTAAACATATAATTTTTTATACACCTAAATTTGTACTACATTTTGGTTAACATTAAGGGGGGCTTACATGTTTTCTGCAATTTTTGCCTTTGTTGCTGGGCATATTTTATATTTTGCACTTCATTTACAAACGGGTAGTTTTCCCGCTCCTCTTACAAAGTTACAAGAAAAACAAGCATTTGAAAAATTTAAACAAGGCGATAACGCCGCTAAAGATTTGCTTATTCGCCACAATTTGCGGCTTGTTGCGCACGTTATAAAAAAGTACTATAAAAACTCTCACGAACACGAAGACTTTATAAGTATAGGAACAATTGGCCTTATAAAGGCTGTTAACAGCTTTAATTATGATAAGGGCGCGCGTTTTAGCACATATGCTGCAAGGTGCATAGAAAACGAATTGCTAATGTTCTTTAGGCAAAGCAAAAAAGATCAAAACACCGTTTATTTATACGATGAACTTGAAAATGATGCATCTAAAAGCTCTATTACAATTAGCGATACAATGGCCGATTCATTTGACATGCCTACCGACTTTGAAAACAAAGAAAATATTAAAAAACTATATGCTGTAATTAAAACACTAGATACAAGAAGCCGGCAAATTATAATTTTGCGATATGGCCTTAACGGCACAAAACCTTTAACGCAACAAAAGGTTAGCAAATTACTTAAAATAAGCCGCAGCTATGTTAGCCGCATAGAAAAACGTGTTTTACAAAAACTAAAAAACAACATAACTTTATAATTTATTTAATTTTTAAAGTTTTTAATATATTAAACAGCGCACAGGGCCGGCAATGTGCATTACATTGTCGGCCCCTTATTTTGGTTTTGGGTGGCTTTTTTATTAATGTTAAATAATTATATTTTACTTTGCACTGTATAATTGTTAGTACAAATACTTTTTAAATGCCGCCTTTACTAAAACAGCAAATTGTAACACTTTTTTGCTTATGTTTAATATGTTTTAAAGTGTGTAAAATATTATAGCCCCATTTTAATTAAAAAATTGCTTATTTGCAGCTTTTGCTGTTAGATGAGCTTTTGTCTTGTGAGTTAGAAGATTGATTGTTTGTGCTTTTATTAGAGCTTTGCTTGTTTTGTGAATTAGATGTGTTTTTTGATTGTTTATTATCCATTTTATTCACCTCCCTGTACACTAAGTATGTGCAGATATATTTGAAATAATACATTTTTTATGATATAATTTATTTGTTGCGTATATTTTTTGCACCTTTACTTTGGTGTATTATGTTTTTTTTACTGTAACAAGGCTATATTAACAACGAAAAATAAACGTAATTGCGTATATTATTATAAATAAATTATTATTATATTTTAAAAAACAAGGCTAATTTTCAGGGGGATTAAAATGTCTGGTCATAGCAAGTGGAGCACCATAAAACATAAAAAAGAAAAAACAGACGGGCAACGAGCAAAACTTTTTACAAAAATAGGCCGTGAAATAAGCGTATGTGTGCGCGAGGGCGGCTCGGACGTTGCTAGCAACTATAAATTAAAAGACGCTATTGCAAAGGCAAAAAGCTTTAATGTACCAAACGAAAACATACAGCGCGTTATAAAAAAAGCTGAGGGCAACCAAAAAGACGACTACGAGAGCATTACATACGAGGGATATGGCCCAGGTGGCGTTGCTGTTATTGTGGAGGCGCTTACAGATAACAGAAACAGAACAGCTGCAAACATACGCTATTATTTTGATAAGTACGGCGGTAATTTAGGTAGCATGGGCTGTGTGTCGTATTTATTTGCAAAAAAAGGTGTAATTATTATAGATACCGACAACAAAACAGAAGAGCAAATTATGGAAGACTGTTTTGATGCGGGCGCAGAAGACTTTGAAATGAGCGAAGACGTTGCAAGAATTTTAACATTGCCCGAGCAGTTTAGCGCCGTTAGAGAACAGCTAGAGAAAAAGAAATATACTTTTCTTTCAGCCGAAACAGAAATGCTGCCATCTACACAGGTTACGCTTACACAGCAAAGCGATTTAAAAAACATTGCCACTCTTTTTACAATGCTAAACAACGACGATGACGTACAAAATGTATGGAATAACATGGAAAATGAGAACGAACTTGATTTATAACTAAAAACATATTATTTATATTTGTACTTCGTACAATATAATTTTATTTTATGGCTATTGGCTCGCCGCTTATGCGGCAACCGCCAATTATGCCAATAAATAATCCTGCGGATTATTTATATTTGTACTTCGTACAATATGCTTTTTATTGGTATGTATACTTTACTGCCATATATTACCTAGTAATTATACAAGTATTACGAAAGGCGGATACTAACATTGCACGAAAATCAAACTATATGCCACGGCTGTTTGTCGCACATTTCAAAAACTTCTACAGCTTGCCCTTATTGTGGGCGCAAGTTTGTTAATAACAACCCTAAAGGCACACTTAATGCGCGCACAGTTATTGCAAAAAGATATATACTTGACAAATGTGTGTCGCTTGATGGCGAGGGCATTTCTTATATGGCCGTAGATATTAGCCTTGCAAAGCGTGTACTTATTAAAGAGTATGTACCTGTAACAATGTGCTCGCATAGAACACAATCAGGTGCTGTTGTTCCAAGACAAGAGCGAGAGGTTCTTTACAAAACAACTCTTTTAGATTTTATAGACCTTTACAAATCATTAATAAGTATTGAAAAAACTATTGGAATTTGTAAAGTTTACGATCTTGTGCAATATAACAACACAGCGTATGCCGTACAAGAGGTGCCAACCGGCACAACACTTAGCACATACTTGCAAACAAGAACACAGCGCCTTACATATAAACAAGCACTTTCACTGTTGCGCCCTGTTTTTAACGCTGTAGAGGTTATGCATGCTAAGGGCCTTTTGCACAGAGGTATTAGCCCCGACACTATTTTTATAACAAGTGACGGCAGGGCAAAACTTACAGGTTTTGCCACTATAGGTTTGCGCACAAAAGACAGTGAAATTAGAAGCCAAATTTTTGAAGGATACGCCGCACCCGAGCAATACAGCGTTGCTGAGTTTGACGGTAAGTATACCGATATTTACGGGCTTGGAGCTGTATTTTATAAGCTAATTACGGGCACTACACCACCTCCTGCAAATAAGCGCAGGCTAAGCGATACGCTTGTTTCGGCAAAAAACTTTGTGCCCGATTTACCACCATATGTGTCTGTTTCGTTAATGCGTGCGCTGCGCCTTACAGGTGTAGAACGCATGAAGAGTGCATATGAATTGTTTGAATGTTTGTCGGAACCGAGAAAAATAAAAAAAACACCATTTATACAAAAAAGCAAGCGCGTACTAGCTATAACAGCTGCGGCTGCCGGTGCTATAATAGTGGTTATTTCTCTAATTTTACTTATAACTACTAATCAAAACGGCAATTCACAAAGCGAGGTTACACCTTCGTCTGTTTCTCAGGCATCATCTCAAGTTTCTGCTATTGAGCAAGTTACAGTGCCTAACTTTGTTAACAAGGAATATGCAGCTGTACAGCAAGATGAATTTAACATAAAGCACTTTTTGTTTAGTGTTACCGAAGATTACAGCTCGGTATTTGCCGTTGGCAAAATTATTGAGCAAACCCCAAGAGAGGGCCAAACAGTAGACAGCGGCACTGTAATAGAAATAATAGTAAGCCGTGGGCCTAAAACAGTGCAAATGCCAACAGTAGTTGGGTCTACTCGTGTTCAGGCAAAGGCCGACCTTGATGCCCTTGGAATAACGTATAATATATTTGAGCGTGCAAATAATGGAGACCTTGCACCCGATACTGTTGTTGATTGTGACGTTGCCGCAGGTACAGCAATAGACCCAGAAACTGTTACTGTTACTTTATACGTTGCACAGCAACCACCCGAGGGCGTAAGTTTAGCTCCATCTACAACTAGCTAACAGTTTTGTTAAAAATTGTAAATAAATAAAAGGAAACATAATAACTATGATTAAAATTTTAACCGACTCTACCTCTGATATTGACAGAAAATTTGCAGCCGACAACGACGTTGCTATTGTACCGCTTAACGTTAATTTTGACGGCGACATTTACCTTGATGGAGAAGATTTAACTGCAAAGGAATTTTTTGTTAAGCTTGCAAACAGCGACAAATTACCTACTACAAGCCAGCCTACTCCACAACAATTTATGCCTTACTTTGAAACTGCTAAACAAAATGGCGACAGTGTAGTTTGTATACTTTTAAGCAGTGCCCTTAGCGGAACTGTTCAAAGTGCAGAGCTTGCAAAAGCAGAAGTTGATTACGATGGAATTTATATTATTGATAGCAAAAATGCTACAATGGCACAAGTATTGCTTGTTTACAGAGCATTAGACCTAGTTAAAGCAGGTAAAAGCGCACAAGAAATTGCCGACGATTTAACAGTTGCAAGAGAACATTTGCATTTATTTGCTATAATAGATGACCTTACATATTTAAGAAAAGGTGGTAGACTTTCAACTGTTGCTGCATTTGCAGGCGGACTTCTTGGTATAAAGCCTGTTGTTGGTATTAATGCACAGCCTATTGAAGAAAAAGTTGAAAATCATGACGGTACACTAAGCCTTGCAAGCAAAGCAAGAGGTTTACCTGGTGCATACGTTAATGTATTTAAGCTAATTGGCCAAGTTGGCGGCATAAACGAAAATTTACCTGTTGTTGTAGGTGGTTCCGGCGATAAAAAATCTTACGAACCGTTTATTAGATACGTAACACAAAACTTAAAGCTTGCAAAACCAACAGTTGGCGAAATAGGTGCAGTTATTGGCACACATGCAGGCCCCGGCGCTGCCGGCATCGGCTTTTTCGACAATGAGTTTAAGCCTGAGTAATTTTATGTTTGCTTATAATTAACACGCAATTTTATTACTTTAAAAACAAAACCCCTTAAAAACAAAAGTTTTTAAGGGGTTTATTATGTTTATACATTATTCAGTTGTTTCGTTTTCTTCTGTTTGCTGTTGTAATTGCTGTGTTGTTTGTTGCCGACCATTTGTATTTTGGTTCATTGGCATATAAGTATTTGTGTTATTTTGGTGCATGTTTTGTTCTTGCATTATTTTTTGTTGTTTTTGTCTTTTTTTGTTAATGCTTTTTTTAACAGTTAAAAATACTATAAGTGCTATTATTGCAAGTATTATAAGTTGCGGTATTATGTAAATAATATCTATTACAAAGTAACCCATGCTTGTTACAAAATTTTGTGCACTGCCTTGTATTGCTGTTGCCAGTTTTGCAAAGTACGATTCGTTAGTTGGGGTGTAAATTTCAACTTCGTATATGTATAGGTGAATTGTGCAGTAATCAATTAAATCGTTAAGTGTGCGTTGCTGTGCGGTATAGCTTTCTATTTCGTATTGTACATCCGATAATGTATCGTAAATTATTATAGATGTCTCTATGTCTTGCGCTTCTTCAAGCATGCTTAATAAGTTTTGTTCTTGTGTGCGTAAACTTACTAATCTCGACTCTATGTCAACGTATTGAAGTGTAACATCCTCTGTATGTTCTTCAAACATTGTTACATTGCCTGTTTCGTTTATTGTTTCAATAAACTGTCTGTACTTGTCTACCGGCAAGCGCAATGTATAAGATGCATAACGCAAATCATCGTAAGAGTATTGTTCTGTATATGTAGAAGAAATATATCCGCCTGCTTGCGTTAAGCTTAAGCTTAAATTTGTTATTGCTTGGTCAAAGTGTTCTGTTTCCATGTTAATTGTACCGGTATATATTATTTTTCGGTTTTCTGGTGCCATTAGTGTACTGCTTTGCGCACCACCTGTTGCAGCTGCGCTGTCGCTATCCGCATAGCTTTCTTCTGCTGTTTCTGTCATCATTGCACCGCTAGCTTCTGCAGCATTATCGTATGCGTATTCTTCGTACGCGGGCATAGTAGGTTCTGCATTGCTGCTGTCGTTTGAGCTACATGATACAAAAGTGAATACAAGCGTTAGTGTCATTGCTAAAACAAAAATATTTTTTACCCATAACTTTTTCATATTTCTACTCCATTCTTACCGCTATATTTAGCGGCACTTTTTACTAAAAGTTTTGTGCTTTACGTATTACAGCATAAGCTATTTGGCGGTTACCGTACATGCGGCAAGCCGGTAGATATAAAACTGTAATGCTATGTGCCTTTAATTTATATACGCTTTTACATAGTAAAATATTGCAAAAGTAATAAAAAATTTTGCACTAAAGCAAATATTGTTTGTTTTGGGGTGGGTTTCTTTTCAGCTGGCGCTGCTTTTATTTTTAGTAAAGGCTGGTTTCTTTTTGGCTGGCTCTGCTTTTATTTTTAGTAAGGGCTGCTTTCTTTTCAGCGTGAAAAGAAACAAAAGCGCTGGGGGTTTCGATTCCCCCAGACCCCCAAACGATTACTTCCTCCCTTCGCACCTAAGTACAACTACCACCTCTTTCTAACATTTATTATTGACATACGAAAGAGGCGCTGTTGTGCTATTGGTGCTAACCTTCTTTTCTTTATATGCTTTTTTTCCTCTTTAACTTTTTTGCTTTATATGTTTATGCTGTTTTTCTATATTACAGTTAAAGGTTTTTTTAGGTTTTTTGGTTTAGGTTGTAGTTTGTGTTTTTTTAAGTTTTTTGTTTTTTTGTTTTAGGTTATAGTTTGGGTTTTTTTAGTTTTTTTGTTATAGTTTTGTTTTGCAATTTAGGGTTTTAGTTTTAAGTTTAATTTTTTTATAGCCTTTAAGGTGTAAGCTACATGCTTTAAAAACAATAGTGTGCTTTTGTGGTATATTTAAATTGTCAATGTTACATTGTGCCTGTAATTTATTTTGCTTTACAAATAATAATATAGCAAATTTACAACTTCTGCAAAAATTTCGCTTGCTTGCTCGCTTGTATTTGTTTCCGAGTCTAGCATAACCGTAACTGTGTACTGTGGGTCATATGCAGGATAAAACCCCACAAACCATGCGTCTGTAATTTCTTGGCCATCTTCGTTATAGCGTCCTGTTTGCGCTGTACCCGTTTTGCCGCCTGCGCCGCCAAGGTTTGGTTTTGCCGGCACACCAAGGCCCATATTAACAGTATTTATTAACATTAGCTGCATTGTATTCGAGCTCTCTGGCGATATCCACTGTCTTACAACAGGGTTGTACATATTTTGTGTTACTTCTAAATTATATTCATCTACATACGCTTGCACTATTGTGGGAGATATATAAACACCATTATTTGCTATAGCGTTAAAATACGCTGTAATTTGCAGCGGTGTTGCTGTTAATTTGCCCTGGCCAAAACTTAACGTTGCAAGCTCTCCCAAATTTTCAAGCTCTTGCTCTGTTGGTATGTTGCCTTTTGCCGTTACAAGGCTTTCTCCCACTACCGTGCTTTGCCCAAATCCAACTTCTTCCATTGCATCAAATAGCAATTGTGGGCCCAATTTTAAACCTAAATCTATAAAGTATGTGTTGCAACTTTCTTCTAAGGCGGTGCTCATGTTTATTTCTCCGTGGCCTATACTATGTGCACAATTATATGTGTGTCCGCCTATTTCTATGCTTCCTGTGCATGTATATTCTTGCTCCTTGTCGTAGCCGTTTTCTAGCGCTATTGCCGCAAGCAGCGGCTTAAAAACACTGCCTACATTATAACTGCTAATTACTCTGTTTGTAAAAGGCGAGCCCTCTTCGTTTAAACTTGCCTGTAAGTTATTTGGGTCAAACGTGGGCATACTTACAGCTGCTTTTATTTTACCTGTATTTGTTTCCATTACTACTATTGCACCTTGTGTTATGTTTTCTTGTGCTACTACTTCGCACATGCGCTGTATTGCGGCATCTATTGTTAACATAACGCCAAAACCGGTGCCCGGCTGCTGTGTTATATAGTTTTCGTCCACATCTATAAACGTTCCACTTGCATTTACAGCACAATATATTTGCTCTTTTGTTGCTCCTTCTTCAAGCATATCGTTGTATGCCGCCTCTAACCCCGAAACACCGCCTGTTTCATTTACATAACCTATTAAATGTGGTGCTATTGCACTTGGCAAATACCTATCTGACAACATATAAACAGGGTAATTGTCTAAATCACTTCCAGACATTTCAACTAAAAAAGGTGTGCTTTTTTGAATATTTTCATAAAATGAATTTTTATCTTCATCGCTCACCATTTCAAAAAGCGTTCTATAGCTTTCTTCTGTAGGTGCAACAAGCCCATAGCTAGAGTACGTGCTACCTGTTAATTGTGTAAACTCACAGTCGTAAAAGTTACCTCTTCCGTCTTCTATTTCCACATAGTGTCCCGATTGATTTTGTGTGCTGCTGGCAAAGTATACATTTTTAGACAGTACAGAAAGCCTTAGACCAAGTATACTAAAAACCGACAGTGAAATAAAAAATAAAACGCAAAATCTTTTTGCCATTATACACACCTCTCTTTAAAAAAAGTATGTGCATAAAGTTTGCGTTTTACACAATATTTTGTTATTAGTTTTTTTAATACAAAGTTATGCGAGTTATTTTTACATATTATTAATATTTTATTAGTTATTACAAACCGTTAATATTGCTATAATTATAACTATATAATACAAAACACTGGTTAATTTATTAGATTTGCTTAAAGGAGAACTGTTATGATTAAAAGTGTTTCAACTATTGATGATTTAATTTTAGCTATACAAGAGAATAATAAAACCGGAAAAATGGAAATAACCATTAAAGACGATGCTAACTTTGAGTATAAAGGCGAGCCACTTGTAATAAAAAGCCTATAAAATTAAACGGTAATAACTGCACCATTAAAGGAAACAAAAATACATGTTTTGTTATAAATAGCAGTAATGTTGAAATAAATAGCTTTATATTTTATAATTTTATCAAATCTATTAATGTAGATGCGCTTGGCACTAAAATTGAAAATATTTCAATTTTAAATTGCAAGTTTTACGATGTAATGGGCTATGCTATTGAGGTGGTGTCTACAAAATCAAACTCTAAAATTTGCAAAGTAAAAATACAAGGCAACCATTTTACCGGTGCCCTAGGCGATAATATGGGTGAAAAGCAAGGCTTAAAAATATTTTTAGCCCTTTGTTCGGCCAAGGTAATACACGGCGAAGATGTTGCTAATACCGAGCTTAGTGATGTGCTTGTTACAGACAATACCACGTGTGGCGAACACCGAATTTCGGTTTATATATGTGGCGCAATGTTAGAAAACAGGCCCAGCGAGCAAACTAAAGGGCACATTCATTTTGCCAATACTTTTTTAGACGGATGGTGTAGAGATTTAGGTGGAAATACCATAGATGAAAACTTAAAAAAACAATTATAATTTTAAACATTAAAGGGGTGCCCTATTTATTTAGGGCACCCCTTACACTTTATTAATAAACTATATTACAGTTTAAGCAAATAATTTAAAATGCTTGTTAGTATTTTTTATTTGCTTTACCTTTTACTGTTGCTAAAAGTTTAGCAATTACTATTTATTTTCTTCATTCCACGCTTTTGCAACAGCATCTGCCACGGCTTGTGCTACACCCTCTTGCATTGCGCCCGGCACTATGTTTTCAGCAGAAAGCTCGTTTTTGCTTACACAACCTGCTATTGCGTATGCTGCGGCTTTTTTCATTTGTGGTGTTATGCGCTTTGCCCTTGCCGCAAGTGCGCCTTTAAATATACCCGGAAACGCAAGCACATTATTTATTTGATTTTTAAAATCGCTTCTTCCCGTTCCAACAACAGCCGCACCTGCGCTAAGTGCTTCATCAGGCATAATTTCTGGTTCGGGGTTTGCCATTGCTAATACTATTGCGCCCTCGTTCATGCTTTGCACATACTGCTTTGTAACTACCTTTGGCGCCGACACGCCTATAAATAAATCTGCGTTTTGCATTGCTGTTTCCAGTGTGCCACTTAAGTTGCGCGGGTTTGTTTGCTTTGCAAGTTCGGCCATTGCACTGTTAAGCTCTTGTGTGTTGTTTTTATTTAGTATGCCTGCTTTATCACACATTGTAATGTCCTTTATTCCAATGCTCATTAACATATAAGCTATTGCCGTACCTGCACTGCCTGCGCCATTTATTACGGTACGCATTTCTTCTATTTTTTTGCCTGTTACTTTTGCAGCGTTTATTACAGCTGCGCAAACTACTATTGCAGTGCCGTGTTGGTCATCGTGAAATACAGGTATATCAACGGCCTCTTGTACACGTTTTTCTATTTCAAAACATCTTGGCGCCGCTATATCTTCTAAGTTAATGCCGCCATACGTTGGGCATATTGCAGTTATTATTTTTACAAGCTCATCTGTATCTTGTGTGTCAAGGCATACGGGTACTGCATCTACACCGCCAAACTGCTTAAATAGCACAGCCTTGCCCTCCATTACAGGTAGCGCTGCAAGTGGGCCTATATTGCCAAGTCCTAGTACGGCGCTTCCGTCGGTTACAACCGCTACAGTATTGCACTTTGTTGTATATACATACGCATCTTCAGGGTTTTTTGCTATTTCTCTGCACGGCTGCGCAACTCCCGGTGTGTATATTGTTGAAAGGTCCTCTTTTGTGTTAAGCGGTATTTTGCTTTGCACACTTAGCTTACCTTTATATTGTTTGTGTATTTCTAACGATTTTTGATAATAATCCATTTTGCTAACCTCTCCAGCTTAATTTATTTTAAGTAATTACCTTGTTATTGTATATTATTATTATTGTATTTGCAAATAAATTTTACATTTTTGCAAAAATTTTTGCACATTAATTGCTTTTATGCAATGGTATATTTATATCAATTTTATTTTTGCGGTTAATATTAATATATAACCAAAAATAAAAAAAGCTCAAATAAAAAAGCAATGTTGTAAAATAATACAACATTGCTTTTAATACGCAAGTAAATAAATTAACGTTTGCTAAATTGAGGTGCCCTACGTGCAGCTTTAAGACCGTATTTCTTACGCTCTTTCATACGTGGGTCTCTTGTTAAGAAGCCTGCTTTTTTAAGTTCAGGACGCAAGCTTTCGTCGTACACTAGTAGTGCACGTGCTAAACCGTGGCGAATTGCTCCGGCTTGTCCCGATACGCCGCCGCCTGCTACTCTAACAACAATGTCAAACTTACCGTCTGTTCCTGTTGTGTTTAGCGGTTGGCGAACTATTAATTTTAATGTTTCTAAACCAAAAAAGTCGTCAATATCCCTGTCGTTAACTGTAATTTTGCCTGTGCCTGAGTATACTCTTACACGTGCCACAGAACTTTTACGACGACCTGTGCCGTAATAATATTGTTTTGTCTCGTACATAATTCTTATGCCTCCTTATAAAGTATACTCAACAGGTTTTTGGCCTGCGTTGTTATGTTGCTCAGCTTTGTAAACCCTTAAGCGTTTTAACGCACTTGCGCCTAGTACGTTGCTTGGTAACATACCTTTAACCGCAAGCATCATTGCTTTATCGCTCTTTTGTTCCATCAATGTGCGGTATTTAACGGCTTTCATGCCGCCTACCCAACCACTGTGGTGGTAGTAAAACTTTTTGTCAAGTTTCGAACCTGTTAACACTGCTTTATCACAGTTAATAACAATTACATGGTCGCCACAATCTACATTAGGTGTAAATGTAACTTTATTTTTGCCACGCAACAATGTTGCAACGGCGGCCGCTGTACGACCCATAGGCTTGCCGGCAGCGTCTATTATATACCATTTACGGTCTACACTTCCGGGCTTGGCTAATGTTGTGCTCATAGTATCCTCCTAAATATTTATGCCCAATAATATGCATACGCCTTTATCAAGCTTTATTTCTTATTGCTTTATAGATTATATACTACTGTTTGGTCAATGTCAATATGTTTTTTTCATTTTTTTAATTTACGCATCTGTACCTCTTGTTTTCTCTTATTTGCTCGCTAATGCTCTTTATTACTAAGTTGTCATTTTCGTTTTTTTACGTGTAGTCTACATAATTTAATTGTACGCACTGCAAATATACTACTTATTTAACGGCTTTAAGTTTGCCGCTTATATTGCAGCAGCACAAATATACTAATAAACAAACCTTAAAAATTGTCACCTTTAATATATTAGGCAAAATACTTTTTGCATATTATACAAAAACTGTGTGTTTGCTTTACATAGGCGTATACTTGTTGTATAATAATTTATATGTGTACAATTTTTACATTTATAAAGGGGTTTTAATTAGTGGCCGTTTTTGTATCTGATAGCGAAGAGCAAACAATGCAAATAGCAAAGCAGTTTGCACAAAAACTGCAAAGCGGTGCGCTTATATTGTTTACAGGCGGGCTTGGTAGCGGAAAAACTGCTTTTTGCAGGGGTTTGGCGCTTGGGCTTGGCTGCACAAGCACTGTTAACAGCCCAACGTTTGCTATTGTAAATGTATATTATGGTCGCTTAGTTTTTGCTCATTTTGATTTATACCGCATTGCAACTTACGAAGATTTATTAACTGCAGGTTTTTTTGATTATATAGACGACGGTGCTGTTGTTTGCGCCGAGTGGAGTGAAAACGCAATAAAATACTTACATAATTATAATACAATTAATATAGATATTGAAGTAACAGGCGAAACACAAAGACGCATAACAATTGAGGGCGGGGACAATATTTGAATATTTTTGCAATAGACAGTGCAAAACAAACTGTGGGAATAGCCGTAAGGCAAGATAACAAACTTATATACGAGAGCTATGCGGCTATGCAAATTACCCATAGCGAAACGTTGCTTTCTTTGTGCGATGATGCATTTAATGCCACAAATTTAACACCTAATTTAATAAATTTATTTGCCGTTACAAAGGGTCCCGGCAGTTTTACAGGTTTGCGCATAGGTATAGGTATTGTTAAGGGCATGGCTTTTTGCCAAAACACACCTTGTATTGGCATAAGCACACTTAAAGCTCTGGCTCAAAGTGTACCGTTTAGTGGGTATATTGCAGCTACAATTAATGCCCGAAGAGACAATGTTTACTGTGCACTGTTTAAAAAAGACGAAAACGGCCTGCACCGAATTACAAACGACGAACTTTTACATAAAAGTGATTTTTGTGCAAAGGCATTTTCTATATGTAGTAGCGAAAACTACAGCGGTAATATACTTTGTATAGGTGACGGTACGCCATTAATTAACGGTGGCATATTTGTTGCGCTAGACGACGACATTTTAATGGGAAGAGCCGGCGCTATAGCTAAACTTGCACAAATTGCGTCACAACAAGGCAAAACCGTAACGCCGCAAAGCCTTATGCCCGATTACCTGCTTTTAACACAAGCTGAAAGAATGTTAATTGAAAAAAACTCTTTATAATGCACTTCTAAGTATGTTACATTTATAACCTTATTTTATAAATTTATATTTTTGCTTATAAGCGGTAAGCTAATATTTTAAATAATTTTGTAATAGGAAGGACCATTTTAAATGATAAAAAAAGTTTCGATTGCATGTGACCATGCTGCATACGAGTTAAAAAGCCAAGTGAAAGAGTACCTAGAAAAATGCGACATTGAAATAATTGATTGCGGCACCGACAATGCAAACAGTGTAGATTACCCCGATATGGCAAAACTTGCCTGTGACAAGGTTATTAGCGAACAAGCACAAGCTGCCATACTTTTATGTGGTACCGGCGTGGGCATAAGTATAGCCGCAAATAAAATAAAAGGCATACGTGCATGTTGTTGTAGCGATGAATTTAGCGCCAGATACTCGAGATTGCACAACAATGCAAACGCACTGTGTATGGGTGCCAGAGTTGTTGGTATTGGCACAGCTTGCAACCTAATTAACTCTTTTATTAACACCGAATTTGAGGGTGGGCGCCATGCAAACCGTGTCGACAAAATGATGAATTTTGAGGACATGTAGTAACATATAATTAGTATGTTAAAAAATACAAGCTATTTTTAGCAACAAATAAATTTTAAATTATTTTATTATATAATATTTTATATTTGTGCCGACAATTATCGGCAGAACGGAGAATTATATGAGTAGCCACCCAATAATAATGGACCACCCACTTGTGCAACATAAGGTTAGCCTTTTAAGAAATAAAAATACGGGCACAAAAGAATTTAAAGAGCTTGTTAGCGAACTTGCAATGCTACTTTGCTACGAGGCAACAAGAGATTTACCAACCGAAGAAGTAGAAATTACAACACCTGTTGCAATTGCAAAAACAAAAATGTTAAGCGGGCGCAAGCTAGCTTTAGTACCTATACTTAGGGCAGGCCTTGGAATGGTTGACGGTATGTTAGAACTTTTACCTGCTGCAAAAGTTGGCCACATTGGCATGTACCGCAACGAAGAAACATTAGAACCCGTTGAATACTACTGCAAATTGCCAGACGACATTGCAGAGAGAGAAGTTTTTGTTCTTGACCCAATGTTAGCCACCGGCGGAAGTGCTGTAGATGCAATTGGTCAAATAAAAAAACATGGCGCAAAAAGAATAAAGTTTATATCTATAATTGCAGCGCCTGAAGGAATAAAAAAATTAGCTGAGCAACATCCCGACGTAGCAATATATGTTGCAGCTAAAGATGAACGCCTTAACGAAAACGGTTACATAATACCAGGCCTTGGCGATGCAGGCGACCGTATTTTTGGCACTAAATAATAATTGGAGATGAGCAAGAATAATGGAACAGCAAGAACTTAAAAGAAAAATTGCAGCCACAATTGCCGCTACCGTAACACTGTGTGTACTGCTTGGTGCCTCGGTATTATTATTAGCCACAACACAAGTTTTTACAGCACAAGTTAAAATACTAATGTTAGTTTGTTGCGGTGTATTAGCAGTGGCCATAATTGGCTTTTTGCGCAATAAACTAATAGAAATACGAACTCTTCGCCTTTGTATGAGTACGGCAAACAGTGAAGAATTGCAGCTAGGTACAACAGAGCAAGTAGTGAAACCAGCTATTTCCGACGAAAACGGACAGATAATGCAAAATGATAATTATACTGAACAAAGCTTGCAAAGCGAGCAACATGATGCACCTATTGATGACGATGCTGAATTTTTTAAAAATATTATGCCAGACGATAATAGTGCTTTAGCATTTGATAATATGCAGTACGAGCAAGCATTTGAACCACAGGTAAACGAGCAAGCATTTGAACCACAGGTAAACGAGCAAACTGTTGCGCCACAGGTAAACGAGCAAGCCTTTGAACCACAGGTAAACGAGCAAACTTTTGCGCCACAGGTAAACGAGCAAGCTTTTGTACCTGGTTATTACAACAATATACAACCACAACAACAGCAAAACAATACACAAACACAAAATATTCAAAGTGCAAATATGCAACAGTCTTGGCAATCATCGCACAACAATAACTTGCCGCAAAACACGCTTAATACCCAGCAAGTACCGCAAAACACTACACATGGCAACACCAACACTCAAAACTACAATGTGCAAAATGCACCTGTCGAAAATATTGTTAGTAATAGGCCAAAAACTCCATTGCCTTTTACAGTTAACGAAAACTCAAGTGCTCCTGCTAAGCAAAAAAGCAGTAAAACAGATTATGCGCTACTGTTAAAACAATACTCTCAACAAACAGCGCAAACACATGCACAGCAAAGAAACGCCTCGGTTGAGCGAGCACAGCAACGTGCCAGCGAAATAAAAAGCAACTACAACAAAACTTATAGCCCAAACGCTGTAAGGCCTAACATGCCTGCAGGCACAAACAACATACCTCAACAGCCAAACATTCCTGTTTTGCAAAATAACAGCAATCAAACAAACGGCGTGCCTCATTCAACTTCTCCTTATGCAAAGGCAAAACAAATTTACGGCAATCTTCCTTCAAATACGCCTAAACCTCCAGCACCAAAACAACCCGAAGTGCCTAAAATTTCTGCAGAAGAAATTGAAAGAGAAATGATGCGCCGCGAAGAAGAGAAAAAACACCAAGAACAAGCAAGCGAAGCTATGGCTGGGGCAAAACAAGCCGCTGCAAGGCAACAAGAGGCAGCTGCAAAGGCTCAGGCAAGGTTGCGCGCACTTATAGGCGCTGTTGATGAGGACTCTACAGCACCGGTAAATATAAACACCGGCAGCGAAGAAATTAGCTGGAAAAAACAACTTTAATATGGTAAATAGCTATTACAAAGCTTGAAATATTTATATAATTAATTATTATTTTAAGCGCATAATTTACTAATTTACAACAAAATAACAACTATTTTTAACCCCTTTAATTATTTTAAAGGGGTTTTTTGCGCAATACTACTTGACACATAATACTATGCAATGTATAATATACTTTAAACGGAGGTATCGGCATGGACATACAACTAAAAAAAGGCTTAATAGAAATATGCGTGCTTAAAGCTCTTACGTACTCTGACTCTTACGGGTACAGGCTTATTAAAGATTTAAGCGAGCATATACAAATATCGGAGTCTACACTTTACCCTATACTTAAACGCTTAGAAAATAATAACTATTTAACGGTATATTCGCAAGAAAACAACGGAAGACTAAGAAAATACTATAAAATAACGCCATACGGAAATGCACATATACAGGCATTTATTGAAGAGTGGCAAAATGTAATTAAAGTTTACGATTATATTATTAGCAATAAAGGTGGTGCGCAAATTAATGGATAAACAGCAATTTTTATATGAATTAACACAAAAGCTGCAAGGTTTGCCACCTTGTGAAATCGATAAAATTATTTCGTTTTACGATGAAAGCATTTTTGACAGAACTGAGAGCGGCATATCTGAACAACAAGCCGTGAAAGAGCTTGGCGATATTGACACCATAGCACAAGAAATACTTGCAGATATATCGGGTGGTCAGGCCGGTGCAAACTACGGTTATACCGGCACAAATACAAACAGCGCTTATACCGGCGCAAACGCAAACGGCGGGTATGCACACTCCGGTGAAAACGGCGGCTATACATACTCCGGTACAAACGGCAATTACTATGCAAATTACAACGCTAACACACAAAACCCTAATTATAATTCTGCAGCGTATTCAAGTACTACAAGTAAAAATAGCGGTTTTACAATTTTTTTAATAGTACTGGCCGTTATATCCAGTCCTATTTGGGTGCCTTTGGCCTTGTCTGCTTTAGCTGCTATTTTCTCGTTATTTGTCGCAGTTTGGGCATTTGTTCTTTCATTGTTTGCGCTTCCCCTAGCCTTTTTTGTATCTGCAATAACGTCAATTTTTATATTTGTTTATGCAATTAATATTAACTTTTTAGCCGCTTTAATGGCAATAGGCATGCTAATACTTTTTATTGGGTTATTTTTGCTTACATTGGCACTTGCAATAATTACAACAAAGTATGCAGCAAAGCTAACTGTAGCTATTGCAAATTTTTTTATAGGCTTATTTAAAAAAAACAGGAGGATTTAGCGTGAAAAAAATATGTATAATAGGCAGTATATCTACTGCTATAGGCTTAATTTTTTGCACTGCTGTGTTCGCTTTTGCAGGCTTTAACGCACAGGCTGTTTCTATTACACATTCAAACAAAACACAGTTAACAAAAAATATAACAAACACTGCACAAAACATTGTTATTTACGAAGATGTTGGAGATATTAGCATTGGCATTGCAAATGGCGATGACATTGTTATTAATTATTTTGAAAACGATAATCAAACTTACGACATTAAAGAATCCGATGGCAATTTGTACATTACAAAAAATTATGAAGACTTAGGCTTATTTGACAATTTTAACCTTTTTAGTTTTGGTATTGGCTTTGGCATTAATATAGATTATGGCGACATAAAATTGCAAGTATTATTGCCAAAAGACTTTGAGCATAACATAGAAATAGGCGGTGCTGTTTGCAACATTAATATTGAAGACATAGATGCAAGTAATATAACTATTGATGTAAAAAATGGCGCTATACATTTTAATGGCGTAAATGCAGATGAAATAGACGCAAACTTTGTAAATGCCTCTTTAGATATTGATGAAGTTAATGTTGATATAATAAGCGTAGATACAACAAACGGATCTATAAATTTTGACGATTTAAAAGGAAATTATATAGAATTAGAAAGTGTTAACGGCATTATAGAGGGCGGAATACTTGGCAATGCAAGTGATTACACTATAACGTCGGAAATAACGTTTGGCAATAACAATTTGCCCACATATAACAAGGGCGAAACAGAAAACAACCTTTTTGTTAAAACTACTAATGGCAGTATAAATGTTTTTTTTGATACCGACTAACTGTAAATAATACGCAGTATTATTTATTGGCATAATTGGCGGTTGCTGCGCAAGCGGCGAGGCAATGGCCATAAAATAAAAAGTATATTGTAATAAGTACAACACACAGATAATACGCAGTATAATTACTTCTGGCAGGGCAAATTTTATGGCGTGGACTGAGAAAAGTCCACGCCATTTTTATTGTATGCATTATTACTTATTTGCATATAAAAAGCCAAATGTTAGTACAACTTTGCCTTAACAAGCCTTGTTTTAACAGCACTGCCAACAATATAGGCAAAAACAGCTTTGCCTATATCTGGTATAACAAAAGGTATAACGCATGCCGCAAGTGAAGTAGCAAGCCCATTGCCGCTAACAAACATAAACCAAGCGGTGCCACATATATAGCAAAGCAGTAAGCCTAAAGCCATAAAAAATGCAGCGGCAAAAATATTTTTTAACTTGTTAACACCTATAGCGGTAAAAAGTGCAATTAAAATATATCCCCAAATGTAGCCGCCTGTCATACCAAAAACGGCCGAAGGCCCAGACATAAACCCGGCAAAAACAGGCAAGCCTATAAACCCAAGCATTATATAAATTAAAACGCTAATAACACTGTAAAGTGGACTTAGTAAAACCCCTGCAAAAAAAACACCAAGAACAGCCAAATTAAATGGTATGGGATGTACGGGTATTTGTATTTGGGAAAGCACAGCAATTAGTGCGGCAAAAAGCGCACAAAGAACAAGCTGCTTTACTTTTTTATTTTTTGTATGTTCTTCATTCATAGTGTATCTCCTAAAATGTTTTATTTTTTGCAATTGTTTATAATTACAACTTAATGCTAACTTCGCCAAAGCTTAACTGCTTTTCACTGCCGTCGTTTAAGCGCACAGTTAAAAAGCCGTCGTTTGATATGTTTAAAGCGTGCGCTGTATACTGTGCGCCGTTTTGGTGCACAGTTATGTTTTTGCCCGGCACTATGTTAAGGCTTTTATACTCATTTATAAAATTAGTGTTTGGCAAGTTGTCACATATTTGCACAAGCTCGTTTACTATAGCGCTTGCAATGCTTGCCCGAGATACACGCTGCGTATTGTTAAAAATACTTGTGGCTATGTTTTGTATTTCCTTTTCAAAACCGCCTTGCGGTGTGTATAAATTAAGCCCTATTCCCACAATTATGTAAGCCGGTTTGCCTGTTTGCATGTCGGTAACGGCCTCGCATAAAATTCCACCGGCCTTTTTGCTGTTTATATACAAATCGTTTACCCATTTTATACGCATGTTGTTTATGCCAAATTTATTTTTTAAACTGCGCACAACAGCTACCGCCGCCGCACTTGTAACATACATGCTGTTTTGCAAGCTCATTTCTCCGCGCAATATTACACTTAGGTAAAGGCCTGTATTTTGTGGGCTTTTAAACTCTCTACCCATTCGGCCGCGCCCCTTAGTTTGGCTGCCCGAAACAACTACACTTGCGTGGTTAGCACCTTGTGCGGCAAGCTCTTTTGCAATTGTATTTGTGCTTGTAACTTCGCTTTGTGCTATTACAGTTACATTTTTATTTGTTAAACCACTAATAACCGCCTGTTGTGTTAAAATATCGCTTGCCGTGTTTAATGTGTACCCCACATTTGTTATTGCTTGTATGTCGTAATTATTTTTTTGCAAATCCTTAATTGCTTTCCACACAGCGGCGCGTGTTATGTTTAATTGTTCGGCCAGCGCCTGCCCCGAAACCGCTTTGCCTTTGTTTTCCTCTAATATATAAATAATTTTTTCTTTTGTTGTCATTTTTTGTACCCGCTTATTATTTTTTACTATCTTATCACATTGTAAACTATTTGTCAAAAACAGTTTACAATATAAATATATGTTGCACTTTTTGTAAAAAAAAATTACAATAGTATTATAAATATATAAAAAAACAATATGCGGTTAAAAATATAATTTAGGCTTAAAACGTGGCAAAACAGGAGGTGTAGAATATGGCGGGTGTTTACATACATATACCTTACTGTAAAACTAAGTGCAACTATTGCAATTTTTATTCGGTTGGCGGCAGTAGCAGTGTGCCACAACAATATGTAAACGCACTGTTAAGAGATATACAAAACATTGCAGGCTGTAGCCCCATTAGGCCCGAAACAATTTATTTTGGCGGTGGTACGCCAAGTTTACTTTCTGCGTTGCAGGTACGCACTTTAATTGGTGCGCTTTGCCCTGTGCCAAACAGCGAAATTACAATGGAAATTAACCCCGAAAGCATAACAGCAGAAACAGCGCTTGCATATTTAAATGCCGGTGTAAACAGGTTATCGTTTGGGGTACAAACGGCAAATGATAAAAGCCTTAAAACTTTGGGAAGGTTGCACACCGGCAACCAGGCAAGGCAAGCTATACATATAGCTCAAAAGGCGGGCTTTGTTAATATATCGGCCGACATTATGCTAAATTTGCCAAATTACACAAATAGCGAATTATATGAAACCATACATATGCTTGCAAGTTGTAATTGCACACATATAAGTGCGTATATGCTAAAAATAGAGGGAGAAACGCCATTTGGCAAAAGTGTGCCGGGCAACCTGCCAAACGATGACGAATGCGCCGACTTTTATATAAACTGCGTTAATGAACTTGAAAAATGCGGCTATAAACAATACGAGATATCTAACTTTGCAAAAAAAGGGTACGAAAGCCGCCACAACCTTATTTATTGGACATGTAAAGACTACATAGGTTTTGGCCCCACAGCACATAGCAGTGTTAACAAAAAACGTTATAGCGTAGAAAAAGGCGTAAACAACTACATAAAAAATGCTAAGTATAACACAGAGGGAACAGTAAGCAGTGAAGATTATATTATGCTTTCGCTAAGGCTAAACGACGGACTAAATTTAGAAAAGCTAAAAAGCGAGTGGGGCATAGAGCTTACAAGCGAGCAAATAAATTTTTGCAAAACATTACATAAAAACAAACTTGCAAATTTTAGCAACAATGTATTAAGCTTAACAACAAGCGGTATGCTAATACAAAACACAATATTGTGCGAACTTTTAAGTTTATAACTATTAATTGTTTTGTAAAGAAGTAAAAAAGGGCCATAAAAGCTTTATGTTAACAGTATATAAACAAAATGCCAACATATTCTTTTACATGTTACATAAAATACTTTTTTTGTACACAATTTAACATTATAATAGTTTTATACAAATTAACATTAAAAAATGGGGGAAACATTAATGTCTAACGAGAAGGTACTTATAACAGACGACGATAAAAATATTTGCGAGTTATTGCGCTTATACTTACAAAAAGAGGGTTTTGCAACAGTTATAGCAAACGACGGTGAGGCCGCTATAGAACTTTACGACAAAGAAAAGCCCGATATTATTTTGATGGACGTTATGATGCCTAAAACAGATGGCTGGGAAGCTTGCCGTAAAATAAGGGCAAAGTCGGACACGCCAATAATAATGTTAACGGCAAAGGGCGAAGTTTTTGATAAAGTACTTGGCCTAGAGCTTGGCGCAGATGATTATATGGTAAAACCATTTGATGCAAAAGAAGTTGTGGCAAGAATTAAAGCAGTTTTGCGTCGCACTACTGTTAAAGAGTCAAGCGAAAAACAAGATGCAGGAAATATAACTTATGCAAACTTGTCAATAGATTTGTCTAGATACGAAATGAGAATTAACGGTCAGGTTGTACCAACACCACCAAAAGAATTAGAACTTTTATATTATTTATCAAGCCACCCAAACAGGGTTTTTACAAGAGACCAGCTTCTTGACGAAGTGTGGGGGTTTGACTACTATGGGGACTCTCGCACAATAGACGTGCACGTTAAGCGTTTAAGAGAAAAATTAGACGGCGCAAGCGACGAATGGAGCTTAAAAACAGTGTGGAGCAAAGGTTATAAATTTGAAGTAAAAGAGTAGTTAAAATGCGAAAAAGTATATCTACAAGGTTTTTTTACTCGTCGTCAATTTTATTAATAGCCGGCATAACGGTTATGGGCTTAATGCACATGTATTTAAGCATTGGCTATTTTGGCACCGAGCGAAGAGATTCACTTGAAAACACACTTGACATTACTGTAAATATTTTTGAAGAGTACGGAGCTACCGCAGACGACATGGGCTTTGCCGCAAGAAGTTTAGGCATAGCAAGAGAGTTGCTTATAACGTCTAGGGCAACCGACAACTTTGTGTTGCTTGCAAACGAAAACGGCAAAATTTTGCTTAGTAACAACATAGAGCTTAACGATGCTTATATGGGGCAAAGTATACCGCAAAATATGATTGCCGATATTGACAAAGTAACTAGAATAAATGGTATGGGTACATTTGAAGACATGTTTGACTCGCCATACTATTACGTGGGAGAGGCAATAACATTACAAACCGGAGAAATTATAGGTTATGCGTTTGCACTGTCCGATACAAGTTCGCTTTTGTCATATCTTTCAAACATATTATCTATATTTATTATATCAGCAGGGTTAATGCTCGTTATATCAAGCATTTTATCTATATGGCTAACCGCAAGAATGACTACGCCGCTTAGATGCATGGCAGATGCGGCTAAGCAGTTTGGTAAGGGCGATTTTTCGGTGCGCGTTATAGAAACAGGCGACGATGAAATTTTACAGCTAAGCAAAAGCTTTAACGCAATGGCCGAGAGTTTACAAAAAATAGATTCGTCTAGGGCTAGCTTTATGGGCAATATAGCGCACGAGCTGCGCACACCGATGACAACTATAAAAGGTTTTGTAGATGGTATGCTGGACGGCACAATACCGCAAGAGAGCAGCGAACATTATTTGGGCATTGTTTCTCAGGAATCTGGTAGGTTAACGCGCCTTATAAAAAATATGCTAGACATAACAAGGCTTGAAAGCGGAGATTTTACTGTTAACGCACAGTATTACGATATTTGGGAGAATATTACAGGCGTTGTATTTGCAGCCGAACAACGAATAGCCGAGCAAAAAATTAAGCTTATTGGTTTTACACCTGTTTGCACACATGTATATGCCGACAGCGACCTTGTGTATCAGGTAATATACAATATATTTGACAATGCACTTAAATTTACTAACGAAGGCGGAAGTATAGAGTTTTCGGTTATACCAACAAAAGAAGAAGTGACTATTAGCATACGAAACACCGGCGAGGGAATATCTGCCGAGGGGCTAAAATATGTATTTGAGCGCTTTTATAAAGAGGACGAGAGCCGAGGGCTTAACACCATGGGTAGCGGGCTTGGCCTGCATATTTGTAAGGTACTGGTAAATATGAACGGTGGGCACATTTGGGTTAGCAGCAATTACGGGCAAGACTGTACATTTTACTTTACACTGCCAAAGGTGCGCAAAGCTAAAAACGGCAAACAAACAGATAAACCACCTATAGGAAGCTTATCTAAACAGTTGCCCTGCTATAAAACAAGTGAAAACGAAATAAAAATAGACAGCGCTAAAAGCGCAGAAAGCGAAGAATAAAATAACCCCCACATATAAAACAAAGTAAATGTTTTATATGTGGGGGTTTAGTTTATGTTTAATTATTTTGCTGCGTTTTTAATTTTTTCATTACGCTGTCGGCATAAATTGCCGCCGATGAAAAACTGTTATTTTTCCACCATGCAATGCATGCGGTAACAGCCGTAAAAATAGTGCTTACTGCCATGTCAATATCGTCGGCACTAAAAGGTAGCGGGCTTTTGTTAAACGCGGCCAGCACTTGGTTTGTTAGCGCTAAAAAAAGTGCAGCCGTGCGCAGTACAGTACCTAAAGATGCAATATTACCGCTTTGTGTTTGTTCGTTTTGTAAATTGTTATTTTCCATAATTGTTTAGTTTAATATTATTATTAAACTTGCCTCCTTTTACAATTAGTGTTTACCTGTGTGTATTTTTTTGTTAATTTCATTAATTTTCTCGTTCATATTTTTGCTGTGCTCTTCAAGAGAATAAATGCGCACTATCATATTATTGTGCTTGTCCATTTTTTGTTCTAAGGTTTTTAACCTTACTGTTGTGGTGCCGTAAAACACACCAAAACTTAACGAATAAATTAGCATTTGAATTAAAAACTGAGTATCTACGCTCATAGTTAAATTTCCTTTCATGCTATTTGTATATGCACAATATATAAAGTAGCGCATTTGCTTTTATTTTAACTGCACTTTAAATTAAAAGCTCTTTTTTACAAGCTAAATGCTATACAGCTGTTTTACTGCTAATTTTTATATATGTGCCCAAACTGTTAGATATACACGCCCATCCACCGCTATTTTCTCCTATTTTTATAAAAGCCCAGCCGTCTTTTGTTTGTAAAAGCTCGTACGTTTCGTCTTTTTTAACATGTTTTAATATAACGGTAGTTTCATCGGTGTTTGGCAGTGTTCTTACCCTTAAATCGTTTACTAATATTGTTGCTGTGTATGTTTCGTTGCTGTTTGTGCTAAGTGGGTTTGTATAAACACCCTTTTCATTAGGTGTTTGTGTGTACTCAAGCGGGCTCAGTCCGCTACTTGCCATCGTACTTCTAACTTCAAAATGCACATGTTTTGTTGGCGGGCTTGCATACATTGCGTTGCCTGTATTGCCCATTATCGCTATTGCATCTCCGCTTGTAACAGTTTGCCCCACTTGCACAAGGTTTTTTTCGTTGTGGCAAAAATATAGGTAGTTTACAATATCAGGTGTTTGGTTGTCAAACAATTTTACACATACATAATAACCCCACTCCCATGTCAGGTTAGATTTATCTGTTACTATGCGACTTGTTACAACGCTACCGCTTATTTTTTTGCCGTTGTAATACGGCATAAGCACAGTGTCATCGTCTATGCCCGCTATGTCTATACCTCCGTGCCATATTGTACCCCCACCCCTTGTGTAACCATATGCGCTATATGTATGCGGTATTTCGTTTCTTTTATTAAATAGCAACTTTGCGCTCCTTTCTTAGTTTTCATTGTAGTTTTAATTATGTTTATTTTGCAAAATGGCTTTTAAATTTGTTTTGTTTAAACATTTAATTTTTTAAGTTAGTTAATTTTGTTTTTAAATAGTTACCTGTAAAGTTGCCTGTATTGTTATATTTTGCTCGTATATTATTTTAACCGACAGCAGCCTTGCACCAACGCACATTTTAGCTGGGTTATAAATTACAATTGGCAAAATATCACCTACGTTATAGTGCGTTCCAAAAAGCATTACCGATTGATTTAAATTAGCATTAACAATAATAGTTTGCTTTTTATCTTGTAGCAGTTGCGCTGCTCTTTCTTTTAAAAGCTCGTCTATTTCGGCATTTGTGTATTCTTTGCTTTGCGTAGTGCCGCTTGAGGTTTGTATTGTGTAATTTTTTTTAATGTCCGAAGCATAAAAATAAACTTCCCTTACGCTTTGCCCTTGAGATGAATCTAAATGAACAGTGCGTTTGTCTTCGTCGCCGCTTTGTATAACTGCATAGTTGCAATAATCCTCGCTGCTGTTTGTAAGTGTCAGCATGTTTAAATTCCCGGCCGATACTGCAAAATACCCATTATAATCTTCTGATGATATATTTGTTCTGTCTACACCTGTGTAAACAGTAAAAACCTGCTCTAAATTACTGTTTACTGTATGTGCTATACCCAAATTTGCATTTTGCGCAATTTGCTTCATTGCATTAAATGCACTGCCTTGTTCAAATTCAATGTCAAACATATTTGTATAATTTTTTGGCTGTGCAATTGCGCAATCTAGTTGCCTTTCGCATGTGTTTGCAATTTCATACAGTGCTAACTCGGCATTTTTTGTGCTCGGAAAATCTTGCTCTAAAAGCACCCTAAAGTTCCAATCGTTAACTGTAAACTTAGCTCTTACTGTAATATATTCTGCGCCGGTATCACTGCTTGTATATTCAACTGTGTCTATTCTTGCAAGCAAATGAGCCCTGGCCGTGTTATGTAATAGCAGGTTGTTTTTTAATAAATCAACATTGTTATCGGTTTTAGCACATACAAGCTTAACTTCTCCGGCGTCGGCATATTCTTCAAGCCATTGCAAACTTTCTATACCTGTTACATTTCCCAGTAATTCTTTACTATCGTTATAAATTAAAAGTTTATATGCTATGATACTCACCCCCGGCAGTAACAAGCGTGCATATTAAATTTGTTTTATACTGTTGTGCATCGGCCATAAAAATATTGTCTCCCGGCAAAATTAACATATCAAGGTCACTTTCAGCATCTATAAACCTAAATGCATTTTCTTTTACTTGTCCGCTTTGTGTTAATACAGTGGCATTTCCGGCATTTTTATCATCCTCATGTGTAGATACAAAAATTCTGTCGCCTTTTTCTAACACCTTGTTAATTTTTATAAATGTGTTTTGTGTAACATTGTGAATAATAGGGTTTATTACTTGGGCCTGTGCGTAAATGTCTACTGTAAACGCTTGCGCCACGTTTCCTAAGTTAGTTATTTTTATATACGAATTTTCGGTATACTTTGAAATATAAAAGTTATTTTGCATTAAAAAAGGGGTTTGCCACATTGCTGTAACGCCCGAAAGCACATACGATTTATTGTTTGCAGTTTTAAAATATGGGTGTGGGGCAAAAAATTCAAATTGAAACACTTGCAAGCCATTTCCGGGTTCTATGTACGGTGTTTTTGATGCATAACCGTCTATTATAAGCGTATCGTTTTCGTTAACAAATTTAATTTGCGCAGGCTCTAGCGGCAAAATTGTAGTTATTAATTTTTTTCGGTTAATATTGGTATCACCAAGTAATGTGCCGGTAAATGTCATGTTTTTTCCCTTTAAACTCATACCGGCTATGCTTTGTCCTACTTGCAGTGTGCTCTGTGTTGCATTAATTTCAACTTGTGATTCAAGCCCTGTAATGTCTGTAAGCCAAAAGTCCGATTGTATCGAAAACTCAATTTCTCCGCTTTTACTTTTATAAATAACCGATGTATTATCCGTCACGGCAGTTTCCTCCTTGTACGCGTTAAAAAGTCCTCGGCCTGCCTTGTAAGCTCGCTTTCACTAAGGCTGTCATGCGTGTTAACTGTCATATACAAGTTAGTAACGGGTGTACCGCTATTACTTTGGTTGCTGCCAATGGCATTGTTTGTTAAACTTGCAGTGTTTGCAAACCTTTTTGCTGTATTTGCCATACTTGTTTGCATTAACGCCACAGCATTATTTGCGCCGGCTTTTACAGCACTGCTTATTGCAATAGACGATAAGTTTTTATTAAAATTATTTGCATTTACAGCGGTTGTACCGCCATTTAAAAAGCCTAAAACATCGCTTTCCTGTGTTACTTTTTTTGCCTGCTTAACTATATTATTCATACTGTACGCCATTGTGCTTTGCACATTTTTTGCACCGTATAAAATTCCTTCCTCTATGCCTTTCATAAGCATACGGCCCACCTGCAAGTTAAAAACACGAGATGGCGATTGAATTTTAGCTGCTGATTTTGCCGCATAAACGGCAGATGAAACAGCGCTTACCATAGCATTAGCAACACTGCCTGCGCCCGCATTAATACCTGCGGCAATGCCCATAACCATTTGCAAGCCTATTGTTTGAAACCCAAGCGCAGAAACACTTGAAGATGCATAATTTTTTGCACTTGCAATAGACAGTGTAACGGCATTTTGAAGTGCAGAGTTTGCTAAAACACCGTTTGCGGCGTTTGTAATTATTAAGCCGCCCACATTTTGTGCACTTGCACTTGTAGCTGTAGCTGCCATAGCTGTAATTGCGGTGTTTACTGCAGTTTGCAAAGACGTAACAAGCGCTTGTGCGCTAAACTGGCCTAAATTTAAGCCTTGCATTTGCACTTGAGCCATACTTTGAAAAGCCCTATTTGCCGCATCGGACAAAAAAAGCAATTTATTTCCTAGTTCGCCAACAATTGAAAGCGAGCTTGTAAGCGAGCCAAGCCCACTAAGCGATTGCTTAAGCCCGTCGGTGTTAATCTCGGTGTTAAAAACCAAACTTCCGTCGTAGGCCATAATATCACCTCTTAACTTATTTACGGTTTTTAGCTATAAAAGCGCACAACCGTATGTGTTTATTGTTTGTTTATAGCACTTTTTGCCGCATCAAAACGTTTTTGCACCCTGTTTAAATTTTGCAATGTAATGTCTTGCACACTTTTAAGTTTGCTTAAATTTGCGTGCTGTTTTAGTGCATATAGTTTTTTTAGGCTTTCGTAATATTGTTTTTGTGCTTTATCTTTTATTGTGCTTGTATCTGTTACTCTGTACGCCATGCGCTGTGCAAGTGGAGTAGTTTGCGGTAAATTTTCAAGCATAGCGCAAAATTTCCACCAGTGCAAATAATTAGGGCTTGTTAAATCTACCGCATACGCCTGCAAAAACGACGCATAAATGCACATTGCATCTTGTGTAAAATCATATGCCCTTTCAAATTGTTTGCTTTGGTTTTCACTTTGGTGTGTTTTTTTATTATTTTGCTCTGTTTTGTTTTGCGCATCTACCAAATAACATCCGTTATGTGCACTTTTATATTGCATATCACCGCCACGCCCGCAAGAGTAAAACCACACTAAAATATCTGTTAGCTGTTTTAGTTCTTTTTCGTTGTTTGGCAAGGTGTTAAAAAGCTGCATAAGCCCAATTACGGCTTTTTGCTGTGTGTCCAGCTCGTCATCATATAGTGCAAGTTCAAACCTTATCATATTTCTAAAATCGGTATAAAGTGTAATACCGTTGCATTTTTGCGGCAAGCTGTTTTCTAGCAATATGTTTTGCATTTACTTCTCCGTTCTTGCCTTTTAGGCATACGTTTTTACATTTATGTATAAAGCTAAAACTTTACGCCTTCTTTTTCACCTGTATGGTTTTTCTGTTTGGCTTATACATTGTAAACTTCTGTGTGGCATTACTTGTTTGGTTTTGTATTTGTTGCGCTATACTTTCACATACATTAAAAAGTTGCAAAAGGCTTGCTTCGCTTCCAAGCAGCGCATTACACGTTCCATCGCCAAAAATTTCATCTATAAAATTAGTTACCGCTTTGCACTCGCCCTCTAAAAGCTGTGTATACTCTTCAATTGTATTGCAGTTTTGCTTTACAGTTTTTTCGGTTTTATTACTGTTTAATTTTTGCAGCGCACTTAAATACCTTTTAAGGCAGTCCGGAGATGTTATATCAAAATTCAGTTTTGTACCGTTAACTGTTATCATAAAAAAATAGACCATTCCTTCCTTTGACAAATACGCACAATTATGCCATAAAAGAATGGTCATTTTGTGCTCAGCGCTGTTTTAGTTAGACCTCTTTATTAATAAAATTTGTTAACTACTCGGGTGTGTATACAAACGCAGTAGGCGTACCCCTAGCAGTAAGTGTTGCGCTAATACCTGCATTTTCGCCCGCCGCACCCGACGGGTCATCTTCCACAGCAATAGAAACCGTGCCTTTTTCGCCCATACCTGTAAGTATATTAAAATATACATACGGCCTAATTACACTTTGTCCTGTGCCGTACTTCATATCGTGAGACATTATTTCATCTTGAAATTCATCTCCTATAAAGCGTTCACCTGTAAGCGTAAAACTGCGCTGTGTGCCTGTTTTTACAGTTTGCTTACCACCCCTTAGGTATTGGCTCTCTTGTGTAATTGTTTCAAGCTCTCCGCTAAGCTCTGTCATACCCTCTTGCGCCACAACATATTGCGAAACACTAGCAGCACTTTCGCTAAAATCTACGGCAAGTACAAAATCGTCGGCCGTGGTTATACCCTCAAAATTTATATCGGGCGTATTGCCCTGCATTAATTCGCTAAGTTTCATTGTTTGTTCTCCTTTCGCCTTTATGGCAATTAGTAATGTTAATAATTTTAGTTTTGCACAGTAAACATTTAAACGGGCATTTAAGCAGTAACATGCTTTTTAAAATAAGTTAACCTACACTGACATACATAAATTCTTATACCGTTTTGTTCTGTGTCAAAATACCCACCCGAAACAGCCTCTATTTTAAGTGCTTTGCACCCACTAGGAAGTATCGGTAAATTATTACTGCGAGTTTGGTTGTAAAGCCAGTCGCTAATTTGTTCAAAAAAAGCAACGTTTTTTGCATTTTGTGTTTGGTTTTCATCGTTTGTAAAACTTGCACTAAGCTCAAACACATATTGCCTTTTTGTACTTTTATCTATATATGTTTTTATTGCCTCGTCTTGTGGCATAGTACCTATTGCAAAAGCATCTTGCCTTGGTGGCAACCCGTCTATAGATATATTTTTTCCGCTAAGCAGTTCGCTTGTTAAAAAATAATTTCTAAGTGCACTTATAATGCTCTCGCCTGTTTTATTATTTGTTTGGCTCATATAAACTCCGCCTTTGCTCCCACTGTATTTGCCGCACTTTGCAATATTACATTTTTGTGGCGCATTTTCATTCTTTCAAACCACATGCCGCCTTTTTGCGCATTGTAACTGCGGTAAGTTTTTGTTAAATAATACTGGCTGCGTGCATATGGCACACCATAAAAAATTTTGCCACCACCTTGGCTAACTGTAGCACTGCTTATAAGCGCACCTGTTTTTTTAGGTGCATAAATTGCGCAGTAGTTAATAACACTGTTGTCTACTACTGTTTGTGCAGTTTTAAGCAATGCTAACCTTTTTGCAAGTGCATTTTGGTTAACTACTAACTTTACACTAACATTGCCGCCGCCATTTGCAAAATTTGCTAGCACGCCACTATTATTTAAACTTATACCCATTACAAGCCCCCTATTTTCCAGTGGTGCATGTATCTTGTGCCAAACCTGTTATCTGCAACAGACACCACTTTAAAGCTCTCGTACGGCATTACACTTTGCCTTGCTTGCCACACCGATTCATGTTCGACAACCCCTTTTATAACAACATCATCTTCTTTAATAATTAGCCGTGCATTTTCGTCAAAAATATACACGCCGCCGCTGTCTTTCATGTTTTGTGTAAGAAGCACGCTTTTTTCGTAAAATTCTTCGGCATATTTTTTTTGCACAAAAGTGTTTATTAAACTGGCAACAGGTACGCGCACTGTAAATTTATCGTACTTACTGCTTGTTAAAGCACTGCGCTGCCCACTAAACCAGTTAACATTATTAAGTACAAAATAATGCCAAATATCATCACTTTCGTTTTCGCTATAAAACTTTCTGTACACTGTAATGCAGTCGTTACCAATCATACTTACCCCTTTCCTCTATACCTTAAAGGGTGATACTCCGGCAAATAAATATTTATTGCCTCGTACACTTTTTTTATAACGCTGTTTATGCCATTGCTTGCACTTTCGTAGTCTACTCTATACCCATCTGTAGTTTCGCTTTTTACTGCGCCAAGTGCCGCATTGTTTGCACCTGCACCGTCCCAAACGTATAAAACGTCTGCACATGCGCAAGTTGCCATGCGCACACTGTCGGGTATATCGTCGCTCGTTTTAATTCTACCAAACACAATGTTATCTATATACGCACTTGCCCTTGCACAAAAATGCGCAAAGTCATTTTCTTTTATCGTATTACCGCCATAATCTGTTGTATAATATGTATAAGTTGCATACATTATTTGCAAGTGCCCCCTTTTTGCTTTATATTTGCACTTAAAAGTGCTTTGCTTTGTTATTTTAAAAAAGCCCAAGGACAATACAATTTAAAATAGCACTGCCCCTGGCTTTATATTGTTAATGTGCAATAAATTTATTAGTGTACATTATATAAGTTAAATTTTTTGTAACTGCTACTATTTAAGAGCAACTGCAATATTTACTGCAGCACTTGCAACTGTTGTGTAGTTGTTTTGTGTTGTGTAGCCGTCCTTTTTAACTGTATATGGGTAGCTGCCGGCAGTAAGCGTAAACTCACAAGTGCCGTCTGCTTTAGTTTTTTTGCGTGCGCCGTTTACATTAATAAGCACATCTTTAACGGCTGTTTCTCCGTCTTTAACCGTAAATGTTACTTTTTGTGTTGTAAGCGCAGTAGATGGCTCTAAATATGCAAACGGTACATATGTGCGAGATTCGTTTAAGCGTGTTGCCGGATTTGGCAAAGCCCAACCCATGCGGAACACAACACGTATGGCTATCATATCTTGTTGTGCCAGCGCGTACACAATTTCTTTTGTAGACGGATCTACAATTGTTGCTTGATCTAATATTTTAACTGTAACGTCTTGACGAATAGCGTAAACGGCTTTGCTAAAATCACCGGCAACCATTTGCGCAACGCTAGTGTCAAAGCTACCGTTTTGTGGGAAGTATATAGGTGCACCGCCAAGTGCATAAGGTGTTTCGCCCTGCATAGAGCTAACAAAAATTGGGCTGTTGTCTGTGTCTTTTATGCTTCTCAATTTAGCACGTGTATTCATGCTTGCAACAATAGCCGTTACAGGGTATCCGCCCTCTTCTACTTTTGCAAGCAGTCCATCTTCCTCCATAAGTAGCGCATATGTAATATCGCCATCGGCACAAGCTATGTTGTTGCCCGCCTGCCTTGCAAGCGTTACAAGGTCACTTTGCCATTCGGCAGGACGGTTAACGCCAAATATAGCCGCGCTATCTATACGCTGTGCAATTGCCTCGGTAACTCTTGGCGTAACCTCTCCAACTATGTCAAAACTTGCATCGTCTAACACTGCTTCGGGCAATGGCACTATTACAGCTAGCTCTGCCGCTGTTAAATACACGTTTTCCCACGCTTGGCGGCTTGTTTGTTTTATGCCGTTGTCACCGTTAACCCAATACGCCATTGGCAATAAATCTAAAACAGGTAGCCTTGTTTGTTTGCTTGTCATGTTTGGCAATCGTTTAGCCAAGCGCAAAAATGTACTCTCTTTTGGCGCCTCTTGAAAAACTGTGTTTTGTACCTGTTCTTGTATTAAAGCCTCTGCGGCCTCTCTCGATATCATATCACTCATATAAATCTCCTATTAAATTAATTAATTTTTTGCAATTTAGGTATTTATGGCTTTAGCTTTATTAAACCCATAAGGCAATATTTTTTTGTTATTTACACCAGTAGCACAAGTATTATTTAAACAACGTATTGTTATTTAAATAAATTAATATACTATTTGTAAACAATTATTGTTAAATATATTTGCCTTAAATTAATAGTCTTTGCCAAAAAACGCCCTAATTGCACTGTTTGCTTCGCTGTTATGGGCAGGCCTTGTTTTAGTGGCGCCCATAGTGCTTTGGCAAAACTCCGGCATAAAGTTGTTTTCGTTAAACAAAAAAGCACAGTTATTTTTTACATGTTCAAGCTGGCTGTTTAACCCTATAACCTCGCTTGTTTGCTCGTCATAGCTAAGCTCTTCCATGTTTAAATGTGCTTTTACAGCTTTAATGTCTTTTACGCCATGTGTGCGCAATTGCTCGTTAAGCGAATGCTCAAAGCAAAACTCAAGCACTTTTTTGTCGGCTTGCTCTAGCGCTTTACTTTGCGTATTAAGTAGCTCGCTTTCGTTTTGCACAAGTTTTTCGCTTGTTTGTGCAAGTTCTTGCTTTAGCTCATTTATTGCACTTTGTTGCTGCTCTATTAAGCTTTTGTGTTTTTCAATGTCGCTACCATTTAACGCCATTACCAAATTTACTTGCTCTTCTGTCATTCCAAGCTTAGTTAGTTCATCACGTTTCATACTTTCTCCGTTCTTTGGCACATATGGTGCCATTTATTTCGTACGCTTTTATACGGGGTCGCCTCCCATGCTATTGCCTTTTTTACGCCGGGCAACCGGCAAAATATTTGCTTTGCTTTAATGCCTATAGTATTGCATGCCCGGGGTTGTGTTACTTACAACTTTTTATTTGTGTACTTGTGTATGTTGCAATAAAATGCAAAAAAAAATTGTGCAAATATAAAAATTTTCAAAAATTTAAAATAAACTATATATAACACTTGCAGTTTTCTTTTAAAATTGTTAAAATTAATGCGTGTATGAAAAATTAATTAGGTTATTTTTTTATATAACCAAAGTAAACGTTTAACCTATGCAACTAAAAAATAATAATTATAATTATTTATAATAAGAACGGAGATAAGTATGGCAATTTTAGTAGAAACATCTGCTCGTCATGTACACGTTAGCGAGCAAGACCTTGAAACACTTTTTGGAAAGGGTTACAAATTAACTGAGAAAAAAGCACTTTCTCAACCTGGCCAATACGCATGCGAAGAGAGAGTTACAGTAGTAGGTTCAAAAAAAGAACTAGCTAATGTTTCTATACTTGGCCCATGCCGCCCTGAAACACAAATTGAAATAAGCCTTACAGATGCAAGAAGCATAGGCATTAACGCACCTGTAAGAGAAAGCGGCGATTTAGCCGGTTCTGCCCCATGTAAACTTGTAGGTCCGGCAGGCAGCGTAGAGCTTAGCCAAGGTGTTATAATTGCAAAGCGTCATATACACATTACACCGGAAGATGCACAAAAACTTAATGTAACAGATAAACAAAATGTTTGCGTTAAAGTTAAAACCGACGAGCGAAGCCTAGTTTTTGATGATGTAGTAGTAAGGGTAAGCGCAAGCTATGCAACTGCTATGCATATAGATACAGACGAAAGCAATGCAGCAGGCGGCCCAACTAGCGGAGAAATAGTTTAATTAAATAAATAGCAAAACAAAGGAGAATTAAAATGAGCGATACAATACAAAAAATTTACGAAATAGGCATAGTGCCTGTAATAGCAATTAACGATGCCGACAAAGCTGTGCCACTTGCAAAAGCACTTGTAGCGGGTGGTTTGCCTGTTGCCGAGGTAACTTTTAGAACTGCTGCTGCAGAGCAAGCCATTAAAAACATAGTAAAAGAAGTACCTGAAATGCTAGTTGGTGCAGGAACAGTACTTACTAAAGACCAAGTAGACAGAGCACATGGTGCAGGCTGTGCATTTATGGTTAGCCCCGGCTTTAACCCCGAAATACTTAAATATGCGCTAGACAAAGGTATTAACTTTATGCCTGGTACAGCAACAGCAGGCGAAATGGAACAAGCAATGAGCATGGGCTTAGATGCTGTTAAGTTTTTTCCTGCGGAGCAAAATGGCGGTGTAGCTAAACTAAAAGCGCTTGCAGGGCCATACAAAACATTGCGCTGGATGCCTACAGGCGGTGTTAACGCTAAAAACTTATCCGATTACTTATCGTTTGACAAAATAATTGCATGTGGTGGCACATGGATGGTGCCTGCAAACCTAATAGATGATGGCAATTGGGATGAAATTACACGCCTAACAAAAGAGGCTGTAACAAGTATGCTTGGCTTTAGCATGCTACACGTTGGCATTAACACCGATAGCGAGCAAGATGCTATTAGTGCTGCAAAAATGTTTGAAACACTTTTTGGTATGCAATATGCTGTAGGAAACAGCAGCGTATTTAGCGGCAAAAAAGAAATAGAAATAATGAAAAAACAAGGCAAGGGCAAAAACGGCCATATAGCAATTGGCACACTTACTATAGATAGAGCAATTGCACATTTAAAATCTAACGGTGTTATGTTTGATGAGGACACAAGAGTTATTAAAAACGGCAAAACAATAGCAATATATTTAAAAGAAGAAATTTGCGGTTTTGCAATACATTTATTACAAAAATAATAAGTTAAGTTATTAAAAACACAAAATAGGCACACCACTTGCCAAAAAAAGTGGCATACGCAATGCATGTTAAAATTTTTAAATGTCGCTAGTTAAAAATTTACAAATAATTGCATTCGTAAAGCGACAGAACGGAGATTAAACATGAAAGTAGTAACATTTGGAGAAATTATGTTGCGTTTGCAACCGTACGATTATTTAAGATTTGTGCAAGCAGATAGCTTTGAGGCTACATTTGGCGGCGGCGAGGCTAACGTTGCTGTATCACTTGCAAACTATGGCGCACAAGTTAACTTTGTATCAAAACTTCCAAAACACTCTATAGGCCAAATGGCTGTAAACAGCCTTCGCAAATATGGCGTAGGAACAGATAAAATTACACGTGGTGGCGACAGAGTAGGCATATACTTTTTAGAAAAAGGTGCATCTCAACGTGGTAGCGTTTGCATATACGACAGAGCAAACAGCGCTATTGCGACAGCACAAAGCAGCGATTTTAACTGGGAAGAAATTTTTAACGGTGTAGATTGGTTCCACTTTACAGGAATTACACCGGCTTTAGGCCAAGGTTGTGTAAACCTTTGCATAGAGGCTTGTAAAGCAGCTAAAAAAGCAGGCGCAAAAATTAGTTGCGACTTAAACTACAGGGGCAAATTGTGGACAAGAGACGAGGCAAAAGCAGCAATGACAACAATTTGCGAGTATGTAGACGTATGCATAAGCAACGAAGAAGATGCAAAAGACGTATTTGGAATTGAAGCAGCCGACACAGATATTACAGGCGGCCACCTAAATAAAGATGGCTACAAAAGTGTTGCAAAACAACTAGCCGATAAATTTGGATTTGAAAAAGTTGCAATTACATTGCGCGAGAGCATTTCTGCATTTGACAACGACTGGAGCGCAATGCTTTACGATGTAAGCGCAGATGAGTACCACTTCTCAAAATTATATCACTTGCATATTGTAGACCGTGTTGGTGGCGGCGATAGCTTTGGCGCAGGCTTAATATACAGCTTGCTAAGCGGCAAAACAAGCGCAGATGCAGTAGAATTTGCAGTAGCTGCAAGTGCTTTAAAACACAGCATTGAAAGCGACTTTAACTTTGTTACAGTAGATGAAGTAGAAAAGTTAGCTGCCGGTAATGCAAGTGGACGTGTACAACGCTAAAATAACTTTTATATGTGGCTAATTATTAAATTAGCATATTAAAATTCATTTAAAAACTACAAAAACCCCCCGGTTAAAAGCTATAACTTTTAACCGGGGGGTTTTTATAAATGCTTAAATACTATATGTCTTTTTCTAATTTTCTTTTTCTTCAAGTTCTATATTCACATTTTCTGTTGGTCTTTTTCTCATTTTTTTAATTTCATCTTTGTTAATATACATCTTCTTATCGGCACTTTTAAAGTGTTCTTCAAATTCTTCAATGGTGTTTCCAATAAACAGCTCATAACCGTATGCAAGCCCAAATTTCATGTCTTTGTTTTTATTTGCAACATCAATTTTATTTTGCATTGTAGCTATGCCCTTTTTAATATAGTCTTCGTCACAATTTTTTGCAATTACTACAAATTCATCGCCGCCAACTCTATATGTTTTACCTTTTTCTTTAAAAGCACTAACAAGTATTTTATGCGCACTTCTTATTGCTTCATCGCCCTCTACGTGTCCAAGTGTATCGTTAATAATTTTTAGGTTGTTCATGTCAAACACGCATACCCAAAATTTCTTTTCCTTATTCTCGCTCATTAACTGAACATTTTCAAAAATCTCAGCAAGCTCTTCATGGTACGCAACAGCATTTAGCCCGCCCGTAAGCGAATCTTTAAAGCTGTAATCAAGCAATAGTTTTCGCAATTTTTCAACTACCTTAGCTATAAGCCCCAGCTCATCTCTGGTAAAAAGCCGTGTAGGCAAAGGTTGTTTAAGGTTATTTGTATTTGCAATGGCAAGCACACTGTCTTCAAGAGATGTTAACCCACTACTTATTGTTTTTGCAAAAGATGAACATAAAATAAATATTAAAGTTGCTGCCAATATGTTGCTTATAATAACTGTTACAAACACAATTATAACAATTCTATCGTTTTGCTCCATGGCACTATCCATTGCTTGCTTTTCATCTTCTAAAAATGTACTTATACTTCCAAAAAATTCATTTGCCACTGGTGTAACACTTTGCAATGCCTCAAGTGCTTTCTCAAAGTCTCCGCCTTGTAAATGTATGTCTGCCGAAAGTATCATGCTCTCTTCATATATATCTTTTTGCTCAATTATTTGCGCAAATTTTTCCTTTTTCTCTTGTGAAACAAATTCCGCAAAATCATTCATCTGATCATCTAGGTTGTCAAACTGCACCATGTATTCGCCATATAGCTCCAGTAATACATTTTCGTCTTCCTCAAACAAAATATCTCGGCCTAATACACGGCATTTATACATAGTTTGCACAATTTCATTAAGTCGCTCGGTTTTTTCTACATTTTTTGTAAAAATATTTTGCGTTAAATTATTTAAAGTAATAATACTAAATACAGAAATAACACCCATAGTTAAAATTATAATAATACTTATAACTTGCAAAGGTATAAATTTATTTTTTATTGGTGTGTTTAAAAACCATTCTTTATACTTTTTTAACATTGCAACACCCCCCTTAAAAAAAATTGATTATATGTTATGTATGGTGAATATATAAGCCTTTTGTGTTAAAACAAATAGGCTATAAAAAAAAATAAAAATGCATATATTTGTAAAGTATATTTTAGTTTAAATTATATGTACATGCAAAACTGTTGCAAACAAAGCCTATGTAGTATTTCCAAACCTTTTATCATTAAATTTTCCTTCAAAAACAGTATTGAATATTAGCTTTTTAAACAACATGGTATTACCTATAATGTTATCATATTTTTGTAAAAATTACAATGGTTTTTGCAAATATCATTACACGATGGTTACATAAAGTTGAGTTTCTGTGCTTTTTAAAAAAAAACCAATAGTGCATTATAAATAAAAAAACAACGCACATTGCGTTGTTTTTGTTTAGTTTGAATTGTTAATTAAATTTTTTATTTTATGCCTTAATTTTCACCCTACCTATTGCCGCAAATACCCCAAAAACAATTAAGTTTGTAACCACAATTGTACTTCCTACTGGTGTGCCGTAAATAATAGAAATTATAATGCCAAAAAAGGCGCACAGTACCGATATTATACTTGATGAAATAATAACAGACTTAAAGTTTTTAAATACTCGCATAGATGAAAGCGCCGGAAAAACAACAAGTGCGCTTATTAAAAGCGAACCAACAAGATTCATAGCAACTACAATAACCGCCGCAATTGTAATTGCCACAATTAAGTTGTAAATGTCAGCTTTAATTCCTGTTGCTTTAGCAAAATTTTCATCAAATGTAACCGAGAATATTTTGTTGTAAAAAAGCAAAAATATTACAATTACAAATACCGATAAAATAATACTTGTTGTAACGTCTGCACTTGTAAGTGTTAAAATAGACGTTGACCCAAACAGCGTTGTGCATACGTCTCCCGCTAAATTTGTAGATACAGCAAATACGTTCATAAGCAAGTAACCGGTTGCCAACGAGCCAACACTCATCATTGCAATTGCGGCATCGCCGTTTATTTTAGCATTTTGCCCTATTCTAAGCAGTAAAACAGCGCTAATGGCAGTTATAGGAAAAACTAACGTCTCTTGGTTTGCTATGTCTAATACCGAGGCAATTGAAATAGCACCAAAGGCAATATGAGAAAGCCCATCGCCAATATAAGACAACCTTTTAAGTACAAGCGTTGCGCCAAGTAGCGACGAACAAAAGGCTATTAAAATTCCCACTATAAAAGCGTAAATAACAAATGGATATGATAAATATTGAATAAGAGTTTGTGACATTACTGTTTCCCTTCCTTATAAGCTTCTGCTGTCATACAATTAACACCGCAATTATTTAGGCACAAAACGTAATCGGCATCTGCAATTACCTCGCTTAAATTATGTGTTATCATAATTATTGTAATGCCCTCACTATTTAGGCTCTTAATTAATTTGTAAAAATCTGCAGTAGTTGCAACATCAAGCCCTGCCGTGGGCTCGTCTAGCAGCAAAACTTTATTTGTTGCGCAAAGTGCCCTGGCAAGCAGCGTTCTTTGTTGTTGCCCACCCGAAAGCTCACTGTAACTCTTTTTTCTTAGCTCATATATGTTAAGCTTTTTAAGCATATCGTTTGCAAGCTTTTTTTCAGCTTTGCTATAAAACGGCCTTAGGCCTATTTTATTTAAACATCCCGATATTACAACCTCGTACACAGATGCCGGAAAGTCTTTTTGTACTTGCGTTTGTTGCGGTAAATATCCCACATCAACAGCACTTAGGTCTTTTCCCATGTGTATGCTACCCTCTATTGGCGGCAAAAGGCCAAGTATTGTTTTAATAAGTGTGCTTTTACCCGCGCCGTTTTCTCCTACAACGCAAACGTAAGCTCCGTTTTTTATAGTTATATTAATATTGCTATGCAGTGGTGTGCCATTATAACCCACCGATAAATTCTTACAAACAATTTCCATTATTGTCCCTTTCAACAAACGTGCAAACACAGGTTAAGTTTAAACCTGTGTTTGCATTGTTATTTATTGCTCTAATGCAAGTTTTAATGTATCAAGGTTTTGCTCCATAATGCTGTAATATGTTGCGCCCTCGTCTACATCACTTTGAGATACAGATTGCATTGAGTGAAGTGCCAATATTTCAACATCGTTATTATCGCTGTTATTAATAATAGTTTCACCAAGCTCAACTAGTCCGTTGTCTAGTACAAGCAAGTAATTTACATCATACTCACTTAACTTATCTGCCAAAAATGTTATTGTTTCAATGCTTGCCTCTGTCTCTGCAGAGCAACCTTGAAACGCTGCATAATAGTTTATATCGTAGTCTTCCATTAAATATAAAAACGGAAATCTATCGGCATAAAGTAAAGTATCTCTTTCTGCAGTTTCAATGGCAGCTTCAAACTCTTCGTCTAACTGTAGCAATAATTCAATGTATGCTTGTGCATTAGCTCTGTAAACATCTGCATTGTCAGCATCAAGCGCCGCTATTTCTTCACTTATAGCCTGGCAAGCAACGGCAGCATTATTTAACGATAGCCATACATGCTCATCATCGTGTGCATGCTCTTCCTCGCTGTGGTCATGCTCTTCCTCGCTGTGGTCGTGCTCTTCCTCGCTGTGGTCGTGCTCTTCCTCGCTGTG
>CAYJGU010000002.1:0-8187 GCA_964369925.1 uncultured Bacteroides sp. | reverse complement strand
CTTCCTCGCTGTGGTCGTGCTCTTCCTCGCTGTGGTCGTGCTCTTCCTCGCTGTGATCGTGCTCTTCCTCACTGTGGTCGTGCTCTTCCTCGCTGTGGTCGTGCTCTTCCTCGCTGTGGTCGTGCTCATGATCACTAATTTGCATTCCTTCAACAGCTACTTCAGCCTGTACTGCGTCGCCCAAGCTCTCAATAATACTTAATACTTTAAAGTTTTCATTAGTAGGCTGTGCAATGGCATCGGCAACCCAGCTGTGCGAATGTCCACCGTTATATATAAGTAAATCTGCCTCTAATATTGTTGTTATATCTTGCACGCTTGGTTCATAGCTGTGCAAGTCCACACCCGTGTTTAGCAACAATTTTACATCAAAATTTTCCGCTTCATCACCTAATATTTGCATAACCCAGTCATACTCGTGAAATGTAGATACAACAATACTTTGCTTGTTGCTATTTTGTGCTGTGCTTTGATCGCTAGTTGCTTGCTGTGTTGTTGTGCATGCCGAAAGCAACATTGCCCCTGCAATTAACAATGCGCCTATTGTTTTTTTATACATTTAACTACCCTACCCTTTAAATATTTTCATCATTGTTAAATTTGCGAACAATTATCACATTTACCGTATAAAAACGCCGATGTATTGCTTACGGTAAATTTTAAATCGTCTTTCGCCATATTCATAATCATATCAGAAATATGCCTGTTTAAATGATATGTATTTTCACAGTTCTCGCACTTTAAGTGAATAACACCTAAGCAACTTTTTGGATTTATATAGTGATATAGCGACTCCGGTCTTTTATTGTCCACAACTTTGCAAATTAGCCCTTCATTTTCCATTGTTTTCAAGTTTCTGTAAATTGCACTAATGCTAATATCATCGTTTCCAAACTTATTTAATATGTCCGATGCTGAAAACGACTGATGCCCGCTATTTTTAAATAGATCTAACAGTTTTTGTCTTTGTTCTGTTTGATATTTACTCATTACTATTACCCACTTGTTGAAAAATAATCACTAAACGTCTAATTTGCGAACGTTTTGCAAATTGATTTTACAACAGTTTATTTGTTTTGTCAATACCCATTTCTGCAATTATTAAATTTTAATTATATTTCGCAAACTTTTATTGCTAGTGTTTAAATGCCTAGCCTATATAAACACATATATTAATAAACTTGACTTTTTAAGCAAATATGTATATACTGTTTTAATTGCAATACTATATTAAGGGGAATTTATATATTGGAAACTTTACTAGTTTGTTTACTTGCCGGTATGGGCGCAGGCCTAGGAACAGGTTTTGCCGGAATGAGCGCAGCCGTTGTAATAACACCCATGCTTATTACTTTTTTAGGAGTTAATCCATTCGAGGCCATAGGCATAGCACTTGCCTCCGACGTGCTCGCCAGTGCTGTTTCGGCTTACACTTATGGCAAAAACAAAAACATAGATTTAAAAAGAAGCAAAAGCTTATTTATTAGCGTTTTAATTTTTACAGGTATAGGCGCAATAATAGCACACCAAGTGCCAACTACCACAATGGGTAACATAAGCGTTTTTGGCTCTTTATTTATGGGCATTAACTTTTTTGCAAAGTCGTTTAAGCAGCAAAAGCCCCGCCAAAAAAGCGAATTTACAGGTGCTTTAAAAACTTTAATGCCAATTATTTGTGGCTGTGTTATAGGTTTTATATGCGGCTTTATAGGTGCAGGCGGCGGAATTATGATGCTTATTTTATTAACAACAGTGCTTAATTACGAGCTTAAAACAGCAGTTGGCACCAGCGTTTTTATAATGACATTTACAGCTTTATTTGGTGCTACATCGCACTTTACACTACAAGGTGTAATGCCAAACCCCGTTGTTTTTACACTGTGTGTAATTAGCACACTAACATTTGCGCTTATTGGTGCACGGTTTGCAAACAAGGCACAACCTAAAATTTTAAACCGCGCTACAGGTATAGTTCTTTCTACTCTTGGCGCTTTTATGATAGCCACCACTTACCTTCCCATTTTTTAACATTATATGTATGTTAACATTTACAACACAAACAAACTAATGTAATAATAAATTTTACAAAACAAAACTGCGCGCTAATAATTTTAGCACGCAGTTTTTATTTAATTACTTACTAAATTTAATTTAGCAATTGTCCATGCTCCGAAAGAATAACAGTTCCATCTTTTAAGCTTACATAAGGCTGTAACTGTGCAACGGTTGTGTCGCCTTTTTTAAATTCAAGCAATACGTCAGAGTATAAGTCGCTCATATTACAAGATAGCCACAAAACAGCACCCTCTTTTGTTATATGCGCAGGCTCTTCACTTGTTTTTTCAACCTCACCCTCTTGTGTCAGTTCTGTTTTAAATATTTCTATATAAATATCTGTGTATCTTGGCACAATTAAGTACTTTTCGTTACCTCCGCCATCATATATATCGCTATATTCAACATTAGGCACATACATTTCTTTTGGTGTTTCCATTACTTCTTCCATTGTATCATAATATCCACCAATAAGTGCCGCCGCATACACATCGTCGCTATTCCATGTAATGGTGCTTTCAATTTGTGTTTCGCCATTTGTTTGGCCGTCTGTGCTTTCTTCGCTTGCTAAATAGTGCTCAAATATATCATTACTTATACTAACAGCTATGCTGCTCATATTCTCAGCATCAATTTGCTGTGGCGTATAAAGTGTTATATTAAGCGTATCTTCGCCATTTAAGTTTAGCTGTGCACTTGCTATTGCACCTTTACCGCCCTGTATTGTTTGCACATCTACATCAAAATTGTAATTGTCGCCGTCTATGTGCGTGGCAGCCAAAGTATCATCAAACTGCTCATAAACTCCGTGTAAGTCACTGCTGTGTATCGTTTTCGAGCCCCTTAAAGTATATTCTCTTTCTTCAAGCATAAATTCTACTTGTGCTATGCTATTATCAATAATAAAATACTCAACATTTTCGGCACTTTTTGGTGCATTTAAATATATGCCAATATCTATAAAATCTTCAACACTTGTAACATTTACAACCGGGTTTACCATTTGTATATTTTGGTCGCTTTCATTGCTTTTATTGCAAGCTACAAATGTAAAAATAATAATAAAAAACAAACTAATACTTATAATTTTTTTCATATTATCAACCTTTCTCTGCTTACTATTCTATATTTATATTTGTAATTATTATAACATATCTGTATTTTTTTTTATACATCATTCTGTTGTTATTGCACTGTTTTAATTTTTGTATTATAATAATATTATAAAGCTCTATCATGCTTTTGCCACTATAAAAATGTGTTTTGGCAAAAAGCATAAATTTTCTTTAAATAGTTAGCAACAACTAACTTATATGTAAAAAATATAATAATACCTACTTTTTGCGTTAGCTATTATTGACAAACCTTTTTTAATATGGTAGCATAAACACAAACACATTGTTAAACTTTTAACAATTTTGCTTAAGAGCACTCACTATAGTATAATAGTAATAAAGCAGCCTATAATATCTTGGTAAGCAACTATATTTGATATATCAAGAATTAACATATACAAATTACAACGAAAGGTCATAGAAAAAAAATGGAATTAAACTATTCAAAAAACTGGGACGGTTTTAAAACAGGAAAATGGAGCGATGTAGCAATAGATGTAAGCGACTTTATAACGCTTAATTTTACACAATACGATGGCGATGAAAATTTTTTAGCTCCCGCAACACAAGCAACTAAAAATTTGTGGGCGCAGGTAGTTAAATTAAACGCCGAAGAGCAAGAAAAAGGCGGAGTTTTAGACATGGATACAGATATTGTATCTACAGTAACTTCGCACGGGCCCTGCTACTTAAATAAAAACGAAGAAACAATAGTGGGTTTTCAAACAGATAAGCTTTTTAAAAGAAGTCTACAACCTTTTGGCGGTATACGCACAGCAAGTAATGCTTGCACACAGTATGGGTACGAAATATCTGACGAGATAAAAAACATATTTACAAAGTATAGAAAAACACATAACGACGGTGTTTTTGATGTTTATACCGATGAAATTAAACTTGCGAGGAAATCGGCAATTATAACAGGCCTGCCCGACGCTTACGGCCGCGGCAGAATTATAGGCGACTACAGGCGTGTTGCTTTGTACGGAATAGACATGCTTATAATAGACAAAAAAGAGCAGTTAAAGTCGTCGCCCGAGAGAATGACAGAAAAAAACATGCGCCTTCGCGAAGAACTTGCAGAACAAATAAGAGCACTAGGCGAAATTAAAGAAATGGCATTAAGCTACGGATTTGATATTTCTAACCCTGCAGCTAACGCACAGCAGGCAATACAGTGGTTATATTTTGGCTACCTTGCCACTATTAAAGAGCAAAACGGCGCCGCAATGAGCCTTGGTCGTGTATCTACATTTTTAGATATTTACATTAAAAGAGACCTAGAGCTTGGTGTGTGCACCGAAGAGCAAGTACAAGAATATATAGATCATTTTGTTATGAAACTACGCCTTGTTAAGTTTGCTCGCACACACGAGTACAACATGCTGTTTTCAGGCGATCCAACCTGGGTAACCGAAAGCATAGGCGGCATGACAGTAGACGGCAGACACATGATAACAAAAACATCGTTTAGATTTTTGCACACACTTACAAACCTAGGCGCGGCGCCGGAACCTAACCTTACAGTTTTGTGGTCTTCTCGTTTACCTTCAAACTTTAAAAAGTACTGTGCTAAAATGAGCATAAAAACTTCATCTATCCAGTACGAAAACGACGAGCTTATGAGAGCCGTTCATGGCCACGACTATGCAATTGCATGCTGTGTTTCATCTATGAAAGTGGGCAAAGAAATGCAGTTTTTTGGAGCACGTGCAAACCTTGCAAAGTGCTTGCTGTATGCAATTAACGGCGGTGTAGATGAAAAACTAAACATGCAAATTGGCCCAAATTACAGGGCAATTACAGGCGATTATTTAGAATATGACGATGTTATGCAAAAATACGACGATATGCTAGAGTGGCTTGCCGGCGTATACGTAAGTGCATTAAACATTATTCATTATATGCACGATAAATACTGCTACGAGCGAGTACAAATGGCATTGCACGACAGAGAAGTTCAGCGTTATTTTGCTACAGGTATAGCAGGCCTTTCGGTTATTGCCGACTCGTTAAGTGCAATTAAACATGCAAAAGTTAAAATAGTGCGCAACGAAGTAGGCCTTGCAGTAGACTATGAAGTAATTGGCGACTACCCAAAATACGGCAATAACGACGACAGAGTAGATAAAATAGCAATAGATATTGTTCGCAAGTTTATGGAAAAAATTAGAAGACATCATACGTATAGAGACAGCATACCTACTATGTCTATATTAACAATAACATCTAACGTTGTTTACGGTAAAAAAACAGGCTCTACACCAGATGGACGTAAAGCAGGCGTTCCGTTTGCACCGGGTGCAAACCCAATGCACGGGCGTGACACAAGCGGTGCTGCAGCTTCGCTTGCATCTGTGGCAAAGTTACCGTTCGAAGATGCGCTGGACGGTATATCAGATACGTTCTCCATCGTTCCGGGCGCACTTGGCAAAGACGACAGAGTTTTTATGGGCGACTTTAACATAGACAACCTTGTTATTCAAACTTTAGACGACTTTAATAACGAGTGCACAAATTTAGCGTGCAATCAACCAAACGAGATAATACAAGAGGACTAATTACAATTAAAAGGAGATTTAAAATGAGCGAAATTAGCGAAAAACAAGTAGACAATTTAGTGTCTTTACTTGACAGTTATACGCAAATGGGCGGCCACCACTTAAACGTAAATGTTTTTACAAAAGAAACATTGCTAGATGCGCAAAAGCACCCTGAAAATTACCCACAACTAACAGTTAGGGTTTCGGGTTATGCTGTAAATTTTGTAAAACTTAATAAAGAGCAACAAGACGATATAATTTCTCGTACTTTTCATTCTAAAATATAAACAAAGTTATTAGCAAAGGAAAACATATGAAGGGCTATGTACATTCTATAGACTCTTTTGGCACCGTAGACGGCCCCGGCATAAGAATGGTTGTTTTTATGCAGGGCTGTCCTTTGCGGTGCATTTATTGCCATAACCCGGATACATGGCAAATAAACACAGGCACCGAAATGACTGTAAACGACATAATGGCAAAATTTGAAAAAACAAAAATGTTTACAACTGGCGGCATAACCGTTACCGGCGGAGAGCCGCTTATACAGCACGATTTTTTATTACAGTTGTTTAAGCAATGTAAAAAGCAAAATATACACACTTGTATAGATACTTCGGGCATTACATTTACCGATGAAAATAAGAAAAAATTTGATGAGCTTATGGAATTAACAGACCTTGTTTTGCTTGATATTAAACACATAGATAATAAAAAACACGAAATAATGACAGGCGCAAGCAATGTAAATATATTAAATTTTGCTAAGTATTTGTCTAATATAAATAAACCTGTGTGGGTTAGGCACGTTGTAATAGAAAACATTACGCTAAAAGATGAATATTTGCTAAGGCTTGGCGCTTTTTTAGCACACTTAAAAAACATAAAGGCGTTAGATATTCTTCCCTACCACACAATGGCTGTAGATAAGTATAAAAATTTAGGCATTGTATACCCACTAGACGGTCTTGAATCTACTTCGCAAGATAGAACATCTTATGCGCTTAGTGTTATTATTAAAGGCATAAAGCAAGAATTACAAAAAGAACAAATTTAAACAGTTATACGTATTATAAAAAAAGCAAAGCCATTAGGCTTTGCTTTTTTTTGTTTGTTTTATAAAGCTTTAGTTGTAAAAACAATAACAAAATTTTTAATTAATGTTTTGTATATAATTGTTTTGGCTATATGGGTAAATAATTAATTGCTCGCTGTCTAAATTTTCGCTGTGCATATTTACAGCCGAAACACAACTGCTGTCGTATGTTTTGTAGTAATATATTCCCTCATCGGCGTTAATGCAACACGAGTATACCGTTATATCATTCTTATCGCCATCTAGCACGCTGCCACGCACCATTGCAACAGCACCAAGCATATAAAACATTTGTGCCACACTTGCTTCGTTAGTTTTTTGTGCAACGGCATGTGCCTTTAAAAAATACGCCTTTACAAATCTAGATTGCGAGGAGTAATCTCCCGGCAAACCAAGCGCACCCAAACCCATACAATAATTTTTAAGTTCTATTTCGTTTGTTAATGTATTTACCGGGCTTTTGTTAGATAAATGCATATAATTATTTAGGTTGTGCATTTGCATGTCAAACGATGGATTATTTGTTAGCACACCTGTTTTATTTTCATATATGCGCATACCGGTTTTAGTGCACTCCACCACTATAGATGTTGTTTTGTCGGATATAATAAAGTGCAAGCCCGGCACAGGCAGTTTTGGCATAAATGGTATATTTGTAATGTTAATTTGATTTAAAAGCTCGCCTGCCTGGTTGGTATTTTTTGCATTACAAAGTATATATGGTATAAATTCATTTGCTGTAACATTATTTTTACTGTCATCGCTGTTATAAAATTCTGCCATATCAGGAAAATTTAACCCTGCCATATAAAGTCCTTTTTCATTAACAGCTTCGGCAAAAAGTGGGTAGTTATTTGCAACCATAGCAGCACCCATTATTGCATAATGCGCATTTATATTTGGCATCTCTTTAAAGGTAAAAGTGTAGTTTCTTGGTACTATAACAATTTTTCTATCAAAGTCAAAGCTAATGTCCATATTTCTTCCAATGTAAAAACATCCGTTATTCCACGCTATACTTGTACACATATAAACCTCCGCTTTTTATTTTATTATAACACATTTAATTATAAAAATTATAAATTTGCAAAAAATCGTTATTCACTGAATGTTGTGAGTGACGACGTGTGTGGGCTTTACAAAATAGACACCAAAAAAGCACAGTGCCGCAGGCGCAAACCGAAAATGCGGCTCTGTGCAAAAAGCATAATAAACGCAGAAAGAAGATGTCACAAAAAATGACATCTTCTTTTTTATCATGCTAAATTATATCAGTATGTGTAAACCCCTGTTTGCGGTGAAAGAGCGGGGTTGTATGTTTCTGTTGTACCTGTACTCGGGGTTGGAGTTGGAGGCGGGGTTACTGTTAGGCTAACAT
>CAYJGU010000001.1:132084-231353 GCA_964369925.1 uncultured Bacteroides sp. | reverse complement strand
CCATAAACAAAAATGCATAAACTGGACACTCGAAAAGCAAATTCAAGCTCTTAGCTATTAATTGTTTGCTCGCCAATTCGTTTAATAGTTCTATTTATTAAAACAACTTTCAAAAATATCCAAGCACTTTAATGTTAAAGAGTGCGGCATAATGTCGCTTTGTATTTTTCCAAGAGTTATACAATCTCGAACCTCTGCTATTTGAAATTCAAATCCATTTTCTATTGGGTGGGAATAGCTTTCAACTAAGTTAAAGTTGTCATCATACAGCTCACAGCGCTCGCAGCGGTGAGTTTGTGCCAGTTGAATATACCCCTTTGTACCGTAAAAGCCGGACGGAGAGGGTATTCTTGAATGAGCCGTGCACTGTAAGGCCGCTGTACACAGCTCAAATTTCAGCAAAATGTTATTTGTTACGTCCACACCGCTTTGCCCGTAAATAATATCAGACTTTACATCAATTAGCTTTTGAGGTATAAGGCTTAGCACAATTTCAATGGGGTACACCGCCAAATCATACAGGGCTCCACCGCCAAGCTCTAAAGAAAAAATTCTGTTGTCGGGTTTTGCGGCAATTCCCCCTATATAGTTGGCAATATGCACATCACCAATGCGCCCTTGAGCAATCCATTGCTTTACTTTTTGTATGGTGGGCAAAAAAACAGACCACATAGCTTCCATAACAAAAACGTTGTTTTCACGCGCTTTTTTAAATATGTGTTCTGCTTGATATTTGTGCAAAACCATGCTTTTTTCACATAAAACCGCTTTTTTATACTCTATGCAAAGCAAACAGTTTTCGTAATGATAATTACAAGTGGTGGCAATATAAACTGCGTCTATGTCAGAATTTTTAAGCATTTCCTCATACGAGCCGTAAAACTCGCTGACATTATTGCTACGAGCGAAAGCAGCGGCTCTATCTAAAGATTTAGAGGCCACTGCTACAAGCCTAGCGCCATGTGTAAGTTTAATTGCTTGGCAAAATTTAACAGCAATTTGCCCTGCGCCAATAATACCAAAACGAACCATGCTTTCTCCTTTAAATTGCGCTTTCAAGTATTTTTTGCATAAGCTCAACAGTTCTAATGCTCTCTCTCGCTTCAATAAACGGCTGTGTATTCTCTAAAATGCACATCGAAAGTTCTTCTATTTCCGCCTCATATTGCCTGTAAGGTAAAACCTCGTATTCTTTTTGTGTACCGTCTTGCAAAAATACCTGAATGGGTGTATAAACATCGTTAGTATCTGTAAAGCTATCTCTTATAATCATGGTGCCAAGTGTGCCATTAATTTCTGTAATTTGCCTTGCTATCGAGTCAAACCCCGAGTGGATAGATGCCATAACTCCGCTTTTATACTTTAGCAGTGCACTAAGTGTAAAATCTACACCTTGCAAAACAGTTTTAAAAGCGCTAATTTGTTGCGGAAAATCGTCAAGCAACATGCTTACCATGCTTATAGGGTAACACCCAACATCCCTAATAGAGCCACCGCCCAAAGCCTCGTTGACCCTTACATTTGTATAGTCTTTAAGCAAAAAGCGATGAGATGAATTTATGTGTTTTATTTCACCTATAATGCCGCTATCTACAAGCTCTTTTGCTTTTTTGCTGCGCGAAGAAAACCTGTACATAAAGGCTTCCATTAGCTTTACGCCGTTTTCATCGCACACGTCGAACATTTCTTTTGCATCAGACTTTGTAAGCGCAAGGGGTTTTTCGCACAAAATATGTTTGCCGGCACGGGCGGCCTTTATTGTCCATTCCTTGTGCATAGAATTTGGCAGCGGTATATAAACAGCGTCGATATCCTTATCCTCTAGCAGTGCATCGTATGAAGTGTACGTTTTTTGAAACGGGAACAAATCTGTTGCTTGTTTAAGTTTTTCTTCGCTTCTGCTGGCTATTCCATACAAATTTGCACACTCTACGTTTAAAATTGCAGGAATAACTTTTTTATATGAAATTCCGGCGTATCCCAATATGCCCCAGTTTATTTTTTTATCCATAACATCCTCCATATTTATTCTTTAATTGCTCCGCCAACAGCGTTTGCTATAAAAACATCTTGTATGCTTAAAAATAGCAGTAAAATAGGTATCGTCATCATAACCGCAGATGCTAAAATAGATGCCCAATCTGTTTTAAATTCGCTTGAAAACATTTGCAATCCCACCGATATTGTTCTTGAATATTTGCTTGTTGTAAATGTAAGAGAGTATATAAACTCCTCCCAAGATATCATAAATGCGTACATTGCAGTAGCAAAAATTCCCGGTGCGGATACAGGCAATATAATCCTAAAGAGAATAACAGGTTTTGTGCAACCGTCTACCATAGCGGCTTCCTCCAGTGTGCGAGGCAAAGTGCTAATAAACCCGCGTATCATTATTATAGAGAATGGCAACATACAAAGTAAGTGTGTCACAGATAAAATAAATTTACTGTCGATAAGGCCAAAATTATTTATCATGTTGTAAAGAGGAACAAGCATAGATGCCTGTGGCACCATATTGCACATTAAAACAAGCACCATTACAATGTTTTTACCTTTGTATCTGTGCCTTGCAAAAGAATATCCCGCAGGAATTGCGATTACTATGCACAAAATAGTAGCTGTACCTGCAACAATAATTGTATTTAAAAAATACAGCGGAATGTCTGTTTTAGTAATTACCGATACAAAAGCTTGAAGAGTAGGAGATTGCGGAAAAAACATAGGTGGTGTTGTTAAAAGTTGGTCGGGTGTTCTTAAAGAACTTGAAATAAGCCAAAAAAACGGAAACAAGAACATAACACCCAATAAGCATAGAAGAGCGTACTTAATAATATCTTGCAGTATAAATTTTTTTATCATAATTTTTCTCAATAGCTCCTTTATCTAAGTGAACTTTCTTGTTTTTCCGTAAAGGAAATATACAAAACAGCAATGAACATAACAATAAGGAAAAACACATTTGCAGCAGCAGCCGAGTACTCAAAGTTAAACTGCTCTATTCCTATTTTATATATAAATATCTGCGCAATTTCAGAGCTTCTGGCAGGGCCGCCGCCAGTTATGCTGTATACATATACAAATGAATTAAGCGACCACACCATAGACACAAGTATTATTGAGCGCATTACAGGAAAAAGCAATGGAATTGTAACATATATAACTTGTTGCAACCAATTTGCTCCGTCCAGTGTAGCGGCCTCATATATATCGTTTGAAATAGATTGTAACCCACTTAAATACATTATTAGTACAAAAGGTGTTATTTTCCACACATACACAGCGGCTACACAAGCCAGTGCTTGTGTAGGGCTAGCTGTCCACAATTGATACTGATCAATTATTCCCGTTTGAAATAAAATGTAGTTAAGTATACCAAAGTCTGCATCATAAATCCACTGCCATATTATGCAAACAACAATAGATGGTATTACCCACGGCACAATAAATATAGTTCTCCAAAATTTACGAAATTTAATTTTGCTGTTCATTAAAATTGCAATTAAAAGGCCCAGCAGCATCTCAAACGGCACTGTGTAAAGCAACCACTTGAATGTATTTTTCAAGTCCGATAAAAATATTTTATCGTTAAAAAGCCTTACATATTGATCCAGCACGGGAAAAACATCGCCCTGTCCGGTGAAACTTTTCACTATATTGTTGAACAGGGGAATTCCTACAAGTACTGTTAACACTACAAGTGTAGGTGCAAGGTAAATTATAGCGTATTGTCTGTTACTTTTAAGTTTCACCTTTAATCTCCTTTACTTACCAAGTGCTATTAATACAGTTGACATAGACAAAGCCTGTGCCAACTGTGCAGATAATATCATTTATAAAGTGCCGTCAATAGCCTCTTTTGCTGTATTCATTGCCTCTTCAGGTGTAGCAATTTCCGTTAGCATAGATTGAACAGCATCAAGTATTATTTGCTGTGCTGCCGGGGTGTCATTTAAAGGTTGGAAGTTTTTTGTGTGTGTAAGTTGCTCTGCAAAAATTTGATTATCGTGATCGCTAAATCTGTCAGTATTTCTTGCTTCAAGGTGTGCAGGGAAGGCATTGGGGAACCACTCTTGCACTTCTTGTGATAGGAAGTATTCTAGGAACGTCCATGCATCATCGGGGTTTGCGGCATTTTTAGGTGTTGCAACATAGTACCCACCAAGGCCTGCATCAAGAGGGCCATCTTTGCCGGGCCATAGTGCAACGCCCACTTCTATTTCAGGAGAATCTTTTTTAATGTTCATAACAGCTGATTGGCCGTCGATATACATACCTATTTTATTGTTTATAAACAGTGTTCTAACCTCGGCAGAACCATTATTAACAGTTGTATCGGGGGCAACGCCGTATTTTGTTAAAAGCTCAGAATAGTATGTTGCTGCTTCTAATGCCTCGGGGCTGTTTAATAAGCTCTCTGTCATGTCTTCATTTGCAACTTCTCCACCTGCACTCCACAAATCAGGCACAAATCTAAACCATGTGTTACCTGTTAAGTTTCCTACAAGGCCGTAGCCGTATTGGTCCACGTTTCCATCGCCGTCTGTATCTTTTGTAAGTGCTTGTGCATATTCAATTACTTCTGCCCATGTTGTAGGCGGTGCCTCTGGGTCAAGTCCGGCTTCTTCAAAAAGTCCCTTGTTGTATACAAGGCACATAGCCTCTGTGCTCCAAGCTAGGCCGTAAACTTCGCCGTCAACCGTTCCAAGTTCAAGTGCTGTTTGGTCAAAATCAGCTAGGTCTATTGCATCAGAATTTTCAAGATAAGGGCTGTATGACATTAAAAGGCCTTGCTTTGCAAAGCTGTTAGTCCATGCATAGCTTTGCCACATAAGGTCGGGGCCTACATTTGATTGAGCAGCTACCATTTGTTTTGTTACCATGTCGCTGTAGGGCACAATTTCAAATTGAAGATCGATGTCGGGGTGAAGCGCCTCAAATTCGGGCTCTAACCTTTTTACCGATTCTTCTTCTGTTCCATCGTACCAAATTGTAACAACGCGAACTTCGCCGCTGTTTTGCGCTGTTTCTTCACCTTGTGCTGGGGTGCTTTGCGCGCTATTGCTTGAACAAGCACTGAATACCAAAACTACCAGTAATAAAATTGCAATTGTTTTTTTACCTAACATTTTAAACATAAATATAACCTCCATAAATTTATATTTTTAATATAAAACAGTTTATATTAAAATATTTCTTTCATCATAGTCACTGATGATATAGTTTTTCAACTTATCTTCATCAATTTCTATGCCAAGCCCAGGAAGTGTTGATGGTATTATGTATCCATCTTCAAAAACAAAAGGCTTTTTCATAATTTTGTCAAAGCCACCGAAGCTGTTCATCGTTTCTATCGCCTCTTGAATTAGAAAATTTGGGCTACATGCAGCAAGTTGAAGCTGCGCTGCAAAGTTAATTGGTCCTGCCCAAAAATGAGTGGTTATTTGGCTGTGGTGTGTTTCTGCCATTGCTGCAATGTATCGGGCTTCTCTAAGGCCACCAACACCGGCCACATCTATTTGGTATATGTCGCAACTTTTATCGGCCATTAAAGCGGCAAATTCATATCGAGTTGCAAGCCTTTCGCCTGTTGCAATGGGTATAGTAGTAGACCTTGAAACCTTTTTAAGCATTGCCTGATGTTCGGGAGGTGTTGGCTCTTCAAGCCAAAGCGGATCAAACTCTTCAAGCATCTTAGCTACTCTTATGGCACCTGCGGCAGTAAACTGCCCATGAGTTCCAATAATAATGTCTACATTCTCGCCTACAGCTTGTCTTATATTATCTATGGTTTTTTTTGCCCTAAGCATAGTTTCTCTCATGGGCATATGAGCGGCATATGTGTCTAAATATGGTGCCATAGGGTCAAGTTTTACAGCAGTGAAGCCCATATCTGCATACTCTTTAGCCCTTTTTGCACACTCATCTGGCAGTTGCCAAAAATCTTCGCAAAATATTTTATCATTTTTTTCATACAAGTAAGTATACGTTCTTATTTTGTCGTTAATTCTGCCACCCATTAAATTATATATTGGCTGATTTGTTTCTTTGCCTATAATATCCCAACATGCGGTTTCAAATGCGCTTATAATGCCCATAGAAGATAAGTCTGTATGAAATTTGCAGTGTATTGCAAATATTTTCCCGAATACTTTTTCTATTTCAAAGGGATTTTCACCTAAAATGTAGTTGTTTGCAATGTCACTTATCATTTTCTCTAACGTTTTCGGGTTATACGAGTTCCAAATTATCTCTCCCCATCCGTCTACTTTAGAATCCGTCATTAGTTTTATCAAAAACCAGTATACTCCACCTTTTGCATTAGAGCGAATTTTTAGTGGGTAGAAACGCACATCGGTTATCTTCATTGAATTCCTCTTTTCGAGTGTTTTATTTTGCACGCTTTTCAATGCCAACATTTAGGCACAAACACCAAAACATTTTACTGTAAAGCGTTTTTTTTTGTGGTTCGTGCTGTAACTGAATTATATCAAAATGAAAATGTAGTGAACATATACTATTATGATAATTAAATGTACTTTTTTGACACATTAAAATTAAAAAATCACTGCGAATTTGTATTTTACCCACAACGGATACTCAAAATTCACAGTGATTTTTCAAATATTTTAAATTGTATTTTTTCGGTATTGAGATGGCGAAAGTCCCGTTACTTTGCTAAACTGTTTAGAAAAGTAAAATGGGTCTGTGTAAAATAATTTGGAAGAGACTTCTTTAACCGAAATATGGTGGTCATCTAACAGCCTTTTCGCCTCTGCTATTCGAAGTTCTGTCATGTATTTTATAGGAGAGGCTCCTGTTTTGTTTTTAAAAGCTCTTGTAAAATGTCCTGGTGAAACGTCGAATTTTTCACATATGTCACTAACATACAATCTGCGTTCAAATATATTTTCATTTATATATAAAATAGCCTTTTCAATTAATGTTTCATCTTGTTTATTTTGATTACTTTTCGATTTTATAACAGACTGTTTTATATGACATAGAATGGTCTTTAAATACAAGTTAATCAGTTCTGTATTTTTTTCATCTGTGTCAAAAAATATTTTGTAAATTTGAGCAAATAAATATTGTAAAGAACCATCGTAATCGTGTATCTTAATTATTTTTTCAATAACAGTTTCAACATCGTTAAATTCAAACCATATGATGTAATTATCAAATGTAGCGTACTCGGATTTATACAAAATATGGGACATTCCGGGCGGAATTAATATTATATCATATGATTCATAATCATAATCTTTCTCATTAATCGTCATTTTTGTTTTGCCTCGAATAAGAAAATTCAGCTCGTAAAAGTCATGTTTATGGCTCATAATATTTCTTGTTGCTCCGCTGTGTCCAGCTTTTAAAAACTCTGCGTTTTCATAAAAAAAATTCAACTCAAACTCCCCTTATATACAATCAAAAAGCCTAACAATTATATTTGTTTTAAGCTTTCGTTATATTCCTAAACAGTTAACTAAATATTGATATTTAGTTTGTTTAATCCATTATATTTCAAAAATGGGTATGTTTCAATAGGTTGTTTAATTTATAACATTATAGCACGTTAAATTATAAGCGCTAATTGATGAAGCTCTTTAAAATTATTATATACTCTATGCATAAAATTAGAGCTGAAAGTTTTACGTGTTAAATTGTTTGAATTGCTTTATTTATATAAAAATTGAACTTAAAAATAATCAAAGATTGCACATTTTAGGTTCAAATCGGTTCATCGCTTTAGGGTATACAAAACAAAAAAGACTCTCGATAAAATCGAGAACCAAAAAACATTGATATAACGTTATTTTTTAGGGTGTACTTTTTGTATGCACAAGATGGTCGGAGTAGAGAGACTTGAACTCTCGGCCTCTGCGTCCCGAACGCAGCGCGCTACCAACTGCGCTATACCCCGAAATATTTTTGTGTAATTTATTGTCAATATATTTTATCAAACAAGCTACAAATTGTCAATAATGAAAAAATATGTTGATATTACTGAGAAACAGAGACGATATAATAAGCGCAATTTTATAAACAATTAAAATTAGGCCACAGATTTTCTGTGGCCTAATTTATAGTTAAATATTAATTATTTTATTCTTCTTCGCAGTTAGGTTCACCACAACCACAGCCATCGCTAAAATCAACTTCAAATTTTGTTGCGCAATTTGGGCAAGCAAGGTCTTCAGCAGCAAGCCTTCCTTCATCTAAACAAATTACTTCTCCACAAGCAGGGCATGTTATTTCGTATAGTTCATCGTCAAACATTTCTTGCTCTTCGTCGTCATCTTCTTCATCCCATAAATAGTTTTCAACATCACCAAGGTCTTCGCTAATAGCGTCTACTTCAGCAAATAAATCGCCTATTTCGTCATCCATAACCTCAACTGTGTCAGTTAATTCCGAAACTAAATCTAGAAGAGCAGCTATTATTTTACCCTCATCTGAAGTGGGTTCGTAGCTCATTCCATTAACCATTCCCTTAATATATGCAGCTTTTTGTGATAAAGTCATATTTTCCATGTATAATTCTCCTGCTAATTTTATTTATTTTTAACTTATATTATTAAATAATTTGTTAAATTTATGCTCTGTCCATATATTCGCCTGTGCGTGTATCTATTCTTATAACTTCGCCCTCATTAATAAACAAAGGCACACGAACTTCAGCGCCTGTTTCTAAAATGGCAGGCTTTAATGTATTTGTTGCAGTATTGCCTTTTGCGCCGGGCTCTGTGCTTGTAATTTCCAATGTAACAAAGTTTGGAACTTCAACGCCAAACACTTTACCTTTATAAGAAAGAACTTTGCAAACCTCATTTTCTTTAACGAACTTGAAGTTGTCATCAAGTTCGCTTTCATTAAGAGGTACTTGCTCATATGTTTCGTTATCCATGAAATAGTACAATCCACCATCCTCATAAGAGTATGTCATTTCACGTCTTTCAATATATGCAGTTGGAAATTTTGATGTGGGATTGTATGTTTTTTCAACAACACTGCCCGTAATAACATTGCGAACTTTTGTACGAACAAAAGCCGAGCCTTTTCCGGGTTTTACGTGTTGAAATTCAATAATTTGAATTACATTACCATCTTCTTCAAAAGTAACACCGTTTCTAAATTCACCGGCTGATATCATAATATTATTCCTCCATTTTATATTAAAATGCATTTAAACAACATTTTAATAAATTAATAATTTTAAAATTTGTTCATTTAATATTTTACAGTAAATACCTTGCTTTTGCAAGGTAAAAATACATTTTTATTTATTATTAAATAATAAATAAATTTTTATCACTTTTTGTCAAATTTTCAATGCCGTCTTGTTTAACAATTACAATGTCTTCAATTCTAACACCAAACTTGCCTGGTAAATAAATTCCTGGCTCTATAGACATTACCGAACCCTCTGGTACAATTCTATTGTCTATTGGGCTAAAACGCGGGTCTTCATGTATTTCTATGCCTAAAGAGTGGCCAAGCCCGTGGCCAAAATTATCGGCGTATCCATGTGTATTAATAATGTTTCTTGCAACTGCATCTACTTCGCATCCTTTTAATCCTGCGCGTGCAAAATTACAAGCAGAAAGCTGAGCGTTAAGCACAATGTCGTATATTTTTTTCATTTCATCGCTAACGCTGCCCACGGCAATAGTTCTTGTCATATCACTGCAATAGCCGTTAAACTTTGCGCCAAAGTCCATTGTTACAAAATCACCGTTATTTATTGTTTTATTAGATGGCACACCATGTGGTAAGCTTGTATTTGCCCCTGAAACCAATATAATCGGAAATGAAACATCTTCAGCACCGTTTTTACGAATATACATTTCCATTTCAAGTGCTATATCTATCTCGGAAACTCCGGGTTTAATATGATTCAATATGTGTAAAAAACAATCATCGGTAATTTTTTGAGCTTGCTTAATATTTTCAATTTCTTCGTCGCTTTTTACCATGCGTAACTTTAAAATTTCATTTTTTAATGTGCTATCACTTTGTATATTAGAAATACCGCTTAGTGTAGATTTTAATTTACGCTCGTAAGCAACACTGATATTGTCTTCTACATAAACATTGCATATATTGTTATCTTTTAAAATTTTTGCAATTTGGTCAAATGTATTATTTTGTAAAACAATATTTGCAAAGTCTATAGTTTTATAACATACTTCAATATACCTTGAATCTATTATATAATAAATTTTATCTTTTAAAATAATTAAAGTGCCTGCGTCATGAGTGTCTGTTCCAAGAAAATAATATCTGTTTGCATGTGATGTTATAATAGCCGCCTCAAAATTTCCTTGAAAATTTTGAATTAATTTATTAATTCGATCGTTCATGTGTTTAATCACTTTCTATCATTTTGTTTCCTTTTTTAAAATAAGCGCTTATTATAAATTTTTCTAAAAAACGTTTAAACCTAATGGTCGGTTGATAATCGCTTTTCATTGGTTGTACAAGAATAGATTTAATATTATAAAAATTAGCTGCAAGAATATCTGTAAAAATTTGGTCGCCGACAAGGGCTACCTCATCTTTTTTTACCCCAAGCATTTTACAACTTTTTATTAGCCCAAAAGGTGATGGCTTGCAGCAAAAGGCCATATACGGTAATCCAATTTTTTGTGCAAATGGCTTTACTCTTTTATCTACATTATTACTCACTACAGCCATTTTTATGTTTTCTTTTTTCATGTTATTTAGCCAGTCTGCAATTTCTTGTGCAAGTTCTTGGCTTCCGTGTGAGGTAAGTGTATTGTCTACATCTAATAAAAGTGTGGTTATGCCGTTTTGCTTTAGGTATTTAGGTGTAACCATATAAATGCGTTTAAAATATATGCTAGGAAAAAAAACAGACATATAAAACTCCGCTCTGCCAAATAAAAAACATATAAATTGTTAAATTTATTAATGGCAAATAATTAATGTAATATTTTATTTTTAAATAAAACAAAACTACAAAAAAGCGAGCCTGCACGCAGACTCGCCACTTTTTGCACATAACGCAACCTAAGCAAATTTATTTAAATTTGCGTTTGCGAGCAGCCTCGGATTTTTTCTTACGGCGCACCGAGGGTTTTTCATAAGCTTCGCGCTTACGAACTTCAGCAAGAACGCCCGATCGTGCGCATGAGCGTTTAAATCTACGCAATGCACTGTCAAGCGATTCATTGTCTTTTACTCTGATTTCCGACATCTTTGTCCCTCCCTTATTATTTAGGTTAGGAGCCGATTATTTTCGGCTAACATAAATTATACACTGAACAGTAGTGTTATGTCAATGTTTATTTATATTTTATACAAATAAACATGTAAAAATTAACATTGCAATTACAATTAAAGGCAAAAATTTATTTTAATACATCGCTTTGCAAAACTTCAAGGGCTTTTCTGGATATTTCAAAATTCCCTGTAATTCCTGCAAGCATAAGGGCATAAACAGTATCTCCGTTTTCAACAAAATGTTCGCAAGCAAAATCGGCGCTCATTTTGTCGGGCATGTTAATACTAAAGCTAAATATAGTATCGCCCCTGTCTTCAAGGCTGCATAAAACATTATAGCTTCCATCTTTTAATCGCTCTGCACGTGCTTTGTTTGTTGCCGATTTATATGCAAAGCGCTGCATGCGAATAGCACTTTTTAATGCTATTTCCCTAATTGTAATAGGTACTTCACTACTAAGGGCTTCGGCAATATGCTTGCCCTTTGTAAGTATATAATATTTGTCTTCTTCTTTTTTTACTAAACTTTCATTTACCATTTCGCTCAGCATATTTGCAAGTTCAAAATAATTAACAAGTTCCTCTCCTGTAAGCGCATCTTTAATTTCTTGTTCTGAAAGAGGATTTTGCACACTGTTTATTAAATAGCACAATAGTATTTTTATGTGCCTTTGTGAATTTAACCCTCCGGGTTTTACTCCGCCTATAAAAGTATCGTAAGGCATAATTTTCTCCAAACTTATTATTAAAATTGTATTAATTAAATTTAAGTTGTCTTTACTATTATATTAGTAATCATGTCAATCGTCAAATATTGTTTCAATTTGCTTTAATGCACCCGGTGGGGAATATGTCCATCTATCTATGTGTCCATGTGTTTTACTAAAAAAATCGTACATTGGTATTTTGCAATCCACTGCGTGCAATATAGCAAGCTTTAATTTCATTTTTTCGGGATGTATATTTTTTATGTATACACTAACAGTTTGCCCACACTCTACAGGTAAGTTTCCTTCGGCAAGGCCTGTTAGGTTTGGTGTAAGCTCTATAAACACGCCATAGCTCTCAACACTTCGTACAACACCAAGCACAGTTTCGCCTATGCTGTATTTACTTGCATTTTCAAGCCATGTTCCAAAAAGTTCTTTTGTACTTAAAACTATGCGGTTTTTATCATCGCGCTTTTTAACAACACAAAAAATTTGTTGTCCTTCAAAAAATCTATCTTTAGGTGATGATATTCGTGATACTGACATGCTGTCTATGGGTAAAAGTGCATTTATACCGCATCCAATATCACAAAAAGCACCAAAATGTTCAATGTGTGTAATTTTGGCACTAATAATATCTCCGCTTTTAAGTTTGTTTAAATAGTTTTGTTCACACAACTCCTGTGCTTTTGTTCGCGACAATACTACTGTTTTGTTAACAAAATTTTTTATTACAAAGCAAGTGCGTGTGCCAACACGAGTTAAAACGGCAATATCTTTTACATTGCCACTTTTTATACCTATAGAACATTCTTCATATGGCATTATCGCATTATATTCTCCAAGTTTAAAGTGTAAGTTTTTTTCACTGTCACAAATTAACGCTCTGCTTTCTAAAATAGTTTCGTTTTGCATTGCTGTAAGTATAGTTTCAATCTTAGTGGGCGCCATACTGTACTTTGTACCCTCGGGATAAAATGTCATAATTCATCATCCTTTTTTATTTATGCGTGCATTTGCTATATGCACTGCACTGCTTAAAATTAGCCGTCTTTTTTTGCGGCTATTATAATTATATGGTTATACTATATGCATCTACTTACAAATTCTTGCAATAAAACGAGAAGTATTATATAATAATTAATGCAAAATTAATTATATAAAGGGCAGTAAAATGGCTGTTTTTTATTAATATTACGATATAACATATTTTTTGCCGTAATTAACTGAGAGGTGAAATAATGCAGGTAAAGGTAAACGATATAATTATTACAAGAAAACCTCATCCATGTGGGGCAAACGAGTTTAAAGTTTTAAGAATAGGTGCAGATTTTAAGATAAAATGCATAAAATGTGAACGAGAAATAATGTTGCCAAGGAATAAAATAGAAAAAAATATAAAAAAAGTGATTGAAACAGAAGAATAATAATATAAGATACGAGGGACAAAAATGTTTGATAAACTAAGAGAAGTAAAAAATAGATTTGATGAAATTAATAATAAATTGCAAGATCCAAGCGTTGTTACAAATGCCGAGCTTTACCGCACACTTATGAAAGACTATAAAAATTTAACACCACTTATTGAAACGTACGATAAATATATGAGTGCAAAAAATGCGTACGATGACGCAGCTGAACTGTTAAACGAAGGCGGGCTTGATGAAGAACTTAAAGAACTGGCCGTAGCAGAATATGAAGAAAACAAAGAGCAAATGGAAGTTTTAACGTCTGAGCTTAAAATTTTGCTTATTCCCAAAGATGAAAATGATGATAAGAGTGTAATTATAGAAATAAGAGGCGGAGCAGGTGGAGACGAAGCTGCATTATTTGCAAACAGCCTTTACAGAATGTATAGCATGTATGCCGCTGCAAAAGGATGGAGAAACGAGCTAATAAATGCAAACGAAACAGAGCTTGGCGGATTAAAAGAGGTTAGCTTTTTAATAGAGGGCGAGGGTGTTTACAGCCGAATGAAGTTTGAGAGCGGTGTACACAGAGTTCAGCGTGTGCCGGAAACGGAAACACAAGGTAGGGTGCACACTTCTACAGTAACTGTTGCGGTTATGCCCGAGGCCGAGGAAGTTGAAATTGATATTAATCCTGCCGATTTAAAAATAGACACATTTAGGGCATCTGGAGCAGGTGGTCAGCACATTAATAAAACTTCATCGGCTATACGTGTAACGCATTTACCTACAGGTATGGTTGTAGAGTGCCAAGATGAACGCAGCCAACTTAAAAATAAAGAAAAAGCATTAAAAGTTTTGCGCAGCCGTATGTTACAACAAGAACAAGATAAATACGACAGTGAGATGGCACAGCACAGGAAAAGCCAAGTTGGCACAGGGGATAGATCGGAGAGAATACGCACATATAACTATCCACAAGGAAGGCTTACAGACCACAGAATAGGACTTACACTTTATAAGCTAGACTATATTTTAAATGGAGATTTAGATGAAGTTATAGATGCACTTGTAACGGTAGACAGGGCAGAAAAGTTAAAGGCATCTTCGGAGGAATTTTAGCTTTGACACATAAACTGCAAACCAGTATTTTAAAGCCTACAAAGCAAAATATAAATAAGGCGGCACAGTTAATATTAAAAGGTGAAGTTGTTGCAATACCAACAGAAACAGTTTACGGACTTGCGGCAAATGCATATAGTAACGAAGCGGTAAATAAAATATTTATTGTAAAAAACCGCCCTCAAGATAACCCACTAATTTGCCATATTTCTAATATGGAAATGCTTAAAGAAATTGTAAGTGAAATAAGTGAAGATGCATTAAAATTGGCAAAGGAATTTTGGCCCGGCCCGTTAACAATAATTTTTAATAAAAACAATGCGGTGTGCAGTGCAGTTAGTGCAAATTTAAACACAGTTGCCGTAAGAATGCCATTGCACAGTGTGGCACTGCAAATAATTAATGCTGCAGGTGTTCCTATTGCGGCACCCTCGGCTAATGTATCTGGTAGGCCAAGCCCAACAACAGCACAAGATGTTTTAAACGATTTAAGCGGTAAAATTAGCACAATTATTGACGGAGAGCAGTGCGATGTAGGATTGGAATCTACAGTGTTATCTATAGAGGGTGAACACCCGGTAATACTAAGGCCTGGTACTATTACAAAGCAAGATATTGAGCGTGTGCTGAATAAACAAGTGGTTATATCGGGTTCGGTATTAAACGAAAAAGCACATGGCGAAAAAATTATGTCACCAGGAATGAAATATAAGCATTACTCGCCAAATGCAGAGCTTACACTTGTTTGTGCAAATACAGAGAAATACACAAATTTTGTTAATGAAAAAGCAGCTAGCGAAAATGATGTTTTTGCCCTTTGTTACAAAGAAGACGAAACATTGCTTAATTGCCCATATATTACATATGGGGCGCAAAACGATTTTAAACAGCAAGCAAAAAATTTGTTTACTTGTTTAAGAAAATTAGATGAACAAGGTGCAAAAGTTGCGTATGCGCACTGCAACGAAAAAAGTGGCACAGCACTTGCTGTATATAACAGGCTAATACGCGCATGTGCGTTTAAAGTGGTGGAATTATGATAGACGGCGTTGACGGCGATAATAAAAATAATAATAAAATAGTAGTAATTGCCATAACCGGTCGTTCGGGCAGCGGCAAAAGTACGGTAGCAAACTACTATAAAAGTAAAAATTTTTTTGTAACAGATGCCGATGTAGTAGCAAAACAAGTTACAGAAAAATGCAGCGAATGCTTGAGCGAGCTTGTTGAGGTTTTTGGTGAAAATATACTAAATGAAAATGGCGAGCTTAATAAAAAAAATCTTGCAAACCGTGCATTTTCATCAGCTCAGTTAACAAAAAAGTTAACAGACATTACACACCCTTATATAGTAAACATATTATTAAAGCAAATAGACAAAGCAAAAAACGACAATAAAAAAATAGCATTTGTAGATGGTGCAGTTATAATAGGCGGTATGTTTGAACAGTATTGCGATGAAATAATACTAATTACAAGCCCTAATGAGAATGCTGTAACAAGAATTATGCAGCGTGATAATGTTACAAAAGAAACTGCAGAAAAAAGGCTTAGCGTGCAGTTGAGCAATAAAGAAATGATAAAAAAATGTGCCTATGTAATTGAAAATGATGGTGAACAATACGAACTTTTAAAAAAAGCAGATGAAGTAATTGAGAAAATTATTTCAAAATGGTGTTTGAATGAAATTTAAAAATACAAATAAAAAAACAAAAGCTATTATAATAGCTGCCGGCGGTGTAGTTGTTGTACTATTAATTTTGCTGGCAATGTTTTCTTTTAACAAAATAGAAGACAGCATTTACCCAAAAGAATATAGCGAGTACGTTGAAAAGTACAGTAAGCAGTTTGGCGTAGATGAAAACTTAATTTATGCAATAATTCGCACCGAGAGCGGATTTGATGAAAAAGCTGTTAGCAACGCAAATGCTAGGGGTTTAATGCAAATAACAGAAGAAACATTTGCTTGGATAAAACTTAAAATAGCAAATGATGAAGACTTAACATTTGACAGCTTATTTGATGCTGAGGTGAATATACGTTTTGGCACTTACTTAATGTCTTATTGTCTTGAAAAATACTTTGGAGATGTTAAAACAGCTGCTGCGGCATACCATAGTGGTATAGGACTTGTAGATTCGCTTTTACAAGATGATGAATATTCAGCAGATGGTATTACGCTTAATGTGTTTCCATATGAACAAATGAATAACTATGTATTTAAAATACAAGATAGTTATGATAATTACACTACACTTTACAATGGGTAGAAATAAAACATAAAACAACAATGCGTATAACAAACGTATGAGAGGAAAAATATATAATGAAAAAAGAGAGTGCAAAAGCAAAGCAAAAAAAAATGGGTAAAGATATTTACGAAAAATTGCTATACAAAACAACTCACATTGCAGACGAATTGCCAAAAGACAAGAAAAAGGCTTTTGATTTTTGTGAAGACTATAAACAATTTTTAAATGTAAGTAAAACAGAGAGAGAAACTTGTTTTCAAACAATAAAAATATTAAAAAAAGCCGGCTACGAGCTTTTTGATGAGACAAAAACATATAAACCGGGAGATAAGATATACGCAAATAATCGCAACAAATCTGTAATATGCTCAACAATAGGTAAAAAGCAGCTTAAAGAGGGAACACGCCTTGTTATTTCGCATATAGACTCTCCACGCCTTGACTTAAAGGCTAATCCAATGTATGAAGATAGTGAAATTGCGCTTTTTAAAACACATTATTATGGTGGTATAAGAAAATATCAATGGGGAACAACACCTTTGTCTTTGCACGGTGTAATTTATAAAAACGACGGCACTTGTGTAAATATTAATATTGGTGAAGATGAAAAAGATCCTGTGTTTTGTGTAACAGACTTGTTGCCACACTTATCTGCGCAACAAAACCAGCGCACATTAAAAGAGGGTTTAAAAGGTGAAGAACTAAATATTGTTATTGGCTGTTTGCCAATAGAAGACAAAGAAGTTAAAAATAGAGTTAAACTTGGTATTTTAATGCTTTTAAACGAAAAATATGGTATAACTGAAAAAGACTTTATAAGCGCTGAAATTGAAGCAGTGCCAGCATTTAAGGCAAAAGATGTAGGCTTTGATGCAGGCCTTATAGGTGCGTATGGGCATGACGACAAAGTTTGTGCTTATACATCATTAGTAGCAGAAATACAAACAAAAACTCCTGAGTTTACAACAGTTTGCGCTATGGTAGATAAAGAAGAAACAGGCAGTATGGGAACAACAGGATTAGAGGGAGATTATTTATTCCATTACTTACAAAAGTTGTGCACTGCACAAAAGTCTGACTATATAAATATGCTGCAAAATTCTAAGTGTATGTCTGCCGACGTCAATGTAGCTTTAGATCCAACATTTCCGGATGTTGTAGAGAAATTGAATGTTGCAAAAATAAACCATGGTGTTGTAGTAACTAAATATACAGGCGCAGGCGGCAAAGGCGGTACAAACGATGCCGATGCGGAAATGGTTAACTATATAGCACGTATACTTGATGAAGATAACGTTATGTGGCAAACAGGTGAGCTTGGCAAAGTAGATGCCGGCGGCGGTGGTACAGTTGCAAAATATTGCGCAAACAGAAATATAGACACAATTGATGTTGGAGTTGCAACGCTTAGTATGCATTCTCCGTTTGAGCTTGTTGCAAAACTTGATGTTTACATGACATTTAAGGCGTTTAAAGCATTTATAAATGCAAAGTATTAATTAAAATTTGGATGTGTAACATGACACTGCATTTTTGCGTTGAAAAAAATGAAGAGGGACTTTTATTAAGAGATTTTTTGCGCAATAGGGGAGTTTCTCTTTCGTTAATTAGAAGCGCAAAAACGCATGGTGGTTTTTTTGCAAATAATTTGCCAATACTAGCAAACAGAAGTGTTAAAGAAAAACAAATTATTTATTTTTCTTTGCCAATAAGGCAAAGTGAAAATGTACAGTGCCAACAGATACCGTTTAAAATTATATACGAAGATGAACACCTAATGGCAATAGATAAGCCGGCAGGTACGACAATTCACCCAACTTGGGGATATGTTAACAACACTCTTGCAAATGCATTTTGCGGAGAAATGCAAAACAGGGGCACACCAATGCCTTTTAGGGCAATTAACAGAATAGACAAAAATACAAGTGGCATTGTGCTTTGTGCAATGAATGAGTATGCAACACCACTACTTGCTAAAAGTTCTTGCAAAATATATTTAGCTGTTGTACAAGGTAAAACACCTCAAAGTGGAGAGATTAATTTACCCATAGGTTTAAAAGAAGATTCGTTTATTGTGCGCTGCGTAACACAAAGCGGAAAAGAGAGTATTACAAAATATAAAACACTTTGGCAAAATAATACTCACTCTCTTGTTGCGGTTAGAACGGTAACGGGGCGCACACATCAAATAAGGGTGCATTTTTCTCATTTGGGCTATCCGCTTGCAGGAGACGATATGTATGGCGGCGATATACAGCTTATTAATCGCCAGGCTTTACACTGCGCATTAATTGAAATAGATGATATAAAAATTAAGTACGGAGTGGAATGTAAAGAGGTATTAATTAGTAATTTGCCCTATAATACAGAGCAAATAAATAATAAGTTAAAATATGAACAATTATATATGCCGTTTGATAGTAAAAAAACAAAACTTATGTGCAATTTGCCAACAGATATGAAATGTTTACTACCAAAAGATATGAATATTACAAAATTAATGGAAAATATTGGCAATTATATGATGTAAATGTTAAAAAAAAGTTGTTTTATTTGTTTTAATTTATAAAAAACAATAAAAAATGTAAAAAAACTTTAAATTTGACAAAGATTGTTGTATACTAAATAAGTTGTATAATTATGTATAACTTTGAAACCAGCATATTTTTAAGTTAAACAAGTAATACTAAAATTGTAAAAATAATGCCATAGTTTAAATATAGGCATAATATAGTATAAAATAAAAATTGTAAATATACTTTAAGCTTTATTTTGTACATCAAAGCAAAAAGCTATTAAGGAGTACATGCACTTTGGATAAAATTATTATAAATGGTGGTAAGCCATTAATTGGAGAAGTTACAATTAGCGGAGCAAAAAATGCTGCTGTTGCCATACTTCCCGCTACAATACTTGCACAGGGCAAATGTGTTATAGAAAACTTGCCGTGTATAAGTGACGTTAATGTATCGCTTGATATATTGACAGCTATGGGTGCTGTTGTAAAAAGACTTAGTAAAAATTCGCTTGAAATTGATACAACCCATATACAATTTACAAGTGTTCCAAGTGATTTATCTCAGCAAATGCGTGCATCGTACTACTTTTTGGGTGCATTACTTGGTAGGTTTGGGCAAAGCACAGTAGCTATGCCGGGTGGGTGTAACCTTGGTGTGCGCCCAATAGATCAACACCTTAAAGCTTTTTCATCGTTAGGTGCACAAGATAGTGTTGAGTACGGCATGATACATGTAGAGGCAAGAGGAACATTAAAAGGCAATGAAGTGTTTTTTGACACTGTAAGTGTTGGCGCAACAATTAATGCAATGCTTGCTGCTGTTAAAGCCGACGGTTTAACGGTGCTTGAAAATGTAGCTAAAGAACCACATATAGTAGATGTGGCAAACTTTTTAAATACAATGGGCGCAGACGTTAGAGGCGCCGGTACAGACGTAATAAAAATACGTGGTGTAAAGCAAATGCACGGCTGCACATACGGTTTAATACCCGACCAAATTGAGGCGGGAACATATATGGTTGCAGCAGCAATGACTGCGGGAAATGTTGTAATAAAAAATGTTATACCAAAGCACTTAGAGCCAATTAGCAGTAAGTTACAGCGTGCAGGTGCAACTATAGAAGAATATGATGACTCTTTAAGAGTATATAGGACAGGCGATATTGAGCCAATAAATATTAAAACAATGCCTCACCCCGGCTTCCCAACAGATATGCAGCCACTTATGACAGTGCTAGCTACACTTGCAAAAGGTACATCTATTGTTACAGAGGGCATATGGGAAAATCGCTTTAGGTATGTAGCAGAGCTTACAAGAATGGGCGCTAACATTCAAGTAGACGGAAGAATTGCTGTAGTTGAGGGTGTACCAGAACTATTGCCGGCTCCTGTGCACGCCACTGATTTAAGAGCAGGTGCAGCATTAATTGTTGCAGCGCTTGCCACTAAGGGTACATCGGAAGTGGGCGAAATAGAGCACATAGAGCGCGGATATGAAGATATAGTAGAAAAACTAAAACAGCTTGGTGCAGATATAAGAAGAAATAATGTGCCGGAGGGCATACAAAACAAAGCAATTTGATTATATTAACTAAATCCCCGTGTTATTTTAACTTCGGGGATTTTTTAATATAAAAATACAATAATTTTATTTATCGCTTTAGCGGTGGAACGGAGCACTTATTTGGCACAGTTTACAACGCTTTACTCTGGCTCTTCGGGCAACTGCGCAGTTGTTAGCGAGGGCAAAAAGGCCTTAATGATAGATATAGGCAAAAGCACAAGAAAGACATTGAGTGGCCTTGAAGAAATTAATATGGGTGTAAATAATTTATGCGGTATACTAATAACTCACGAGCATACCGATCATATTATGGGTTTAAAAATTTTCTTAAAATATCATAATGTACCTGTTTTTTCAACTGAAAATACAATAAAATATTTACTTAAAAAAAAGCTTGCGCCACATACGGCAAACTTTGTTGCAATTAATAACAGTGCACACAATATAAGTGGTTTTAATGTAACATGTTTTAATACAAGCCACGACGCAGCTGAAAGTTGCGGCTTTAGAATAACTACACCAAAAGGTCGTGTTATTGCACTGGCAACAGACCTTGGCTATGTTACCCAAAGTGTTTACGACAACTTAATTGGAGCAGATTTAGTTGCCTTAGAGGCTAACTATGATAAAAATATGCTTATTAACGGAAATTATCCGCAGTATTTAAAGCACAGAATACTTTCTCAAAAAGGGCACTTATGCAACGAAGAAAGTGCACAAACCGTTTTAAAACTTATGCAAAACGGGTGTAAAAAATTTATGTTGTGCCATTTAAGTAACGAAAATAACAGCGTGCATTGTGTTACACAAACTCTTAAAAATACATTAATGCAAAACAATTACATACCGCATAAAGAATGTATTATACACATAGCAAAGCGAAACGAGGTATCGTCCGCTTTGCAAATATAACGGAGGGAAAAATGCAAAGTGTTACAATAATTTCGGTGGGCAAACAAGGAGATGTATATAAAAATGCTGCAAACGAGTATATAAAAAGACTTGCGGCATATTGTAAAGTAAATGCGGTAGAGTTGCAGCAAGTGCAAATAAACGAAAAAAACGCAGGAAGTGCCGAAATAGAAAAAGCACTTGAAAAAGAAGCGCAATTAATAATAAACAGTTTGCCTAAAAATTGCATAATTGTTGCATTATGTATAGAGGGCAGTCTAATTTCGAGTGAAGAATTTGCACATTTTTTTAAAAAGAAAGCAGACGAGGGTGCATCGCACATTGCATTTATAATAGGTTCATCTTTTGGAATTGCAAACAGTTTAAAACAAAAAGCGCATTTAAAATTGTCTATGAGTAAAATGACTTTTCCACATAAATTGGCGCGCTGTATGCTTCTTGAACAAGTTTATAGGGCATACTGTATACTGGCAAAAAGTAAATATCATAAGTAAGCTGTTGCAATTTATTAAATATAAAATTATAAGTTAACGGGAGTAATTAATGAAAATTTTGCTTGCAAACTTTAAAGGCTTATATAAACAACTTATTTTAGGCCCTACATTTAAATTAGCCGAGGCTATTTTAGAACTTTTTATACCTATTATAATGGCTAATATTATAGATATTGGTATTAAAAATGCCGATATAAATTATATTGTATCTCGTGGGGCATTTATGCTTTTGCTTGGTGCAATAGGCCTTGTATTTGCAATAACTTGCCAATATTTTGCGGCGGTATGTGCGTTTGGCTTTGGTAAATCACTTCGAAAACAACTTTTTAGGCATGTATTTTCGCTTTCTAAAACAATTCACTCAAACATTGGCACAGATACACTTATAACTCGCATATCTAACGACGTTACTCAGGTGCAAACAGGTATTAATATAGCAATTAGGCTTGCTATTAGGGCACCTTTTTTAATTATTGGTTCGGCAATAATGGCTCTTTATATAAACTTTTATATAGGGTTATTATTTGTTGTGTTTATTCCTGTAATTTTATTTATTATATATTTAATTATGCGCAAAAGTGTGCCTCTTTTTACAACTGTACAAAAAAATCAAGATAACGTTTCACGCTTAGTAGGAGAAAATTTGTCGGGTGCAAGGGTTATACGCGCTTTTTCAAACGGAAAAGAAGAGCAAGAGCAATTAAATGATGCATATGAACAGTTGACAAAGGCAACTATAAGTGCTGGTAAAGTATCGGCGCTATTAAACCCAATAGTTTTTGCACTTGTAAATGTATCAATTATAATTATATTGTGGTTTGGCGGTATAAACGTAAATACTGGTGTACTGCAACAGGGAGAAGTTTTTGCACTTGTAAATTATATGACACAAACACTTTTGGCACTTATTGTTCTTGCAAATGTTGTTGTAATTTGTACAAAGGCAATAACAAGTGCAAAAAGGGTAAGTGAAATTTTGCAAATTAAAACAGATATGAAACAGCCAAAAGAAAGTATCAGTGAAATAAATACACAAGAGTGTATTAGTTTTAAAAATGTTAGTTTTACGTATAGCGGTGCAGGCGACAAAGCGCTTGAGGATATTTGTTTTACTGTTAATAAAGGCGAAACTTTGGGTATTATAGGTGGAACCGGTTGCGGTAAAACAACTTTAGCACGTTTAATTTTGCGAGAATACGATGCGACGAGCGGAAGTGTAGAAATAGATGGTGTTAATGTAAATAAATACACATTAAAACGATTAAAAAGTAAAATAGCGCTAGTACCACAAAAAATAGCGCTTTTTAGCACTACAATAAAAAATAACATGTTAGTGGCTAACAAAAATGCAACCGAACAAGACATTTACACTGCACTTGAATACGCACAGGCAAAGCAGTTTGTGCTTGATAAACAGCAAAAACTTGAAACAGAACTTGTTCAAGGCGGTAAAAATTTATCTGGTGGGCAAAAACAGCGGCTTACAATTGCAAGAGCTTTGCTTGCAAAATCGCCTATATTAATTATGGACGACTGCACAAGTGCTCTTGACTTTACAACAGAGGCAAAATTAAGAAAAGCACTAAGGCAAAATTTGCAGCAAACTACTGTTGTAATGATATCTCAAAGGGCGACGGGAATTATGCATGCAGATAAAATACTTGTAATGGACGACGGAAAGGTATTAGGATTTGGAACACACGAGCAGCTTTTGCAAACTTGTGATATATATCAAGAGATATGTAAATCTCAAAATATATTATAAAAAACTGCTTATTACATTAAAAGTACTTTGCGAGGGGAGAACATAAATTGAGCAAAAATAGTTTTAACAGATTGCTAAGCTTTTTAAGTGTTTATAAATTAACATTTACAATAACGTTTTTATTTTCGGTTTTATATGTTGCGGCAACACTGTGTATACCTGTTATGATAGGCGATGCCGTAAATGCCGCAATAGGCGAGGGCAATGTAAATTTTAATATAATACTAAAAAATATAATTATAATTTTTATGCTAAGTATTTTGGCAAGTATTAGCCAATGGATTTCGGGTGTAAGTGCGCGTAAAATGAGCGCACATGTGGTGCGTGATATGTGCAAAAAAGCATTTGCTGCTATTAATAACGCACCGCTAAAAACGCTTGATAAGCACCTGCAGGGTGATTTGAAAAGCAGAATTGTAAACGACGCAGGCTATGTGGGCGAGGGTATTATGCAGGCTTTACTACAGCTTCTTCCTGCAATTGCAACAATTATTGGTACATTAGTTATAATGCTTGTGTTAAATGCTGCAATAACAATAGTTGTTGTGTTTGTAACACCTGTTTCTATTATATTTGCTAGCTTTATGGCTAAAAAAACCGCTAAATACTTTAAAGCCCAATCTGTAGCACAAGGCAAAATATCTTCTTATATTAACGAGAGCGTTTCGTCTCAAAGCTTAATACACACATTTGGACATGAAGAGGAATGCTTTAAACAATTTGACGAAATGGCAAATGAACTTTATGAGAGTGGTGTTAAAAGTACATTTTATTCGTCGGTAACAAACCCCGGTACAAGGTTTGTAAACGCTATTGTTTATACCTTTGTAGGTGTTATTGGTGCAGTTGTAACAGTATCAGGCGCAATGAGCGTGGGTAGTTTAGTGTCGTTTTTAACTTATGCAAACCAATACACAAAGCCGTTTAATGAGGTTTCGGGTGTATTAACGCAGGTACAAAGTGCCATAGCGGGATTTGATAGATTGCTTTATGTTATAGATATGAAAAGCGAGCAAGAAAAAGCCAGTGATACCATTACAATTACAGACTGTAAGGGTAAAGTTAAACTAACAGATGTTAGTTTTTCGTATACAGAAAAACGACCATTTATGCAAAACATTAACTTAACAGCAAAGCCGGGCAGCAAAATAGCAATTGTAGGGCCTACCGGTTGCGGTAAAACAACGCTAATTAACCTGTTAATGAGATTTTACGATATCGATAGCGGTACAATAACTGTTGACAATGTTGACTGTGAAAAAATGAAGAGGAATGAGCTAAGAAATTTATATGGTATGGTATTGCAGGAAACTTGGCTAAAAAATGCAACAGTAAAACAAAATATAGCATATGGAAAAAAAGACGCAAATTTAGAGCAAATAATACAGGCGGCAAAAGCAGTGCATGCACACAGTTTTATTAAAAGGCTGCCAAACGGCTACGATACAGTTATAGAGCCCGAGGGAGGTAATTTATCGGCCGGACAAAAGCAGCTACTTTGTATAGCACGAATTATGCTGTGTAAACCGCAAATGCTTATTTTAGATGAGGCCACAAGTAATATAGACACAAGAACAGAAATGATTGTACAGAAGGCATTTGAAAAACTTATGGAAAATAAAACAAGCTTTATTGTGGCACATAGGCTGTCTACAATACAAAATGCCGATGAAATTATTGTTATGAAGGATGGCAAAATTATTGAACAAGGCACACATGAACATTTGCTTTGTTTAAAGGGTTTTTACACTAATTTATTTAACAGCATGTACGAAAATAAAGTTTAATAAAATAAATAATTATTTTTAATTGATTAAACATAAATTATTTGTTAAAATAACAGTATTATATTAAATATTTATAGTGCGTTTGTGCTATATAAAGCATAGTTTATAACTTATTAACACAAATACCGAAACGGAGAATTTAAATGGGAATTATTGGTGACTGGCTAACAAAAGAGGGGCCTGGAGTTGAAAAAGATGCACCACAAAAAAAGGGGGTTGCTAGATTTTTTGAAATCGCAACTAGAGATTTTTCAACTATATGGACAGTTTCGCTTTTAACATTTTTATGCTTTGTACCATCAATTTTAAGTGCTATTTTTACAGCTCTTTTCTATCAGTATATTTTATTTGTTGGTGCAGGGGCTTTGCTTTTTTTACTGTCTAGCTTGCTTGTTGGGCCCGCACTTTGCGGTTTAAATGCTGTAATTATAACAAGAGTACGCGATATACCGTGTTTTATGATGCATGAATATAAAAAAGCTTGGAAAAACAATTATAAGCAAAGTATGCCTGCGGGTGTTGTTATTATGGTATTAATTGCAATGGAAGTTATTGTTGGCTATAACTTAATTACATTTGGAGACAGTACATCAAGCTTATTATTAGGTATAGTGCTTTTAAGTTTAGTATTAATAATTTCTAGTGCACATTTAATTATGTTGCAAATACTGTTTATAAATTTACCTTTAATTGCAATTATAAAAAATAGCATTATAATGAGCCTTGCCTATTTAGTAAAAATGTTTGGTGCGGCGCTTGTATTTTTTGCAGTTATTGGAGCTATGGCGTTTTTTTGGGTATTTTGGCCTATATATGTATTGCTAGGAATAATAGGATTTTTATGTGTAATAGTTAATATGATAGCATGGCCTGTTATGGAAAAAGCATTTAATGTAACTGAAGCTCAAAAAGAAAAACGACAAAAAGAAAATAATGAGAATTAGTAAAATAATTATTAAAATTACGGAGGTGTATAAATGTCTGATAACAATAGCATTAAAGACTTAATTATAATAGGTGCAGGGCCTGCCGGGTTATCGGCGGCAGTTTATGCGGCAAGAGCCGGCCTTAATTTAAGCATTTACAACAGTAATTTTGTGCCCGGCGGGCAAGTGTTGCAAACGTATGAAGTAGATAACTACCTTGGAATGCCTGGTATAAACGGGTTTGACATGGGTGTAAAATTTAACGAACATGCACAAAAATTTAATGTAAATACAATTAATGCAAATGTTAAAAAAATTGAAAAAGAAGGCGATTTTTTTAACATTTATTTAGATGATACTACGCAGCAGGCTAAAACTGTGTTAATATGTACAGGCGCCGACTATAAAAAGCTTGGCGTAAAAGGCGAAGAAGAATTTTCAGGCAAGGGTGTTTCGTACTGTGCCACATGTGATGGTGCGTTTTTTAAAAATAAAACAACAGCCGTAATAGGTGGAAGTTACACAGCTGTAGAAGATGCAATATATTTATCGGCATTGTGTGAAAAAGTGTATTTAGTACACAGAAGAGATAAATTGAGAGCGGGTGCATTTTTAGAAAAGAAATTACTGGAATGTGAAAATGTAGAAATTGTTTGGGACAGTACAGTGGTACAAATAAACGGCGAAAATAGTGTAAAAAGTGTTGTAACTGAAGACAAAAATACTAAGAAACAACGAGAAATACAAGTAAGTGGAATATTTATAGCTGTGGGAACAGTGCCGCAAAATGAACTTGTAAAGGGCCTTGTAGATTTAGACGATTACGGATATGTTATAGCACAAGAGAACTGCAAAACAAATGTAGATGGTATATTTGTTGCAGGAGATTTACGCAAAAAACAGCTTAGGCAAATTTCTACAGCGGTAAGTGACGGAGCAAATGCGGCAACGTCTATTTATGCATATTTAAACGGCGAGTAAAAGTTATTAAGCTTTTAAAAAAGCAAAACGGTGTGCTACATGTATAGCACACCGTTTTTTAGTTTATATATTGTAAATTAAGCATAACAATAATAACTTAATCAGCTAAAAAGCCTTTTTCCGCTGTTAATAACTGATTAACAGTGCACATTAACATAACATTGTCTGCTGCTGAAAAAACATCGTTAGTGCGCTTAGAAAAGTATATTTTGTATACTTTGTTTGAATAATCAATTTCATAATCTATGCTAATTAGAGACTCACCGTCGCTATTTAAAAATTCGTATGTATTGTTTGGAATTTCTAATGTTTTTAATAGAAAGTAAGGTTGTTGCTCTTTATTTTCATCAAAATAAAAGTAGGCGTAATCTTCATTGCCGTTGTGAATTTCGGCTAAGTATTCTTCGCTATAACCTAAAATATTTCCGCCATTATCATATGCACTGTAAGACATTGTAGATGCATTTTCATTTACAACTGCATCTCCAACTTTAACTTTCATAAGTTCTATATCGTTAGCAGTAAGGTTGTATGTAGAGTTAAAAAATCCGTCTTCATTCAAATTGCACAAAAATTCACCGTTTACCTCTAAATAGCCGTTTAAATTAATGTTGTTTAAATCACCAACAAGTGTAATAACATCGGCAGTTTCTATTGTTGGCAATATTTCTTCTGTAGCAAATAATGACTCTTGAGACCTGTTAAACCAGTGGTTCACTTGATTATAAAGGGATATTACACCAAATATAAGTGCTATTATTACCACAGCAAATGCCAATAATTTTAGTACATTATTAGATTTTTTTGGTGATTCGACTTCGTTAGTATTTTGCATATTTTTCTCCTTTAAATTAACTTTGTATGTGTAAAAAATGCTGTTTTTATGTATAAGTTTATAGCGTAGTTTAAAAAAATAGCTATAACTTATGCAATGTTATTTATGCGGAAACTTAAATTTAAATATATATGCTAGTTTAATAAGCACCACATATTTTTGCAAGTTCAAATTATATTATAACAACATGTGTTTGTCAAGTTAATTAAATATGCAAATAAATTGCAGTAATGTGTAATAGTTAATAACTATATACAAAGCTTTTTGTTGAAAACACACATTATTTGTGTTATAATATTATGCAATTAACTTTACATGGAAAGTGAGATTAACCGCAAAATGAAACATAAATTTATACCACTATCAGTGCCTAACTTTAGCGGAAATGAAAAAGAGTATGTTAACAATGCAGTTGTTAGCGAATGGGTGTCTACTGGCGGAAGCATGGTGTCTGAATTTGAAAAAACAATTGCAAAATATACTAATATGCCAGATGCGGTTGCTTGTAATAGCGGAACATCTGGGCTTCATCTTGCAATGCTTGTAGCACAAATAAATAAAAACCACGAGGTTTTGGCACCTGCATTAACATTTATTGCGGCTATTAACCCTATAAGGTATGCAAATGCACAGCCCGTTTTTATAGGTTGTGATGAAACACTTTGTATTTGCCCTAAATTGACAGAACAATTTTTGCAGCAAAACACCGAAATGGTTGGAGGAAACTGCATTAACAAGAAAACAAAAAAACATATAAAAGCAATTGCAATTGTACATGTGTTTGGAAATATGGCCGATATGCCTGCTTTTTTAAAAATTGCGGCTAAATATAATTTAATTATTATTGAAGATGCAACAGAAGCCCTAGGTACTTATTATACCGATGGCGAGTTAAAAGGGAAAATGGCAGGAACTATTGGAGATATTGGTGTTTACAGCTTTAATGGAAACAAAATAATTACGACAGGTAGCGGTGGCATGGTTGTGTCTAATAATGCCAGGTGGACAAAACGTGCAAAGCACTTATCAACACAGGCAAAAAGCGACGAGCTATACTATTTACATGATGAAGTGGGATATAATTACAGGCTTACTAATTTGCAAGCAGCACTTGGTATTGCGCAAATGGAAAAGCTAGAAAAATTTATTGAACATAAAAATAAAATGTATAATTTTTATTATGATAAGTTAAACGATAAAAACGGTTTTAAAATTTTGCCATTTGTAAAAAATATTAGAAGCAATAAGTGGTTTTACAGCCTATATATTACAGATGATGCAAAAACAAACAGAGACGATGCAATAAAAAGGCTACATGAAAAGGCGATACAAACAAGGACTATTTGGGGGCTAATTAGCGAGCAAGCAGATTATAACATTAACGAAACATTCGGACTTGATATGGCAAAAGATTATATAAAGCGCATAATTAATATTCCGTGTTCTACTAACTTATCTATGGGAGATGCGCAAAGAGTTGTAAAAGAAATATTAAGTTTATAAATATACCAGTAAAATAATAAACAGGGAGACTGTAAATGCAAATTAAAGACATTATTATTAACGAAAACGCAAGCGTGCTTGAGGCAATGCGCATGCTTGATACAACGGGTTTATCTGTTTTGTTTATTGCGCCCGATTTAAAGCTTAAGGCTGTAATAACCGACGGTGATATTAGGCGCTTTATATTGCAAGGAGGAAACATAAAAAACGATGTTAAAAAAATTGCAAATTACAGCCCAAAATATTTAGAAATTGAAATGAGAAGTGAGGCAAAGGCTTTGCTTTTAAAACATACAATAAGCGCTGTGCCATTGCTAGACAAAGAAGGCAAAATAGCAGATGTTGTTTTTGCAAACAGCCTAGACATAGATACTAGTAAAAAAGCTAATTTGCCTTGCGTTATTATGGCAGGAGGTTTAGGTACGCGTCTTTACCCATATACAAAAATTTTACCAAAACCGCTAATTCCGGTAGGTGAATTGCCTATTGTAGAGCATATTATGAACAGATTTATAGATGTTGGCTGTAATGATTTTCATATGATTGTAAACTATAAAAAGAACATGATAAAAAGTTACTTTAACGATATTGAAAAACAGTACGAGTTAAGTTATACAGATGAGGACACACCTCTTGGCACAGGCGGTGGATTATCTTTACTAAAAGGCAAAATACATAAAACATTTTTTTTAACAAACTGCGATATATTAATAGATGCAGATTTTGCCGATGTGTATAAGCACCACAAAGAGAACAATAACTTAATTACAATGGTTTGTGCAGTTAAAAACTTTACAATACCTTACGGTGTAATTGAATTGGATGACAAAGGCTGCATTAGCAAAGTAACCGAAAAACCGGAGATGAACTTTTTAACTAATACAGGTGTTTATATTGTAGAGCCAAGAGTTGTAAACGAAATGGAAGATGGCAAGCATATTGGTTTTCCTGATATAATTGATGCATACAGAAAAAGCGGAGATCGTGTTGGAGTTTACCCTGTAAGCGAGCAAAGCTGGATGGATATGGGGCAAATGGAAGAACTGGACAACATGCGAAGGAAGCTTGAAGAAAAAGGCACACTTTAAAATATGGGTGTAAATTTAAAGAGAGCGAGGCTTTAATATGGCAATTTGTATTATTGCAGAGGCAGGCGTAAACCATAACGGTAACCTTGAATTAGCAAAAAAAATGGCTCTTGCGGCAAAAAATGCCGGTGCAGACATTGTAAAATATCAAACGGCCGTGCCGGAACTTGTAGTTAGCAAATTTGCACAAAAGGCACAGTACCAAAAGCAAACAACAGATGAACAAGAAAGCCAGCTTGAAATGGTGCGAAAAATACATTTTGACTTTGAATCGCACAGAGAGTTACAACAATACTGTAACGAAATAGGTATAGCATATTTATCATCTGCTTTTGACAACGAAAGTATTGATTTTTTAGCAAGTTTAAATATGGCAGTATGGAAAATACCATCGGGTGAAATAACCAACTTACCTTACCTAGAAAAAATAGGTAAGCTTAAAAAGCCGGTTATACTTTCAACGGGAATGAGCACGATGAGTGAAATTGATGATGCAATTAACATACTTGAGAGTGCGGGCTCTGAACAAATAACACTGCTACATTGTAATACAGAGTACCCAACACCATACGAAGATGCAAACTTATTGGCAATGCGCGATATGTCGGAGTATTTTGGTTGCCCTGTGGGGTACTCGGACCATACACCAGGCTTTGAAGCCGACATAGCGGCTGTTGCACTTGGTGCAGTAATAATAGAAAAGCACTTTACACTTGATAAAAATATGCAAGGGCCTGACCATAAAGCTAGCTTAGATGTAAACGAGCTTGAGCAAATGATTAAAAGTGTAAGAAATACTGAACTTGCAATGGGTAATTACAAAAAGCAAGTGACTAAAAGTGAAGAGAAAAATAAACCTATTGCAAGAAAAAGCATTGTAGCAAAAGTGCCTATTAAATGTGGAGATGTTTTTAGCGAAGACAACCTTATAGTTAAAAGGCCGGGAACAGGTGTTAGCCCAATGAAGTGGTACTATGTAATTGGTAAAACTGCGAAAAAAGATTTTGAAATTGACGAAATGATTGAACTATAAATTTAAACATGCAAAGGACGTGTTGTGTTGGCAAAATTTAATTTAGCTGTAGTAACGGCAACGCGTGCCGAATATGGTTTGTTGCGAAGTGTGATTTTTCAGTTGAAAAACATACCTGAAATTAATGTGCAACTTTTAGTTACAGGAACCCACCTTGAGGAAGAATACGGCAATACTATATCAGAAATAGAAAAAGACGATTTTAATATATCGGCAAAAATACCTATACTTAAGTACACAACAAAAACGCCATATAGCACAACTAAAACTACGGCATATACAACTACATGTTTTTTAAGTTATTTTGAAAAAACAAAACCCGATGCTGTGCTTGTTTTGGGTGATAGATATGAAATATTTGGAGTATGTGTAGCGGCAGCGGGTGTTTTTATACCGATAATACACATTAGCGGTGGAGACGTTACTCATGGTGCTGCAGACGATTATTATAGGCACTGTATAACAAAAATGGCTATGTTGCATTTTCCATCTTGTGAAGAGTACGCAAAAAGGGTAATAAAAATGGGAGAGCAGCCAAACACAGTGCATAATGTTGGCGGACTTGGTGATGAAAACATACGAAAGTTGAAATTGCTTACAAAACAGCAGATAGAAAACAATATAAAATTTAGTTTAGATAAGCCGTATGCGCTTGTTACATATCACCCCGAAACTGCCACAAATACAGATGCTGCACATCAGTTTAATGAATTATTACAAGCACTTGCTAAAACTAATTTAAAATGCATATTCACTAAATCTAATGCAGATGCAGGCGGAGAGCTTATTAATAAACAAATAGACAAAGCTTGCGAAAATAATGATGATTATATTGCGTTTAAAAGTATGGGTGTGTTAAATTATTTAAGTGCAATGAATTACTGTGCTGTTGTAATCGGTAATTCATCATCGGGTGTTGTAGAAACACCTACTTTTGGAAAACCGTGTGTGAATATAGGAAAACGCCAGCAGGGAAGAATTATAACTAGTAATGTTATTTGCTGTGATACCGATGAATTTAGTATAAGCAGCAGTATAAAAAAAGCATTAAGTAAAGAGTTTGCTCTTGTAGCAAAAAATACTGTAAGTCCTTATAATGGCGGAGATACTGCAAAAAAAATAGCAGAAATTACTTATGAATTTTTAAAAACATATAAAAAGGGAAATGTTAAAATATTTTACGACGACTAAGTTTTTAATTAATAAAAAATTATATTTTGTTTATAAGGGAGAACTCTCTAATGTCAGATTTTATTTCAGATTTTAAAAATATATTAATGCAGCTTTTTAATATGCAAGTAGAAGATACGCCAAATGTATTGAGACATGTATTGTCGCAAATAATGCGTTTTGGCACACTTGCGTTTTGTATAGCGGCCGTAATTTTTGCAGTACAAACAGTAATTTTAATTTTTAATAAAAAAAGTAAAGCAACTGGGTATAAAAACGTAATTTATACTGGTGTAATGTGTGTTATAAGTGTGGCAATATCAGTTTTTGTGTTTTTACCTGTAAGTGCAGCACCAAGTAAACAAGTAACAAGCGGTGCTTTTCAAAATATTCAATACGAGGCAAGTTTATTTGAACAGGCTGAGCAAGAAGATACTGTAGCTGAAGAAAATACAGAAGAGCAAACACAAGGTAATGAAGCAGTAGCTAACAGTGAAGTGGATGATGCAGATGGACAAAGCGGACAAACACAAAACGAAGAACCTGTAATATTGTCGCACACAGAGCTTTCGCAAGAATACACCGACAAGGTTTTAGATCTACTAAAAAATACCGATTGTACACGCACACTAATGCGCGAATTACCAAGTGAAGACAGCCAAAAATTAATATTAAGGCTGGAAAACGGCGATGAGTGGAATATTATGTTAACTTCTCATAGTGGTTACATATTTATAGAGGAGAACGTTAATTTTATATATACCTTTAATGATTATGCACAGTTTCACGCAGAACTTGCAAGCATACTTGAAAATTAAATTTTAAACTAAGAGGTTACTACTGTATGACAACGAATAGCGATTGTATAAAAAGTATTTTAATAGTTGGTCTTGGCAGTATGGGTAAACGCCGGGCAAGGCTTATAAAAAATATTAACAATAATATTAAAATTAGCGGTGTAGACAATAATTTGCAAAGAAGACAGCAGGCAAGCGATCTTAACATTACTGCATATGAAAGCATTGCTAAAGCCACTGTTAATGAAAATTATGATGCAGCTTTTGTTTGTACTGCACCTATATCTCACAGTACAATTATTAACGAGCTTTTAAATGCTAATTTAAACGTATTTACAGAGCTTAACCTTGTAGATACAGGCTATGAAGAGCTTATTGAAAAGGCGAAAAATAAAAATTTAAAGTTGTTTTTAAGCAATACTATGCTTTATCGAAAAGAGATAGAGTATATAAAAAACAACGTACAAGAATTTGAAAAACCTGTAAATTATATTTATCATATTGGGCAATATTTACCGGATTGGCACCCTTGGGAAAGTTATAAAAACTTTTTTGTGGGCAATAAGCAAACGTCGGGTATTCGTGAAATATTAGGTATAGATTTACCTTGGTTATGGGAAACATTTGGTGAGGTAGTAAGCGTTAGCGCACAAAGCGATAAACTTACAGACCTTGAAATTGAATATGATGACTCGCTTTATGTAACACTGCGCCATAAAAACGGCACAAAGGGGTTTATTGCAGCAGATGTTGTTAGCCCTAAAGCTGTTAGAAACTTTGAAGTATTTGCACAGGGCTTACACATATTTTGGAACGGTAATCCGAAATCGCTTTATAAATACAATACAAATACTAAAGAAAACGAACAAATTGACACTTACAAAATATACGAGCAAGACAACAGATACAGTGAAACTATTGTTGAAAATGCGTATGTAGATGAAATTTTGTGTTTTTTTAACTATTTACAAAACAAGCAAATGCCACTTTGGACATTTGAAAAAGACAAACAAGTTATTGAATTAATGAATAAAATTGACGAAACGGCTTTAAAGGCAAAAGGGGATAGTTAAAAAATGAGTGAAGGACAACAAAAACAGTTAAAAGTACTGTTTTGCGGCCTTGGTAGTATTGGTAAGCGGCACTTAAAAAACTTACACAGTGTTTGCAATAAAAATAATATTAGCTTAACTGTACATGCTTTGCGCCACACACAAAAAAATAAGCCAATTAAAGAGCTTGACTGTGAAATTAAGAACCTTGTACATGAGCAGTATACATGGAAACAAACTGAAAATTTGCCAAAATATGATGCTATTTATATAACAAACCCGACAAGCGACCATTATAAAGCAATGAAACTGCTTAAAAACAATACAAACAGTTGGTTTATTGAAAAGCCTATATTTGACAGTACAGATAAAAATGTAAGCGAATGCATTTTAGAATGGCAAAAAGCATACGTAGCAGCGCCTATGCGCTTTTGCAAAACAATGATAGAGCTGAAAAAAATATTGCCACAACTTAAAGTGTACAGCGCTAGAGTTATATGTTCGTCTTACTTGCCAGATTGGCGCGCAGGTACAGATTACAGAACAACGTACTCGGCACATAAACATATGGGTGGCGGAGTGACAATAGACCTTATACATGAGTGGGACTATTTACATGATTTGTTTGGAAAGCCGTGTGAAGTTTTTTCGTTTAAGGGAAAGTTCAGCCATTTGGAAATTGACTCTGATGATTTGTCGGTTTATATAGCGAGCTATAAAAATATGCTGTGCGAGGTGCATTTAGATTACTTTGGCAGGGGATATAGGCGAAACATTGAACTTTTATGCGAAAATGGCACGGTTGTAGCCGATTTTGGACAGTGCACATTAAAACTGGAAGATGGCACTATTTTGGATTTTAACGAAGAAGTTAACGAGCGATATATAAGAGAAACAGAGTACTTTATAAATTATATTTTAAGCGATGAAAAACAAAGTATTAATTCACCGCAAAATGCGTGCGACGTATTAAAAACAAGTATGGCGCAATAATATAATTACAAGTAAAAAAGCTTAATGGAAAATACAAAATATAAAAAGATTTTATAGTTTAATTTTTGCATAATAAAAAGCCGTTTTAAACGGCTTTTTATTTAAATATTAATTAGTAATTTTTGCCGAAAGGAAAATGTTAATGAAAAACATACTAATAACCATATGTGGAAGAGCTGGCAGCAAAGGATTTAAAAACAAAAATTTAAAAACATTTGCGGGGCATTCTTTAAGTTACTATAGCCTTGCTGCGGCAAAAATTTTTATGCAAAACCGTAAAGATGATAACGTGCATATATGCCTTAATACAGATAGCGATTTACTAATAGATGTTGTTAAAAAGCAATGTAGTGATATTGTAATACTGCACAGGCCTGAAGAATTATGCGGTGATGTGGTGCCTAAAATGCCTGTGTACCAAAACAGCCTACTAAGGATGGAAGAGCTAAACCAAATAAAGTACGATTATTTAATAGACCTAGATATTACAAGCCCGCTTAGAAAAGAAAATGATATTAACGGAGCATACGAGCAAAAAAATGCAAGGCCAGATTTAGATTTAATATTTTCGGTAACGCCAAGCAGGCGCACACCGTATATGAACATGGCAAAACTTGTTGACGACCACGTTGAAAAAGTTATAGACCACAGGAACACAGCAAGGCAACAAACACCTACAGTGTACGATATAAATGCGTCTATATATGTTTTTGAAACAAAGTTTTTACGTGAAAATGAAACAGGCTTTGTATGGGATGGCAAATGCGGTATTTATGAAATGATGGATACAGGTATAATTGATATAGACTCGGAAGAAGATTATTTGCTAATGGAGGCTATTGCAAAGCATTTATATGCCACAATGCCTGAATTTGCCGCTGTAAAAAATGCTATTACAAATAAAAAATAAATGTATGCGTTAAAATAAAACACTTATAATTTATTTAATATATTTTTGTATCCGCCGCTACCATATTGTATACATCTGTTAATTCTACTAATGGTGGCGGTGCTTATTTCAACATTTTTAACAATTTGGTCGTAGGTTTTACCATCAATAAGCATTTGTGCAACTTCAATGCGCTGCGCCATGTCGGCTACTTCTTTAAATGTACATAAATCTTCAAAAAAATCATAGCACTCTTGTACACTCTCAAGTTTTAATATAGCAGCAAAAAGCATATCGGTATTGTGTTTTTTATTTTTGTTTTGTGTGTTAGGCATATTAACCGCCCCTTTGTATTTAAAATAGTTTACTACTTTATTACTTTAACACATTAAACAAAAAACTTCAATATAAAAAGTAAACAAGCTTAAATATCACTTTTTCTCTAAGTTGGCTAAGCAATATTTAACATATTAGCTTGCGGGCTTATTATTAAGAGTATCAAATACAAAACCTTGCTGCAAAAACCAATCTATAATATCAGGTAAAGCCTGTGCTGTTGTGGTAGTTTCTTTTGTATCGTGCATTAAAACTACACATGTATTTTTACCACTTGCCTGGTCTATAACTCTGTTATAAATTGTTTCGGCACTAGAGTGATCACTAACAGCATCTTTTGTATCTATATTCCAATCAAAATATTTGTAGCCCTTTTCAACTGCTTGCTGTTTTAGGGTGTTCATTATATCGCTTCCACCATATCTGTGGCTTACAGTATTTGTGCTACCGCCGGGAAATCTTAAAAGATTAATGTCATGGCAACCGTATTTTGCAAGATTTTCCTCTAGCATAGCAATGTCTTGCCAAAAAGATTCACTGCTTTGGTAAATTTCCGAGTAACTGTGAGTTTTGCTGTGCACACCTATTTCATGCCCTTCATTTATAATTCGGGTAATAAGCGGTAAGTATTCTTCGTTATTTTCAGCTGCAATAACAAAAAAAGTTGCTTTTACATTTTTTTGTTTCAATGTATCCAGCACTTGAGATGTTACCTTGCTTGGTCCGTCGTCAAAAGTTAAATATACAACCTTTTGTTCGTTTTCTGTAGTTGTGGCAGTATTTGTGGCAACAGTCTGTTGTAAATTGCTATAATTATTTTCTAAATCGGAGTTAGGGCTTATTACAATTATTGATATAAACAAAATTGCACTACAAAGGCAAGCAAGTAAACTTCTTTTAAAAACTTTTTCAAAATTGTGTCTCATCATAAAGTATTAGTCCTTTCTGAATTGCACAAATTAGCAAAAAGTACGCAATAGTGTTATATATTAATACATAATTAAAAAATAAAATTATTTTGTTTGCTAATAACAGTGCATATATTTTTTTAAAATTAATTTATAGCTTAACTATTAATATTATGTTTTTTAAATTTTTATTACAAAGAGGTTATTATGATTTTTGATATTTTAACAGCAGTATTTTCTTTAACAGCGGCAGTGTTTGCAATTGTGTGTTTTATTAAAGTTAATGGGCAAAATAATTCTTCGAATGCTTTAGATACGTTTTCGCAAGACACAACTCGAAACTTTTCAGATGTAAAGAATTCACTTAACCAGACCTCGAACGATTTGAGAAAAGAGCTGGCAGTATCTTTAAATCAAAGCATGCAAACGTCTAGTAAAATGCAGGCCGATGCTTTGCGCCAAATGGCAGAAACTCAAATTGCAAGTTTGCGTACGCTGCAAAGCACCGTTAACGATCAGCTTACACAAATAGAGCTGCGCATGAAAAATAACAGTGAAGCCGTTGAAACAAGACTTGAGAATATAAGAAGTACAATGGAAACGCGTGTTACATCTATGCAAAATGAAAACAATAAAAAACTAGAAGAAATAAGAAAAACTGTTGACGAACAACTTCAAAAAACATTAGAAAGCAAGCTTCAACAGTCTTTTGAAAATGTAAGTAAACAGCTTGAAAGCGTTTATAAAGGCCTTGGAGAAATGCAAAATTTGGCAACAGGTGTTGGCGATTTGAAAAAAGTACTTAGCAATGTAAAAGTTAGGGGCATATTAGGCGAGGTGCAGCTGGGTGCAATATTAGAGCAAATATTATCTCCCGAACAGTATGACAAAAACGTGCAAACGGTTAGTGGAAGTTCAGAGAGAGTTGAGTTTGCCGTTAAACTACCGGGAGATGGACAAACACCTGTGTTATTGCCAATAGACTCGAAGTTTCCTTTAGATGCATATAACACATTAATAGATGCGCAGGAAAGTGCAGACAAAGCGCAAATAGAAGCTGCAATAAAAATATTGCAACAGCGCATTAGAGGCTTTGCAAAAGACATACAAACAAAATATATTAATGTACCAAATACTACAGAGTTTGGAATTATGTTTTTACCTATAGAGGGACTTTATGCTGAGGTTGTACAGCATGGAATGATAGAGAGACTACAAGCTGAATTTAAAATTATTGTTGCAGGGCCAACAACTATGGCGGCACTTTTAAATAGTTTGCAAATGGGCTTTAAAACACTTGCTATACAAAAAAGTAGCGGAGAGGTTTGGAAAGTATTAGGTAATGTAAAGGCCGAATTTGATAATTTTGGCAAAGTACTTGAACTTACACAAACAAGGCTTAACCAAGCAAACGATGAACTTGAAAAGCTTGTTGGGGTAAGAACACGACAGATTCAGCGAAAACTAACATTAGTAGAAAATCCAAAAATTGGTACTAGCGATATTGTTTTTGAAGATATGTGACGTAAAACAAAAAAAGTAAAATAACATAGAAAATTTTATCTATTTGTCGAAATATTTAACAATAATAGGTGAAATTTCGGTTGCATCTTCCTTGGTTATGTGCTAAAATGTTACATGCATGTTACATTTTAGTATTATAATATGCAAAAATAACTGTGTTAGGGAGATGAATTATGCAACAGCAAGATAATAAGTTTTCGAATTTGCTTTTGAATGAAGACGAAAAAATGCATAAATGTAATAGCACGTTATTAGAATTTGAAAAAAATAAATATGAGTTTGCTATGAAATTTTGCAACGCATATTTATTTGAATATAATGCAGCTACAAAGAAAGTAACCGTTAGCAACGAAATAATTAGTTTATTTAATATTAACAGTAAAGAAAAAAGTTTTAACGTAAAACAAATTATTGACAGCGGGCTAATTAAAAATAATTATGTAAACGATTTTGAAAGAATTTTTACTCAGGCAGATAATAATATAAAATATGCAGAGTGTGAAATTGTAATTAAGCAAAAAAATGATGAAGAAAGTTATTATACAGTTTGCTTAAATTCTATAGAGTGCAGTGAAAAAAACAAAAAATTTGTTGGTGTTTTTGTAAATATAACTAAAGAAGTTAACCTGAAAAAAGAACAGGAATTTGCTAAAAACATTACAAGTGATAAAACTTTGTTGTGTGAGGCTAACTTAACAGAAAACACAGTTAGCTATATACACGAAGAATGGATAAAAGAATATAATGTAAAACTTCCTTCTTTATATAGCAAGTTTGTTGATGAAATAGCAAATAAATTAGGAAACAGTTTTAGTGGTTCAAATGTTAAAGATGCACTGAGCTTAGAGAATATATTACATAAAATAGCAAAAGGCGAAAATAATTTTACAAAACACTATAAATTTAAAAATTTTTTAAATAATAAACAATTATTATGGTATGAAGTTACTGCAAACTATATTAAATTAAACTGCGGTGACGTTGAAAATATATATTTAAGAATATATGTTCAAGATATTAATGATAAGAAAAAATTGAACAATTTAGCCGAAGAACGTAGAAAAATATATAAGAGTATGCTAAGTGATTATACACTTATTTCTTATGAAATGAACCTTACAAAGGATTTTATTATTAGAGGCAATGAAAAATGGTTAGAAGAAAACAATATTGAGGAAAACTCGAAATACAGCACAACAATAGCAGATATTGTAGATAAAAAAGTGCACCAAGATGAAAAAAATTTACTGCTGGGCAATGCAGGTAGGCAAAATTTGCTATTGGGTTTTTCGCAAGAAAATAATGAGTTTGCTTGTGAATATAAAAGATTAAACGAGCTTGGGGAATATAATTGGTGGAGCTATAAGGCATATTTATACCAAGATCCTGAAAGCAATGATATTTGTGGTTTTGTGTATATTAAAGACATAAACGATGAAAAAATGAATGAAATATCGTTGATTTATGATGCGGAACACGATTTGATGACTGGGCTTTATAATAAGATTACTACAGAGAAAAAAATTGCAGAGTTATTGAAAGGCACAAGACTAAATGACATGCACAGCGGAATTATTTTAGTTGATCTTGATAATTTTAAACTGATTAACGATAATTTTGGACATGCATATGGTGATGAAGTAATTAAAGAGACAAGCCAAATAATAAAAAAAGAGTTTAGACAAGATGACGTTGTTGGGCGAATGGGTGGAGATGAGTTTTGCGTTTTTGCTTTAGGGCTCAATTCAAACAATATGCTTGAAAAAAAAGCAGCCAAGCTGTGTGAAATGCTTAATAAAGTATATTCGGAAAACGGCATAGAAGTTGAAATAAGCGCCAGTGTAGGAATTGCATTTGTGAATAAAAACGATACAGAATACAGTGCGTTGGCTAAAAGAGCAGACGATGCAATGTACAGAGCGAAAAAATTAGGTAAGAACAGAGTTAGCTACTAAAAAAAAAGAGTGAAAATAATTTTCACTCTTTTTTTATTTAGTTATTGTAAATTAAAATTTAGCATATATTTTAGGCACCGTTTTATATAATAGGGCTGCTGCAATAGTAGTTAATATAAGCTCGGGCACCATATAGTTTGCATTATAAATTAAGCTATAAAAAACAGCGTTCATATTGTTTGCCCATTCGTAGTATGATTGATAACTGGACCAAAGTAAAAAGCCACTTAAGAAACTACAAACAAATCTTAAGCCTATTGCTCCTGCAGTGCCCACACATATTCCAATCATTTTGTTTTTAAAATGTTTGGAAAACCAAGCCGCTAAGCCAAGCAGTGTGAAAGCTAAAATGTAATCAAGCAAAATCATGCCTATAAAGGCTGTTGCGGTTCCTGCGGGCGGTGCAGATATTCCTGTTAGCATTTGTAGTAAGCTGTTTGAAAATCCTGCTAATAGCCCCCATTTAACACCGTGCCTAAAACTAACTAGTATAAACGGCAACATAGATAACAGAGTTATACTGCCGCCAAAAGGCATGTCTATAATTTTAATTTGAGCCAAAACGGTACCTATTGCTACCATTAAAGCGCACTCAATAAGTATGCGGGTTCTTGAAAAAGTAGTTGTCATTGTAAAAAACCTTTCTTTTTTATTATATATACAAAAAACAAGTGCGCCTGCAATAAATGCAAGCGCACAAAAATTTATTATATATAAAGCTCGTCAGCCTTATTATACAAAAACTTCCTACGCCGGCATTATCCGGATCAGGTATTTCCAAAAAATATTTTTGGCTTGTAGGGTTCTTGCCGGTTTATAAAACCTTTAAGCAAATCTCAGCCGTTTGGCACCCCTGTTTTTATATCTGTATAAAATTGTATCGTAAAAAATGTACATTGTCAATATATATTTTTTACTTAGTAGTATAATGCTTATAAATTAATATTTAATATAATTATATGTTTTTTTCACACACAGCAGATAAACAGCAAATTTCGCACATTGCTTTGCGCGCTGTACAAACAGCTCTTCCGTGTAAAACTGTTCTGTGGCAATAATCACTGCTCTCTTGCGGTGGCAACACCTTTAAAAGTTCACGTTCTGTCTTTAAAGGGTCTTTGGTTTTGCTCGTAAGGCCCATTCTTGCACTCAATCTTATACAGTGTGTATCGGCAACAATTGCAGGCAAATTAAATATGTCACCTCTAATTAAATTCGCGCTTTTTCGGCCTATACCGGGTAACTTTAATAGCAAATCCATATCTTTTGGAACAACGCTGTTAAAATCATTTATAAGCATGTTACACATTAAATCAATATCCCTGGCTTTGCTATTTCCAAGTCCGCAAGGGCGTACTATTTTTTCTATATTGTCGGCACCGGCATTTGCAATGTCTTGCAATGTAGGATACAATTCAAACAACTTTTTTGTAACAATGTTCACACGGGCATCGGTACATTGTGCGGCAAGTCTAACACCAATTAATAGTTGCCAAGCATCTTCATATGTAAGTGTGCACTCCGGTACAGGGTAGTTTATTTTAAGTAAATTAATTATTTCTAGTACTTGTTTTTTTGTGCGCATTTTATTTTCCTTTATTAAAAAATTTTATTATTTTAAATATAACACATAAATATACTTGTTTACAACTTAAAATTGTCTTATAATAGTTTAGTAAGTTTTTATTATTAAAAAATAAAGGGGTTTTATAAATGTTTAATGATATGATTGATACAATAGGATTTGTGAAAAACTGTGACGAAGAAGTTGGCGAGGCAATGGCTAAAGAACTTAAGCGTTTACAAACAAACATTGAGCTTATAGCTTCTGAAAACGTTGTTTCTCCTGCGGTAATGGCTGCAATGGGTAGTGTGTTAACAAATAAATATGCCGAAGGATACCCAGGGCGTAGGTATTATGGTGGCTGCGAATGTGTAGACATTGTTGAAACAATTGCATGTGAGAGAGCGTGTAAAATTTTTGGTGCAGAGCATGCTAATGTACAACCACACTCGGGTGCGCAGGCAAACCTTGCAGTATATTTTGCATTTTTGGAAGTTGGAGATACTATACTTGGTATGGATTTATCTAATGGCGGACATTTAACTCATGGCAGCCCGGTTAATATGAGTGGAAAAAACTATAACTTTGTTGCTTATGGAGTAGACGAAAACGGCTACCTTGATTATAAAGATTTAGATAACAAAGCAAAAGAACACAAACCTAAAATGATAGTTGCAGGTGCTTCGGCATATTCTAGGCAAATAGACTTTGAGCGTATAGCTAAAGTGGCTAAAGAGGTAGGCGCAATATTTATGGTTGATATGGCACACATTGCAGGCCTTGTTGCTGCAGGCTTGCACCAAAGCCCAATACCATATGCCGATGTTGTTACAACAACAACGCACAAAACATTGCGCGGACCACGCGGTGGTATGATTTTATGTAAAGAAGAATATGCAAAAATAGTTGATAAGGCTATTTTCCCTGGAACGCAAGGTGGCCCTTTAGAGCATGTAATTGCTGCAAAAGCTGTTAGTTTTGGCGAGGCACTAAAACCCGAATTCAAAACATATCAAGAAAATATAGTTAAAAATGCAGCGGCACTTGCAAAAGCATTAACAGACAGGGGAATTAAAATAGTGTCGGGTGGAACAGATAACCACTTAATGACAATTGATCTTAGAGGTACAGATATAACAGGAAAAGAGCTTGAGAAACGCCTAGATGAAGTTAATATTACAGTAAACAAAAATACAGTGCCAAACGATCCACAAACACCTTTTGTAACTAGCGGCGTAAGAATAGGCACACCGGCAGTTACAACAAGGGGCTTTGGCGCAGAAGAAATGGATAAAATTGCTCAATTTATACATACTTGTATATTTGACTTTGAAAACAAAAAAGAGCAAACAGCTAAAGAAGTTATTGAGTTAACTTCTAAGTTTCCTCTTTACGAGTAAAGTGAATTAATAAAAAATGATGTAAAATTAATTTTACATCATTTTTTTATTATAGTTTACACTATATAATTTTTGTTTTTTTTAGGTTTTGCGCTTATTTTAAAGTATTGCTGCCAAATATACTAGTAAAAAATATTTAAAAAAGGCAATAATTTTTAAAGTGCATTTTTATTAATTTTACCATGTACTATATTTATATGCATTATTAAAAAATTATTAATTTAATAAATGCGGCATATTATATTTTAAAAAGGTAAGCATAATATAAAATTAAAGTAATAATAAAATCCTTTTAAAATGTTGCTAAAAACAGTAAACAACTTATTATTTTAATACATTTATACTAAAATATTAAAATCAAATAAATATAATTTTTGTTTTAGGCTTTAAGCTGTTAAAAAACACTTGTAATTATTATTATAACAGGTTAAAATATAAATTTAGATAAGTGTTTTTGTCGTAAAAAAGCTAATTATTTTACCAAGCTGGAGAAAGAAAACAATGAAAAAATTATGTTTGCTTATTATGGTAACAATATTAATTACAAGTTTAGTAGGTAATGTGTTTGCAGCACCTATTGAAAATGACCTATTGAGCAAAAATATAATTACAATTGGGTATATATCAAATTCATCACATATTGTTTACAACGAATCTTCGTCTATTGGCGGAATTGGGTATGACTATTTTACTGAGATTGAAAAATATACTAATTACCTTTTTGAGCATGTTGAGTGTACACCGCTACAAGCATTTGAACTTTTACAAAGCGGAGAAATAGACTTATTAGGGCCGGTTTCAATAACACAACAGTATATAGAGGATAATTTTATATACACAAAAAATGCTGTTACAGGCACACAAATAGTTTTGGCAACACCAACAAATTCTAACATTGCATATAACGATTTTAGTATGCTTGAAAATTATACAATAGCTATGGACAACTACGGTATGTACAATGCCTATGAAAATGTTCTTAAAAATTTTGAGCTTGAAAATGATGTTAAATTAAATACTATTAGGTTAAACGACGTGGGTAGTGCCGCATTTGAAATTAATACAGGTGAATACGACGTAAAACTTATGGGGTTAGATAATACTAATTCGCAAATGGAAATTGTAGCAGAACTAGGGTTTGAGCCCTTACACTATATTGCACTTAACGAAAATGCTACATTAATTAATGATATTGATAATGCGATGGATAGTATTATTAGTGAAGACCATGCTTTTTCGGAAAAACTTTATGTTGAGTACTATGGGCAAAGTGAATTTGCGGTATCTGCATATAGTGTGCAACAAAAAGATTTATTAAATAGCTTAGATACAATTAATGTTTATTATTCCGGTAATAATGAGCCTTTTCAATATACAAATGATCAAGGCGAGGCTGCAGGTATTACAATAGAAATAATGAAGCTTATTGAGCAAGACTTGGATGTTTCGTTTAATTTTATACAAGATAATATATCGAACGAAGGAGAGCTTTCGGGTAACGAATTAAGCATTTGTTTTTTTAGTACTGATAAAATGGTAGGTTCTTATAATAAAACAAACGCTTATTTAGACTTGCCGTTAAGTATGATTGGACTACCTCAGGAAGAAACGCAAGATTATTTTTTTGTTGGGTCATGGCCGTATTTAGATGGGAACATTGAAAATTCTTTAAGGGCATACGGTACTTATGTAATTGCATACTACAATACAAGTGAAGAGATGGTTGCGCTTTTAAATAAAGAAGTACTTAACTTTATTGTTGTGCCAACGGCTATTAGCGATTATGTATTAAAACATGATGATGAAGTTCAGCATTTCGAATATCAGCTAAATTATAGTTATCCTCTGCAAATACTTGTATCTAATGAGGCTGAACCAGAGCTTTTAAATATATTAAACACTGCAATTGACAGGTTAACACAAGAGCAAACAGATTTTATTATTGCGCAAGCAACGTTAAATCTTGCGCCCGAAGATACATTTGCAGATTTAATGTTGAGAAATTTAGAAATATCAATAATTGTAATAATGGTTGTTATTTTTGCATTTATTTTTGTTGCCTGGTATGGAAATGTTAGAAGACAAAGAGATTTGCTACAACTTATAAATACCGATAGTTTAACTGGTGCATTATCTAAATATGCATTTTTCGAGCGTGCAAAAAAAGAGTTAAGCACATCAAAACCCGGTGAGAACGCGCTTTACTCATTAGATGTTGACAATTTTAAAATAATAAATGAATCTTATGGGTACGGTAAAGGCTCGCAAGTAATAGCTCAGCTTGCAAAATATATAGAAAAAGCTTTTAATAACAATGCAATTGTTGCAAGAGAAGCAAATGATAAGTTTTTAATACTTGTTAACACCGGTGATATGAGTGATGATGTTAGCATTAACAAAAAAGGCAAAGAGGATATGCTTTTTAGGCTTGCCTTAAGGCAAATTTTAGCCGATGATTACTCTTTGAATGTAAGCGTTGGTAAATATGAAATAGAGGATACCTCGCTTGATTTAGACTACATGATAGACTGTGCAAACTATGCAAGGCTTTTAGCAAAAAATAAATATGGCAATACTATGGTTACATTTACAAAAGAAATGCATGAAAGTAGAAAAGTGCAAAATACAATAGTGTCTAGTATGGAGCAAGCACTTTTTAGCGACGAATTTGAAGTGTACTACCAGCCAAAAATATGTTTAAAAACTGAAAAAATTATAGGCGCAGAGGCACTGGTTCGTTGGATACGAAATGGAAAGCCTATTTTCTTTCCCGACCAGTTTATACCTATTTTTGAAAGCAATAGGTTTATTGTGCGCCTAGATTATTATATGACACAACATGTTTGTAAATTTATAAAAAATAATTACGAATTATTAAAAGACTTTACAATTTCAATTAATTTATCGGGAATTACCATTATGGAAGACAAATTGATTGCAAGCCTTGTTAAAGTGGTTAAAGATAATTTAAATAGTAACAATAATATTGAATTCGAAGTTACCGAAAGTGCTTTTATAGAAAACTTTGAATTTGTTGTAAGTGCTATAAAAGAATTAAGAGAAAAAGGCTTTACAATATCTATGGATGATTTTGGCTCTGGTTTATCTTCGTACAACAGGCTAAAAGACATACCGCTTGATATTTTGAAAATTGATAAAGAGTTTTGTAAATATAGCTTAAATGATGAGAAAGGAGAAATAATTGTACAAAGCATAATAAATTTGGCTAAGTTAATTAATTTAAAAGTAGTTGCAGAGGGTGTAGAAACAAGAGTGCAAGCAGATACATTAAATAAACTTGGCTGCGATATAGCACAGGGCTATTTATTTGCAAAACCTATGCAGGGGAGAGACTTTATAAAAATGGTAGAACAACAAAATGAACAAGAAAAAAGATAAAAATATGAAAAAAGAATAAGGGAGTAATAGATGAAACACAATTTTATTAAAGTTGCCGCATTAACCCCGGTTATGAAAGTTGCAGATTGCTATAATAATGCGAAAAAAATTATTGAAGAGTGCAAAAATGCTGCGGAGCAAGGTGCTGTTGTAATTGCGTTGCCAGAAACAAGCATTACCGGTTATACCTGTGCCGATTTGTTTTTTCAAAACACGCTTCAAAAAAGTGCACTTGATGCTGTGTTGCAAATAGCAAACGAAACAAAGCAGCTTAATTCAGTTATATTTGTGGGTGCGCCTTTTGTATATAACGGTGCGTTATATAACTGTGCATTTTGTTTAAATAAAGGCAAAATTATTGGTATTGTACCAAAAACACATTTGCCAAATTATGCCGAATTTTACGAGAGTAGAAATTTTACTCCTGCACCAGCAACAAATTTAAAAGTAAATGTAAATGGTGAAAGCGTTTTATTTGGTACTAAAATAATATTTACAGCTAAAAATAATGAAAACATAAAAATAGCTGTTGAAATTTGTGAAGATTTATGGGCTCCATTGCCACCGAGTACACACCACTGCCTTGCCGGTGCAAATGTTATTGTGAATTTGTCTGCTAGCAGTGAAACAGTAGGTAAAGCTGACTACAGAAGAGAACTTGTTAGAGGGTTATCGGCAAGGCTTATGTGTGCTTATATTTATAGCGATTCAGGACAAGGCGAAAGTACAACTGATGTTGTTTTTGCAGGGCATAATATAATTGCAGAAAACGGACATATTATTAAACAAAATGAATTGTTTAAATACGAGCAAGCTATTTCTGAAATTGATGTTGAGTACTTAGAAAACGAACGCATAAAAAATACCACATTTAATGTAATACAAAGCAATGAATACTGCAATGTTTATTTTGAAGTTGAACAAAAAGATACTGTGTTAACACGCAACATATCTAAAACACCATTTGTACCCGTGGAGCAAAGTGGTAAAAATACCCGTTGTAGCGAAATATTGGAGATACAAGCACATGGACTTGCAAAGCGGTTAAAACATATTAATTGTAATACTGCCGTTGTAGGTGTTTCGGGAGGACTAGATAGCTGTATTGCGCTTTTAGTAGCAGTTAAAGCATTTGAAATTACAAAAAAACCAGTTAAAGACATTATAGCTATTACAATGCCTTGCTTTGGAACAACAAGTAGAACACGAACTAACGCACAAAAGCTTTGTGAGGCATTAGGTGTAACATTTTTACAAAAGGACATTACAGAAACAGTAAGAAGTAACTTTAATGATATTGAGCATGATGAAAATATGCACGATATAACGTTTGAAAATGCACAAGCTAGGGTGCGTACACTTTTGCTTATGAACTATGCCAATAAGCATGGTGGTATAGTTGTGGGTACGGGAGATTTATCAGAACTAGCGCTTGGCTGGGCTACTTATAACGGAGACCATATGAGCATGTACGGAGTTAATACATCGGTACCGAAAACGCTTATTAAACATATGGTGGAGCATATTGCACTAACACAACAAAATATTGAGCTTAAAAATGTGTTGTTAGATATTTTAGATACACCTGTAAGTCCTGAACTGTTGCCGACTGATAACGATAGCACAAGCCAGCAAACCGAAGATATAGTTGGACCATATATTTTACATGACTTTTTTATTTATTATATGGTTAGGCAAAATTTTACACCCGAAAAAATATACCACATTGCAAAATATGCGTTTAAAGGCGAATTTGATGACGAGACAATACTAAAATGGCTAAATATATTTTGCAAAAGGTTTTTTGCGCAGCAATTTAAGCGCAATTGTATACCCGATGGGCCAAAAGTTGGCTCTGTGTCGCTTTCTCCAAGAGGCGATTTTAGAATGCCAAGTGATGCCGATGCAACATGCTGGATAAACAGTTTAAACAATAATTAAATAAAAAAAGATGCCCTGTATTTTGAGGGCATCTTTTTTTATTTGTATTAGTTAAATATAACAATATAAAACATTATAGCGTAAATTATTATACCAACTGAAGTGCAAGTGTAACTTAAAGATTTATTGTTGTTTTTTGAATATTCGTGTGACATTATAAATAAATTTAAGCCTAGAAACAAAATTGCAAGCGGCATAAAAATGTGAAAAGCATCGTTACTAATATAGCTTAAAAATGCGAATATTGCACCAAGAGCCACAGATATAGTTTTTAGGTTTTTCAATACTATTTACCCCTTGTTAAACATCATTTTAGCTGCTTTGTAAATATCTCCGCAACCAAGAGTAATAACTAAATCGCCGGGTTTTGCGTTTTCCATAACATAATTAGTGACTTCTTCAAATGTTTCAAACCAAATACTTCCGGGTACTTTGTCTGCAAGGTGCTGTGTGCGCACAATGTGGTTAGTTTCAAGTTCTCTGCCACCCATTATTTCTGTCATTACAACTTTGTCCGCTATTTGTAAAGATTTAGCAAAGTCTTCAATTAAACTTGCTGTTCTGGTGTAGGTGAAAGGTTGAAATACAGCCCATACGTTTTTATAATCCATTTTTTTTGCGCTGTTTAGTGTAACTGTTAGCTCTGTAGGGTGGTGCGCATAGTCATCAACAATTGTAACACCATTTACTTCTCCATATATTTCAAATCGCCTGCCGGCGCCTTTAAATGCTTCTATACCTGTTTTACACTGTTGAGGTGTGCAACCGCTTAAATGTGCAGTGGCAAATGCGGCAGTTGCATTTAAAATATTATGCTCGCCCGGTATATTTAGGTTAATTTCAGCACATATTGCACCTTCTATTTCAACATCAAAGCTGTAAAACGATGGTCGGTGCTCTTTAATGTTAACTGCTCTGTAATCGGCATTTGTAAACCTGCCAAATGTAACTGTTTTATGTCTGTATCTATCTATTATTTCATGGGTATCATTATCGTCATTGTTAATTATTATTTTATTGCTTGTGGCCTTACAAAATTTTCTAAAACAATTTTTTAAATTGTCCATAGTTTTAAAAAATTCCATATGATCTTCATCTATATTTAAAACAACACTGTAATAAGGTGATAAATGAAGGAATGTATTATTGTATTCACACGCTTCTACAACAACCTCTTCACCGGAGCCAAATAGGCCATATGCATCTATAAGTGGTAGCTTGCCGCCAATTATAGCAGCAGGGTCTTTTTTTGCCATTACAAGTATTTGTGTAATTAGTGCAGTAGTAGTTGTTTTGCCGTGTGTGCCAGCAACACATATAGGCTTTGTGTATGTGTCTGCCACACATGCAAGCAGTATACTGCGTTCTACAGTTTCTATTCCCTCTTGTTTTGCATATGCAATTTCAGGGTTATCTTTCATAACAGCTGCTGTATACACTACCAGTTGTGCATCTTTTACATTGTTTGCACTGTGCCCTATTGTTACTTCTATACCCATTTGGCGCTCTTTATCAATTATATCGCCCTCATTAACGTCTGAGCCTGTAATTTTATAACCTACTGCATGTAATATTTGAACAAGCGGAAACATGCCACTTCCACCTATTCCCACAAAATGTATTTTTGTTTTACCATTTAATATCTTATCGTGTTTACCCATAATGGCCCTCTCATATAAAAAAATTATTTAAGTTGCTGTCGTTTTTATTATACATTGTTAAAATGAAAAAATAAACATATTTTAAATATTTTATGTTAGAGAATTTGAAAATATCGCTTTATTTTTTAATTAAGTGCAAAGTAAGGTAATAAAAATATGAATATTGTAAATTTATGATGAAATATGATATAATATAAGTTAATTATTTTACACATATTTTTTACAAGCAATAAACGGAGGGACTTTTTTGGCGAATATTATAGTGGTAGGAGCAGGCGCTGCCGGGCTTTTTGTAGCAGGTACAGCATTGGAAAATGGCTGTGATGTTACCATTGTGGAGCATATGAAAAGTGCAGGAAGAAAATTATTAATTACTGCAAAGGGTAGATGCAATGTAACAAATAACTGCGATGTGCAAGAATTTTTACTTAATGTAAGAAGTAATTCGAGGTTTTTATACTCTTGTATAAATAATTGCTCACCTGCTTTTGTTATGAACTTATTTGAAAACCAACTTGGTATACCTTTAAAAACAGAGCGTGGAAAGCGCGTTTTTCCAAAAAGCGATGATGCCAACGATATTTTAAACGCTTTACTGAAAAGAGCAAAAAATGCTAGTTTTATTTATAATACAGCTGTAAAAAGTTTAATTTGTGAAAATAACGAAATAAAAGGTGTATTGTTAGATAGCGGTAAAAAACTACTTGCAGATAAAGTTATTATTGCAACAGGCGGTGCTTCTTACCCTGTTACGGGCAGTACTGGAGATGGCTATAAGCTGGCAAAAAGTGTAGGTCACAATATAATTAAGCCCGAGCCTTGCCTTGTTAGTCTTGTAGAGAAGGGTAACTCGTGCACGGCACTTTCGGGCCTGTCGCTTAGAAATATAGAGCTTACACTTTGGGAAAATGATAAAAAAGCGTTTAATTCAATGGGAGAAATGCTTTTTACGCACTTTGGTATTTCGGGGCCGCTTGTATTAAGTGCCAGTGCTCATATAAAAGATTTTAATAAATATACGTATAAAGTAACAATAGATACAAAACCGGCTTTAAGCAAAGAAGTTTTGCAAAAAAGAATAGATGAAGACTTTTTGCTAATGCCTAAAAAAAATGCACAAAACAGTTTAGTAAAACTTTTGCCGGCTTCTATGAGAGAAGCGATGTTGAAAAAATGGGGCATAGATATTAACAAGCAAATAAACCAAATTACTAGGCAAGAGAGAAACGAGCTTGTAGATTTGCTTAAAGCATATCCGATAAATATAAAAAGCAAAGGCGATTTAGACCATGCAGTAATTACCTCGGGTGGGGTAGATGTAAAAGAAATTAACCCTAAAACAATGGAGAGTAAACTGTGTAAAGGACTTTATTTTGCGGGCGAGGTTATAGATGTAGATGCATATACCGGAGGGTTTAACCTTGGCATTGCATTTGCAACTGCATATGCAGCAGGCAATGCGGCTTGCAACTAAATATTATAGCAGCAGTAAAATAAATACATAAAATTTATTATAGTAAACATAAGTTTAATTATACATTATATATGTTACTTTTTAGGAGGATATTATGATAGCTATAGCGATTGATGGACCTTCGGGGGCAGGAAAAAGTACGTTGTCACGTAAATTAAGTGAAGCATTTGGGTTTATTTACGTAGATACTGGCGCAATGTACAGAACTTTGGGGCTTGCAGCATTAAGAAAAAATACAGATACAAAAAACGAACAAGAAATAAAACAATTATTGCCGGAAATTACTATAGATATGAGATATGTTGACAAGCAACAACATATGTTTTTAAACGGAGAAGATGTTACCGACCTCATTCGAACACAGCAGGTGTCTATGGCGGCCTCGGATGTATCGGCACATGTATGTGTTAGGGCATTTTTGTTAGAGCAACAAAGAGATATGGCAACAAAAAACAACGTGCTTATGGATGGCAGAGATATTGGCACTGTTGTGCTGCCAAATGCTCAAATAAAAATATTTTTAACAGCTACTGCTGAAGACAGAGCTATGCGTAGGTATGAAGAGCTTATAGCAAAAGGCGAGAATGCAAGTTATGATGAGGTGCTAAAAAGCATTATTTTACGCGATGAAAACGATAGCAAACGAAGCGCGGCACCACTTAAATGTGCCGATGATGCAATATTAATTGATACTACAGGCAATAGTTTTGAAAAGAGTTTTGACATACTTAAAAATACTATTACAGATAAAATGAACGGAGAAAAATAAATAATATGTGGTATGCATTTTTAATTTTAATAATATCTTCGGTAATGTATCCGCTTTATAGACTGAAAGTGGTAGGAAAAAAGAATTTGTCTAAAACGCATGGTTACATAATTGCTCCAAATCATGTTGCAGCTATAGACCCTGTTTTAGTAGCAATTGCAAGATTTGTAGATAAAAAAATGGTTATTTTTGCAAAAGATTCGCTTTTTAAAACAGCAATTGGAAAATGGTTTTTTAACTCGGTGGGATGCGTTGAAGTGCATAGAGGTAAAGGCGATACACAATTGATGGATAATGCTATTAATAAAGTGAAAAATGGCACATCTTCGTTAATTTTTCCAGAGGGTACCCGTTCCAAAACAGGTGAATTAGGTAAAATAAAGTCGGGTGCTTTTGTAATGGCAATACAATCAAATGTAAACATTGTTCCTTGTTATGTAAAATATAAAAACGGTAATTCAAACATTTTTTCAAAAGCTATTATTGTTTTTGATAAAGAGATAGAAATTAAAGACTATATAGATGTAAACGAGAGAAATTCGGCAAATATAAGAAATTTAAAAGAAGAATATTTAAAGAGAATGGAATCTTTAAAAGAAAAATATAAAGACTTTTAGAAACGGATTTTTTATGGAAATTATTAAGGCTAAAACAGCAGGATTTTGTTTTGGAGTAAACAGGGCTGTTAATATGGTTTACGAGTTAACAAATGAAGGCAAAAAAATAGCAACACTGGGGCCGTTAATTCACAACAAACAATGTGTAGATGATTTAAAATCTAGGGGAGTTATAGTTGTAGATAACATAAAAGATGTTCCAAAAGGCTATGACGTAGTAATTAGAAGCCATGGTGTTGAAAAAAATATTTACAATGAAATAGAAAAACTCAAATTGAGTTTTTTTGATGCGACATGTCCGTTTGTTTCTAAAATTCATAAAATAGCAAACGACGCAAGTAACGAAAACAAGGTGCTACTTGTGGCGGGTGATAAAACGCATCCGGAAGTACAGGGTATAGTTGGGCACACAAGTGGTCCGGTTTATGTTTTTAACGATGCAACAGAGTTAAATGACATTTTAAAGGTAAATTTGGTAAATAATGGTGCTTTTATGGTTGCTCAAACCACTTTTGATACAAAAAAGTGGTTACAATGTTGTAATATCGTAAAAAAACTATATACAAACGTAAAAATTTTTGATACAATATGTATTGCAACGTGGAAAAGACAGCGTGAGACAGAAGAGTTGGCTAAAGAATGTGAGCTAATGATAATAATCGGAGGCAAACACTCTTCAAATACACAAAAGCTTGTGTCGGTTGCAGCAAGGCACACCAAATCCGTTAATGTAGAAACTAAAGATGACATTGAAAATTTTTTATTTGACGGGATTAATAAAATTGGTATTACTGCCGGTGCATCGACACCTTCGACGGTAATAGAGGAGGTACTTAATAAAATGAGCGAATTAAATTACAATGAGGAATTAAGTTTTGAAGAAATGATTGAAGCTTCAATGAAACCACTGTTTACAGGGCAAACAATCAGAGGTCTTGTTACGGCTGTTTCGCCTAGCGAGGTACAAGTGGACATTGGAATGAAACAAACGGGATTTATCAAGCTTGACGACCTTACAAATGACCCTGTGGCAAAAGCCGATGAAATTGTTAAGAAGGGCGACGAGATTGATCTTATTGTAACTAGTGTTAAGGATCAAGATGGAATTGTGTATTTGTCGAAAAAACGTTTTGATGAAAACAAAGGTAAGGCCGAGGTAGCCGCAGCAGTTGAAAGCGGAGAAATTATGGACGGATATGTATCTGAATATAATTCAGGCGGCGTTGTTGCTTTGGTAAAAAATGTACGTGTTTTTGTACCGCGTTCTCAAGCAGTTTTGCGTAACAACGAGGATTATACAAAGCTTGTTAAGCAAAATGTTAAACTTAAAATAACACAATGTGAGGGCAGACATATAGTTGGTTCTATACGTCAAGTGCTTGTTGCAGAGTCTGATGCTGTTAGAGAAAAATTTTGGCAAGAAGCTGAAATTGACAAACAGTACACAGGCAAAGTTAAAAGCCTTACAAATTACGGCGCTTTTGTAGATATTGGCGGCGTAGATGGCCTTGTGCATATAAGCGAGCTATCTTGGGATAGAATTAAACATGCATCTGAAGTTGTTAATGTTGGCGATGAAGTTGTTGTTTATATTAAAGATCTTGACAAGGAAAATAAAAAAGTATCGCTTGGATATAAAAAAGCTGCAGATAATCCATGGGTTAAACTTCAAAATGAGTATCCTATAGGTAGTGTATTTAAAGCACCTGTTGTTTCTTTAACAAAATTTGGTGCATTTGTACGCATACTTCCAGGTGTAGATGGTCTTGTTCATATTAGTGAAATATCTCACAGCAGAATTGATAAAGTATCTGATGCACTTGAGGTTGGACAAGAAGTTGAAGTTAAACTTACAGATGTTGATTTTGAAAAGCAGCGCATAAGCTTGTCTATAAAAGCTTTGCTTGAGCCACCTGTAATAGAGGAATTGCAAGCAGATGAAGTAGAAGCAGAACAAGCAGCTAGTGAAGAATAATTTAAAAAGGCAACAATGCATAAGCGTTGTTGCCTTTTTTATGTGTTTTTTTAATTATGCTTTATAAATAGTATGCTTTAAAAGTGTGAAAAACGTAAAAAATATCGAAAAATGGTCATATTATACAACTAATTGGTGAAAGATTTTACATATACAGTAAATGAAAATGACTGTTTGGACTTTAAAAATTTGTTGAAATGTGGTACAATTTTATTTATAATTTTTTGCAAAATAAAATAAAACGTTTTATTTCGCATGTACGAAAAGAGGGTAATCTATTATGAGCTATGAAAATGACCGTATTCGCAATGTACTTATTGCAGGACATGCAGGCAGCGGAAAAACTTCGCTTGCAGAGGCCATGTTGTTTTTAACAGGTGGAACAGATAGACATGGGCGAGTTGAAGATGGAAACACAGTTTGCGATTTTGATGCTGACGAGGCAAAACGCAAAGCTTCGTTATCACTTGCAATAGCACCGGTAGAATATGACGATGTAAAAATTAATTTACTTGATTGCCCGGGATTATTTGATTTTGAAGCAGGTCAATCGGAGGGTATGAATGCAGTTGAAAGCGTTTTAATATGCATGTCGGCTAAAAGCGGTTTATCTGTTGGTGCACAAAAGGCGTATAAAAATGCAGTAAAAAATAATAAAAGCCATATGATATACGTTAGTAAAGTAGACAGTGAAAATGGCGATTTTTATAAAGTTTTTGAAGAATTAAAAATGGAATTTGGACCAAGCGTTTGCCCTGTTGTAGTGCCTATTGAGCAAGCAGGCGGAAGAATATACTTAAATTTAATAACACAAAAAGCATTTAGCTACGTAGCAGGCAAGCCAAGAGAAGTGCCACTACCTAGCTACGGGCACAGAGAAAACGGTTTACTTGAAGCAATGCGTGAGGCTGTTGCCGAAACTGATGACGCCTTAATGGAAAAGTTTTTTGAGGGCGAGGCATTTACACAAGAAGAATTAACACAAGGCGTAAGAACCGGTGTAAAAACAGGCAATATAACACCTGTATTTTGCGGAGTATCTACAACACTTGCAGGTATAGACCAAGTGCTTTGGGGAATACAAAAGCTTTTGCCAAGTGCAGCAAGGGCGGCAGGTTGTATAGCTAAAGACAAACAGGGCAATGAGGTTGAAATTGCTTGCGATGCAAAAGAGCCTGTTTGCGCATATGTGTTTAAAACAGTTGCAGACCCATTTATAGGAAAGCTTAGCTACGTTAAAGTAGTTAGTGGAGATTTGAAATCGGATAGCAGTATAGTAAACGCAAGAACAGGTGAGGCCGAAAAATTTGGCAAACTTATATTTATAAAAGGTAAAAAACAAACAGATACCAACATGATATCTGCCGGTGATATAGGTGCAATTACTAAAATGACAACGGCACAAACAGGCGATACACTTTGTGCTCCGTCCAGAGTAGTGCAAATGGATGTGCCTGAATTTGCCACACCAACACTTTCTATGGCAATACACCTAAAGCAAAAGGGAGACGAAAGTAAAATTTCAAGTGCGCTTCAGCGCTTAATGGAAGAAGATCCTACATTAAAATATACAGTTAACTCGGAAACTGTAGAACAAATTATGAGCGGTATGGGCGAGCAACATTTAGATGCTGTTTGTGCAAAGTTAAAATCAAAATTTGGCGTTGAAATATCACTAACTAAGCCAAGAATTGCATACCGTGAGAGTATACGCAAAAAATGCAAAGCACAGGGAAGACATAAAAAGCAAACAGGTGGACACGGCCAATTTGGCGATGTTTGGATAGAATTTGAACCTACTTCTGACGGCGACTTTGTATTTGCCGAAAAAGTATTTGGCGGTTCTGTTCCAAAAAACTTTTTCCCTGCGGTTGAAAAAGGCCTACAAGAGGCTACAAAACACGGTGTGCTTGCAGGATACCCCGTTGTAGGGTTAAAGGCAACATTGCTTGACGGTAGCTACCACCCGGTAGATTCATCGGAAATGGCATTTAAGCTAGCTGCTAAAGTGTCGTACAAGGCAGCGCTGCCCGAGGCAAAGCCTGTTTTACTAGAGCCTATTGGTTTACTTAAGGCAAGTGTGCCAAACGATGCCACAGGCGATATAATGGGCGAAGTTACAAAGCGTAGGGGACATGTGCTTGGAATGCAACCCGACGAAGATGGAATGCAAACTGTAGAGGCTGATGTTCCTATGGCAGAAATGCATGATTTTACTACATTTTTGCGCCAACTAACACAAGGTAGGGGTAGTTTTACATTTGCATTTAATAAGTACGACCAATTGCCACAAACACTTGAGGGCAAAGTAATTGAAGAGGCTAAAAAGATAATAAGTATTAAACAAGATGATGAGTAATTTGAATGTGTGTATTAAATTTTGCATATATTAGCAATTAAATGCATATATTTACCACAGGCTGAAAAAATATCAGTCTGTGGTAATTTTTAGTTAAACAATAAGCATAAATATACATAAAACATTGTAAAATGTTACAAATTACATAAAATGACTTGACATATCAGCATAAAAACACTATAATCCATTTATTGCAAATTAATATGCTATTTGTAATATTTATGTAATATTACGAAGGAGGCCAGAATTATGAATAATCCAAATAAAGAATTAGTAATGACATATGCAGGACTTTGTGCGCTTGAAGATGAGCTTGAAGAGCTTAAGACAGTTAAGCGTAAAGAAGTTGCAGAAAAAATAAAAGTTGCGAGAGGCTACGGAGATTTATCGGAAAATAGTGAGTACGATGAAGCTAAAAACGAGCAAGGCTTTGTTGAGAGCCGTATTGCCCTTTTAGAAAAAATGCTTAAAAATGCAAGAGTAATTGATGAAGAAGAGCTTAGCACTGAAGCAGTTGCAATTGGCACACATGTAACAATAAAAGACAGCGACGGCATTGAGTATGAGTACGATATTATGGGCTCGACAGAGGCAGACCCAATTAACGGTAAAATCAGCGATGAATCGCCTGTAGGCGGAGCTTTAATGGGGCAAAAAGTGGGAGCAAGTGTAGAAATTGTATTGCCTAACGGCAATGCAGAAACATACACCATTTTGGCAATAACAATTTCTGATTTATAATTTATTTTATATTTTATTAAAAGGGTTTGAGCAAAGTATTAACGTTACGCAAAATATGTGTTATAATACATATACGTAACAAACTTTGTGCAAACCCTTTTAAATAGTTTACTAAGGAGAAACAAATGGCAGACAACAATACAGAAAACATAAACATTGAACAAAGCGAAGAACTAACACAAGAAGCGTATAACGAGCTTGTGGCAGTTAGAAGAGAAAAGCTAAAAGAATTAAGAGAGTCGGGTAATGACCCTTACTTGCAGTCGAGCTATAATCAAGACGCATATGCTAAGGAAGTTAAGGAAACTTTTGAAAAATCGAGTGAAGAAGATCCTTTGCGTGTTGTAAGCCTTGCAGGGCGTATGATGAGCAAAAGAATTATGGGTAAAGCAAGCTTTGCCGATTTGCGTGATAATAGCGGTAATATTCAGCTATATATTAGAAAAGATGGTGTAGGCGAAGACGTGTATGCCGGATTTAAAAAGTTTGACATAGGCGATATTATTGGTATTAAAGGCGAAGTATTTAGAACGCATATGGGAGAAATTTCGGTAAAAGTAAGCGAAATAATTCTTTTAAGCAAAAGCCTTTTGCCGTTGCCTGAAAAATTTCATGGCTTAAAAGACCAAGAGATGAGATATAGGCAAAGATACATAGATTTAATTGTAAACCCTGATGTTAAGAATACTTTTGTTATGCGTAGCCGTATACTAAAAGAAATTAGGTCTTATTTAGACGATAAAGGTTTTTTAGAGGTAGACACACCTATACTGCTACCGCTTGAAATAGGGGCTGCTGCGAGGCCGTTTGTTACACATCACAACACGCTTGATATGCCAATGTATTTGCGTGTTGAAACAGAGCTTGCATTAAAAAGACTAACAGTTGGCGGTATGGATAAAGTTTATGAGGTTGGGCGTATTTTCCGTAACGAGGGTATGGATACAAGGCACAACCCTGAATTTACTACAATTGAGCTTTATCAAGCATATACCGATTACAAAGGTATAATGGATTTAGTGCAAGATTTATATACACAGCTTACACAAAAAATTTGTGGAGATACAAAAATTACGTATCAAGGCAAAGAAATAGATATGGGCAATTGGCAAAGGTTAAGCATGGTAGAGGCCGTTAAAAAATATAGCGGTATAGATTATTACGACTGGACAAGTGATGAAGACGCAAGAAATGAAGCAAAGCAAAAACATGTGCAAATTGAAGATAATGCAAGCAAAGGCACAGTTTTGCTAGAGCTTTTTGATGCATTTGTAGAACACGAACTTATACAGCCAACGTTTATTTATGATTACCCTGTAGAGAATTCTCCGCTTGCAAAGAAAAAACCGGGAGAAGAAGGCTTTACAGAGCGCTTTGAGTACTTTATAAACGGTTGTGAGTACGGCAATGCCTTTAGCGAGCTTAACGACCCTATAGACCAAAAAGAACGCTTTGAGAGGCAAGTGGCATTAAAAAGGCAAGAGGAACCAAACACAAACGCTAAAGTGGACTATGATTATATTACAGCGCTTGAGTACGGTTTACCGCCTACAGGCGGCTTAGGCTTTGGTATAGACAGGCTAGTTATGCTTCTTACAGATAATGCATCTATACGCGACGTATTGCTTTTTCCAACAATGAAACCTATAGATTAATAACTGCCTAAAAGCTGTTATTGTGCATATGCTTTTTAAGCTATAGCGGCAAAATATAAAATAGACATAATATTTATTGTTAACAAATAAAAATCGGCTCTAGCGTTACAAAAGTAGCGCCAGAGCCGATTTATTAATTATAATTTTAAGTTAATATTGCTTAGTAAAGTATAGCAATGTTTTAATCCTCTTTATTAATTCTTGCCTCTGTTGTTTTTATTAAGTTAAATAAACTACCTGCATAAAGCGGATAATCTTTGCTTAAGCTTTCAGTTGTCATGGCAAAGGCACTTTTGTCTTTTATAGGTGTGCCACTTGGCGGAATGTCGCCGGATAGCACGGCCTTTACATTGCTTTCAGCAATATGCATTGCAGCGTCGGAATATCCGGAGTACATGCTTTTTTTAATACTAAACATACTGCTTGCGTTTTTAGGGGCCGAATTATATAAAAGCCTAAACATTTTGTATACTGCAAGCATTAAATATGCCGAAATTTCACCAACAAGTGTTTTGTCAGGACAAGAATTTAATATGTCGTACAAAATATTTAAGCTGTTACTTACAAGCTTTTTATTAAACGTAGGTAAAACACTACCTTTAAATATGCCATCTTTACTGGTTTCAGGGCTTGGTATTTCTTCAACAGACATTGTTACACCACTGCGCTCTGCGCTTCGGCCAAGTAAATAGTCGCACGAAACATCGTAATAATCTGCTACTCGCACAACAAAGTCAAGGCCACACTCGCGTATGCCTTTTTCATAGTGCGATAAAAGTGCCTGCGATACACCCAAATCTTGAGCAGCACGTTTTTGTGTTACACCTTTTTCTTTTCGCAATAATATTATTATTCTGTTAAATTCGTTGGCCATGTACAAGTTCCCCTATCCATTACATACTGTAGATTATATTACATACAAAACAATTTGTAAAGCAGTAAATTTGTGTAAAAATTTGCGATAAAATGGCTGAAAACTTATTTTCACCTACATATACCGCCGATATTGAAAAAAAAGTCTAAATGTAGTATGATGTAAAAAAAAAATAAAAAAATTTATAAATAATTTTTTTAAAAAAAATAAAATTCGGAGAAAAATATGAAAAATTATAGGTTATATGTTGTTAGACACTCGTTGACAGACGGAAATATTAACGGATTATATATAGGTGCAAAAACAAATGAAAGCCTTTGTGAACAAGGTGTAAAAGTGCTTAATGATTTAAAGGAACATTTTGCATACCCTAAAGTAGACACTGTTTTTTCAAGCCCAATGGCAAGGGCTATAGAAACAGCAGAAGTGCTTTTTAGCAGCGCACAAAATAAAATTATACTAGAGGACTTAATAGAAAATGATTTTGGCGAATTTGAAAAAAGGCAAATAAAAGAACTAGTACATGATGATAATTTTAAAAAGTGGATAACGCCTCACGAGCACTATACACCCATAGGAGGGGAGAGCAGTACTGAATTTAACGAGAGATGCAGTGCTGTATTAATGCAAATGTTTGAATATATGATGAAAGCAAAAATAGATGAGGCTGCATGCGTTACACATGGGGGTGTAATAATGAGTATGCTTGCACAAAGGGGTATGCCAAAATACCCACCGGAACACTGGATGGCTGACAGCGGCTGTGGCTATGTATTACAATGTAACGCAGCGCAATTTATGAGAGACGGTATTGTAGAAATAACAGAAATTTTACCGTTTGGGTATTTAGATTAAAATATAATAAATAAAAAACACGCATGGTGTAACCATGCGTGTTTTGCATAAATAACAATTTTAATGTTTACTTAAATTTATTATAAATACTTAAAATTTCTTGCTCTAGTTTTGCAAGCTCTTTATTTGTTGTGTTAAGCTTTGCATTAACAAGCTGTTCTAGCTTTTGCAATGCATTAATAACCTTTTGTGCAGCACTGCTTAATTTTTTGCTATGGCTTTGCTGTTTATTGTAATTCTTGCGCTTAATAAGCTCTCTGTCGCCATGTTCTACTTGTTTGTCTGTAATTAAATCCCAACTATCACCGTTGTAAGGGGCCTCAGCAGTAAAATGCAATTCATTTTCAATTCTGCCCATCATTGTCTGTGCGGCTTCTTCGTCTCCGTGGTTTACAAATACACGCTGTGGCTTGTTTTTAAGTGCAGAAATCCATTTAATAAGCCCAACATCGTCTGCGTGGCCGCTAATACCGTTTAAATTGTATATTTGTGCATTAACTTCAATAGTCTCGCCAAAAAGCTTTACAGTTTTTTCTCCGTTTAAAAGTTTGCGCCCCATTGTGCCGTTAGATTGATACCCCACAAACAACACACTGCACTCTTTGCGCCATAAATTGTGTTTTAAATGGTGCCTAATTCGTCCGGCTTCGCACATGCCACTAGCCGAAATAATTACTTTAGGTGTCGTATCAAAGTTAATAGCCTTAGATTCATCCGTTGTTACAGAGCAATGAAGCTCAGGGAATTTTAGTGGATTTATACCTTGCTTTAAAAGATCTCGTGTTTCATCATCGCAACAATCTAAAACATTCTCGTTAAAAATTTTAGTGGCTTCGTTTGCAAGTGGACTATCTACATATACCGGAAAACTCTCGTATCCTGTAACAAGTTTCTTTTCAAGAATAATTCTTAAAAAATATAACAGTTCTTGTGTTCGGCCAACTGCAAACGCAGGTATAACAACAGTACCTTTTTTATTAAACGTAGCTTTTAAAATTTCGGCCATTTCAGTAATAAAATCCGGTTTAGGCCCATGGCTTCTATCGCCGTATGTGCTTTCCATTACCACGTAGTCGGCACTGTCTACATACTGTGGGTTTCGTAATATAGGTTTGTCTGTGTTGCCTATATCACCCGAGAAAAGAAGTTTTTTCGTAACTGAATTCTCAGTGGCCCATACCTCAATACTTGCGCTTCCAAGTAAATGCCCGGCATCAACAAACCTAACATCAATTCCGTCCATAATATTGGTTTTGCTGTTATATGGCAAATGTTTAATTAATTTTAAAGCATTCATCGCATCTTGCATGTCGTATACAGGCTCAAATTTTTGCCCACCAGAGCGCTTTGCCTTTCTATTTTTCCACTCGGCTTCCATTTCTTGTATATGAGCGGAATCTTTAAGCATTATTTGGCATAAATCGGCGGTGGGGTCTGTACACCATATCGTGCCGCTAAATCCGTTTTTTACAAGATGCGGTATCATTCCGGCATGATCTATGTGCGCATGAGTTAAAAGCACACAATCTATGTCTGAAGCTTTAATAGGCAGCTCTTCGTTTACATATATGTCTACACCTTGCTCCATACCGCAATCTACAAGTATGTTTTTTCCTGCACACTCAAGCAGTGTTCTGCTACCGGTTACCTCTCTTGCTGCGCCTGAAAAAGTTAGTTTCAAATTACATCGCTCCCTTTTGCTGTATTAATATAGTTATACTTTAATATATTTTACCATATTTTTTGCAAAAACATAGCATATTATTAAATTTGTTATGTTAACAATAAAAAAATATGATATAATTAAATTTATATTTGAAAAAATACTGGATTTATATAATATGCAAAATGGGAGATTATTATGAATAAATTAGAAAAAGCGAGAAGCGAAATTGATATAGTTGACAAGGCGATGGCTGAACTTTTTAGTAGAAGAATGGATGCTGTTAAACTTGTTGTTGAATATAAGATAGAAAACGATATTCCTGTGCTTGACAGTGGAAGAGAAGAATTAGTTATAAAGAAAAATTTACAAAACCTAAATAACGAAGAGTATGCAAGTTACTATGAAAAATTTATTAAGCATAATATGGATTTATCTAAAGCATTGCAAAAAAAAATTTTAAATAGTGATAAAGTTGCGTACCAAGGTGTAAAAGGTGCATTTGCGCATATAGCTGCTAAAAATTTGTTTCCACACGGAAATTTATTAGCCTACAGCACGTGGGCAAATGTTGTAAACGCTGTAAAAAACGACGAAGTACACAGCGGTGTGTTGCCTTTTGAAAACAGCCATGCAGGCGATGTTAGCGATGTTATTGATTTGTGCTATGCAACACCTGAAATATATGTAAGCGGTGTTTTTGATTTATCTGTTAGTCAAAATATATTAGGCATAAAGGGTGCTAAATTATCAGACATAAAAACGGTTGTTTCACATCCTCAGGCGCTTTCGCAAAGTGCAAAAATTATAAAAATGCTTAAATTAAACGAGGAGAGTTGTTTAAATACCGCTGTTGCCGCAAAACTTGTAGCAGATAAGGGTGACATTACATTGGCTGCAATAGCCTCGGAAAGCACCGCAGAGCTATACAACCTAGACATACTTGCACAAAATATTAACGAGAGTGCAAACAATACAACAAGATTTATTGTTATACAAAAGGGCGATGTCAGCTATAGAATTGAAAATGAAACAGTTATAAGCAATACACAAAAACTTGAAGTAGACAATAAAAGGTTTAGCTTGCTTTTTACAATAGAGCACGAGTCGGGAAGCCTTTCGCGTGTTATGCAAACAGTTGCCAAAATGGGCTATAATATGGAGTGTATAAAAAGTAGGCCTATACCGCAATCTAAATGGGAATATTATTTTTATACAGAACTTGTAGGCGTACCAACATCGCAGCTTATGCAAGAGCTAAAAGCAAATTGTCATACAGTGCGTTTACTTGGCCTATATGAGCGTTAAAATTAAGTTTTATTTTTATTTGTACAATATTTTTTATAAAATTTCGACAAAACTTTTAATAAATCGGTGGTAGCATATAATATGCAACAAAAGGTTTTTATTAAACTTATTTTTTGCATAAAATGCAAAAACACAACATACAAGACTTGGGGGACATATGGACATGAAGTTAACGCTTAATTTAGGTAAGCGCAGTTATGACATTATTATAAAACGAGGTTCGCTTTTTAATGTAGGTAAACTTACAAATTTAAACAGAAAAGTACTTGTTGTTACAGATAGCGGTGTACCTAGCCAGTACGCCGACACTGTTATAAATCAATGTAAAAATGGGATTAAATTTGTAGTTTCCCAGGGTGAAAAAAGCAAGAATATGCAAGTATATGAACAGCTTTTAACAGAGATGGCAAACAACAATTTTACGCGCAAAGACGCCGTTGTGGCAGTTGGTGGCGGAATGGTAGGAGACCTTGCCGGTTTTGTTGCCAGCACTTATATGCGCGGTGTAGACTTTATAAATTGCCCTACAACAACACTTGCACAAATAGATTCATCTATAGGTGGAAAGGTTGCAATAAATTTAGGCAAAACAAAAAACATAATAGGCGCATTTTACCAGCCCAAAGCAGTTATAATAGACCCAAATACGCTTGATACATTAAGTGAAAGACAATTTGCACAAGGTCTTTCCGAGGCTATTAAAGCTGGTTTAATAATGGATGAAGAGCTTTTTAATATATTTGAAAACAAGGATATTATTAAAAGCATAGAGGAAATTATATATAAAAGCCTTGTTATTAAAAGAGATGTTGTGCAGCAAGATGAAACAGAACAAGGCCTTAGGGCTGTGCTTAACTTTGGGCACACAATAGGGCATGGAATTGAAAGCATGCAGCTAGGGCAAATGTACCATGGAGAGTGCGTTGCACTTGGTATGATGGCTATGATAACTGACGATGAATTGAAAATTAGAGTTGAAAAAGTGCTTAAAAAGCTTAATTTGCCACACACTATACAGTATAACGGCAACGAAATTTACAAGCATGTTTGTCACGATAAAAAAGCTGAAAACAGCTTTATAAAAACAGTTAAAGTTAAAAAAATAGGTAGTTTTTATTTTGAAGATGTTACATACGATGATATGCGCAAAATTATAGGCGAAGGTATTTAAATATAATAATAAAAAGCAACGGAGAATAAAAAATGAGCGATGAAATATGTGTAGGAAGTGGATTTAGTACTTTTGAAGAAAGAGATAAAATACTTGTGGGGTTATCGGGCGGTGTTGATTCGTCTGTATGCATAAAAATATTGCAAGAGCAAGGTTTTGATGTTTACACAGTATTTATTAAGTTTAGCCCTGAACATGAAAAGCATGTGCATAAAGCACAAGATATTGCAGAAAAATTAAATGTACCTTTTAAGGTGCATAACTGCGAGCAAGAATTTGAACAACATGTAATAGAGCCATTTTGCAAAGATTATTGCAATGGAATAACGCCTAGCCCATGTATAATATGCAACCCACTTGTAAAGTTTGCACAGCTTATTAATATTGCAAACAGTATGGGCATACAGTATATTGCAACGGGGCATTACGCAAGAATATGCGAAATTGATGGGTATTACTACATACAAAAAGCATATAGCACTAAGCGAGATCAAAGCTATATGCTTTACCGATTGCCGCAAGATGTGCTTAAAAGGCTTAGCTTGCCTCTTGGAGAATTTGAAAAAGATGACATAAGGCAAATGGCCAGTGATGCTAATTTAAAAAGTGCAAATGAACCGGACAGCCAAGAAATTTGCTTTGTGCCGGATAACGACTATGCTAACTTTATATTATCACGCGGGCTTAAAAGTAACAGTGGTAAATTTATAGGTCCAAGTGGTGAAGATTTAGGACCGCATAAAGGTATTATGCACTATACTGTAGGTCAGCGTAAAGGTCTTGGTATATCTTACAGTGAGCCTTTATTTGTTAAAAAAATACAAAGTGACGGCAATATATATTTGGCAACAGCGGGAAGCGAATATTTTAAAAAAATAACGGCTAATAACGCTGTATATACAAGCGAAAAGCCGTTTAGTGTTAATAAAATATATACCGCTAAAGTAAGAAGCAGAGCAAGCGGTGCACTATGTAAAGTAATATATGCAAATGAAAATCAATTTGAAATTGAGTTTGAAAAACCGGAGCGAGCACCGGCTCCTGGACAATCGACAGTACTTTACGACGATGATATTGTTGTTGGCGGTGGCATAATTTGCGATGTTAGCGAAACATAAATATTAAACTAAAAGTGCTATACAAACGCAAATTATTTTACAACAATATCTATGTTTGTAATGCCATATTTTTTAAGTAAATTATAAACATGTTGTGTAATAAGCTCTCCACACATAACAAGTGGTACAGCAGGTGGGCAAGATACAGCAGGCTTTGCGCATATTTTACCTATACTGCTTTCAATAGGTACGTTTTTGCTTTGTGCAAAAAGTGCTTGTCTTGGAGTAAGAACAGCATTATATATTACCGAGTTTTTATTATCGGTTATTAAATCGGTTTTGTTTGCACAAACGTGCTGCAAAACCTTTTTTTTATGCAAATTACTTGTGTTAAAATCAGCTTCTTTGCTGTTAAATTTCATGTTGTAAGTTTTGTATAGTTTTTTTAATGATTTTATAAGTTTTATAAAGTCTTTTTCACTATTATTTGCACTTATCATTAACACTAAGTTGCAGTCATCATAAAACTCAGGCTCAATACAAAATGCTTGCAATTTACGTGCAAGTTGTATGCCTGAAAAATTTGTATTACTAGCGTTAATTACTATTCTTAAAGGGTCGCTTTTAAGCACATTAAACCCTATTTTTTTTATTTCGTTTTTAAGTAATTTAACTTGCTTTACACATGCTTTTATTTGTTTTATGTAGCCGTTAAAAAGCTGCTTATTACAAGCGTCAAGTGAGTTTAATATTAAATATGACGGGCTTGTAGATGCAAATAATGACATTGCATTTTTTACGTGGTTTTCGTATGGTGCATTTGCATTTTTTGCCACATGCAAATATGCACCGCCTGTTAAAACAGGCAGTGTTTTATGTGCAGAGTCACAACACATATCTGCGCCACAATTTAGCGGGTGAATATATGTTTTGCTATTTATAAATTTTAAATATGCACCGTGTGCGTTGTCAACAATTAGTGGTATATCGTGTTTTTTGCACACTTGGGCAAGTAGTGTTATATTAGGGCTTTGGCCTAAATAGTTTGGTGCGGTTATGTAAACTGCCATAGGTTTTTCAACAATGTTTTTAATGCTTTCATCAAGCATTTCGCTTGTGATAGTGCAGTTAATATAATTGTCACTATCATTGTTATATATCCAATGTGGGGTTATATCTAAAAGTGCGCAGCCAAATAAAAATGTTTTGTGTACATTTCTGGCAGCTAAAATGGTGTTGCTACTATTTTTTGCGTGCATTTTTACAAGGTAAAGCATAGCCCTAATACACAAAGATGAACCCTCGCACGAGTAGAACGTTTGCCTGCTATTAAAAATTTTGGTGGCGTTTTTTTCGCTTTTAGCAATAATACCTTTTGCATTAAACAAATCATCGGCGCCGCTAATTTCTGTAATGTCAAACTGCTCGGCATTAAGCGGCCCATACCCTTTGTGCCCGGGAACATGAAAACGCGATGCATCATTTTTAATATATTCATTTGTAAAATCACAAATAGGCGTTTTCATGTGGAATCTCCTTACTTAAAAGCTCTTTGCAACTTGCATCATTATTGCACACTCTATGCGCTTTTTAAAAAGAGTGCAGCCGTATTCGTATATGCCGTTTATATTACCGCTAGCCCTATATGCGTTGGCAGCACAACCGCCGGCACAATACATATTTGCCCAGCAAGTTTTACATTCTTGCCTTGAATATATATTGCAACTGCGGAATTCTTGCTGTATGTCGGTGTTTTTTACACCGTTAAAAATATCTCCAAGAGAAAAATGTTTATTGCCAACAAATTGATGACATGGGTATAGCTCACCCCATGGAGTTACGGCCATATATTCGGTGCCACTTCCACAACCGGTAATGCGCTTATAAACACATGGGCCGTTTTTTAAATCTAGCATATAGTGGTAAAATTCAAACGCGTTACCTTGCTTTTCACGGTTAAGCATTTCTATTGCTAATTTTTCGTACTCATTTAAAACGGTTGGCAAATCATCGGCTGTAAGTGCCGACGAATCGTTATCATCACACACTACAGGCTCCATGCTTATCATATTAAAACCAAGGTCGGCCATATGTAATATATCATTTGTAAAATCGGTGTTTTCGTGCGTAAATGTACCGCGCATATAATAGTTTTTGTTTCCTCTTCTTTGTGCAAATTCCTTAAATTTAGGTACAATTTTATCGTAGCTGCCGTTTCCTGCAATGTCTTTTCTCAGTTTATCGTGCACTTGTTTTCTACCGTCTAAACTAAGTACAACGTTTTGCATTTCTTTATTGCAAAAATCAATTACATCGTCGTTTATAAGTAGGCCATTTGTTGTTAAAGTAAACCTAAAAATTTTACCATGCTCTTTTTCTATGCTGCGCGCATATTGCACGGTTTGTTTTACTACTTTCCAACCAAGAAGTGGCTCTCCTCCAAAAAAATCTACCTCAAGGTTTTGCCTACCGCCGCTGTTTTCTATCAAAAAGTCTATGGCTCTTTTTGCAACTTCAAACGTCATTAATGCGTCTTCGCCGTTAAAGTTGCCCTGTGCAGCAAAGCAATAATGGCAATTTAAGTTGCATGTATGTGCTACATGTAAACAAAGTGCTTTAATTACCTTGCTGTTATTTTTATAGTTTTTTGCCGCTAATTCATTTGTATCTGGTGTAAATAACCTTTGGTTTTTACGCAAGTGTTCAATATCTTCTATGCACTCGTCAAATTCTTCTTTTGTTAAATTATTATATTTTTTTAAAATTTCTGTTTTAATTTCACTCAAAGCATTTTGCTCATACATTTGTATTATATCGTAAACTACATCATCTACAACGTGTATGCTACCGCTGCAAATGTCTAAAACTATATTGTAATTGTTTAATTTATATTGATGTATCATTAAAAGACCCCGTTATTTAAATTTGGTTTTTACTATGCAAATAAATATTTAATAAAGCAAAAAAATGCCGCCCAAACAAAGGCGGCATAAATTATTGTGCTAAATTACTCTTTTTCGCACGGCTGGTTTGCAACACCGCAAGATGTTTTACATGCAGATTGACATGAAGTTTGGCATTCGCCACAACCGCCATCTTTTTTGCTCTCGTTTAAATCGCGAGTTTCAATAGTTTGAATTCTTTGCATTATAAATCTCCGTTTCAATAAATGCAAACATTGCTAATAAACATGTGTGCATTTGTTATTATATTGTATACTTTAATTTTAATCTAACGCGATACTTTTGTCAAGTGTAAACTATTCATCATACATGTCTTCGCTGCGTTTTTGGACAGTGAGTTTAAAATTTTCAACTTTGCGCGAGTACTCTTCGCCCATGTAGGTAGAAGTTATCATAAAATCGGCACTTGCGTGGTTTGTTGCAATGGGAATATCGTACACCAAAGCTATGCGCAATAGTGCTTTTATATCGGGGTCGTGGGGTTGCGCACAAAGCGGGTCGGAAAAGAACACAACAAAATCTATTCCACCCTCTACAATTTTAGCGCCGATTTGCTGGTCTCCACCTAGTGGCCCGCTGTTATAAGCCCTAACAGGAAGTCCTGTATGTTTTGCAATAAGTGTTGCGGTTGTACCTGTGCCACATAAAAAATGTTGCTGTAGTATTTTTTTGTTAACTTTGCACCAATCTAGCATTTCGTCTTTTTTTCCGTCATGCGCTATAAGTGCTATATTTTTTTGCTTTGCAAGTTTTAATGTTACAAACTCGTTCATTATATATTTCTCCATTCTGCCGCAATGCAACTGTAAAGATGCACAGATTGTTATTTATAACTTTGCTTATTTTGCCGTGCGGCCACGACTGTGCAAATGATATAATTATTTTTCATCAAAAATAAAACTTTTAAGAGCATTCATAGTATTATCATTATCATCATATATGCGCAGTAAAATTGGTTGTGTTAAATCTAGGCTAAAAATTCCCATAATACTACGTGCATCCATTAACCTAAAATCACTTATAAATTCAAAATCTCCGTTTAAAGTATTAAGTGTTTTTACAAACTCTTGCACATGTATACCTTGATTAAATTTTACATAAACTTCTTTCATAGGATTTCCTCTCTTTCAACATAATTTAAGTATAACACTATATTTAAAAAACGTAAAGTAAATTTTATGCAACATTTATGCAAAAAAAATGTTACAAAACATTACTTTGACACGCAGTGCACTTTTTTGTTAAAATAAAAATAGTAAATTATTTACAATTTGCAAAATATAACTATAACATTGCCGAAAGGATTTTTTATGTTTACAATAAATCAAAACAAAAAAATGCGTTTAGATGCGGCAATTAAAGTGCGTTTTCCAAATATAAGCACAGGCGCGCTTTACAAGTATATGCGAGAAAATAAAATAAAAGTAAACAAAAAGAAAATAAAGTTAAACGATACAGTAAATGCCGGTGATATTATTGAACTTTACTTTCCGAGTTTTAACGATGAAAATGTAAAGGGGCCTGCTTTTTTAAGAGCTAACGGAACACTAAATGTGTTATATGAAGATGACAATGTTATAATTACAAGTAAAATTGCTGGAATGAGCGCAATAAGTGCAAATAAAAACGAAGCAAATACGCATATAAACTTAGTGTTAAAATATTTACACGAAAATAGCAAACATGTTCAAGATAACAAGTATATAGCGCAACTTTGCCATAGGCTCGATACAGGAACGTCTGGAATAGTAATAGTTGCAAAAAATGAGCAAGCGCATAATAGCATTTGTGAAGCAATAAAACAAAGGCAAATACAAAAAAAATATTTATGTATAACATATGGTGTGCCAAACAAAAAGAGTGATACTTTAAATGCTTATTTAATAAAAAACAGCAACAAAGGGCTTGTGTTCATAAGTGATGATAACAAAAAGGGTGCTAAAAAAATTGTCACAAAATATAAAACGCTAAAAAATTACGATAATTTATCCTTGATGGAAGTAGAGCTTGTTACAGGAAGAACACACCAAATACGAGCACATTTAAGCCATATTGGTCTGCCAATTTTGGGGGATAGTAAATACGGGATTAATAAAATTAACAGGAAATATAAATTTAAATATCAGGCACTTTGTGCACAAAGCATTATGTTTAACAACATAGTAGGACAGTGCAGCTATTTAAGCAATAAAAGCTTTTATGATAAAAACCCATGGTATGTAGAAAAATTTTTAAGTGGAGATTTGTAATAAATTTTGTTTAAATAAAAAAATCGGCACCGTAGCAGGTGCCGATTTTAATTGCTATAAAACAATGGAGCTGGATACGAGAGTCGAACTCGTTACCTCATCATTACGAGTGATGCGCTCTACCAAGTGAGCTAATCCAGCATGCAAATGTATCAAAAATATACTGTATAATATTATATTGTTTTTTATTGTCAACGTCAATAGAAAATATGAAGCATTAACAATAAATTTAATTTTTGCAAAATGTTAAATTTTGACAATTGTAAAAAATATTAATATTTTTCGAAAAAACTATTGACTTTTTTTGAATTTACAATTATAGTATCATATGCATGTCTATCATGCTACATCTTATTCAAAAGATGACCGTATGTGCCACTGTAGCTGAAACTTAATGTTTTGGTGTAACAAACCTTTTGCGGGGTGGCATAATTGGCATCTACTTTGGGATTATACCCAAAGATAATTACCGCAAAGGGGGATGCAAAATTTGAATAATAATACTATTGTTTCTTTAAAAGACATTGTTGTCGATTTCGATGGAAGACCGGTTTTGTCCGGTTTAAGCCTTGATATTCACGATAAGGAGTTTGTTACATTTTTAGGACCGTCTGGATGTGGCAAAACTACTACACTTCGTGTTATTGGTGGCTTTATTGAACCGAAATCGGGCAGTGTTTTTTTTGGTGACAAAGACATCACAAACTTGCCGCCTTACAAAAGGCAGGTAAACACGGTGTTTCAAAAGTACGCGCTGTTTCCACATTTAAACGTTTACGAAAATGTGGCATTTGGCTTGCGTATTAAAAAAACAGAAGAAAAAGAAATTAAAAGCAGAGTGCTTGAAATGCTTGAGCTTGTTGGGCTAAAGGGTTTTGAAAGGCGAAATACCTTGACGTTATCGGGTGGGCAACAACAGCGTGTGGCAATAGCGCGTGCGCTTGTAAACCACCCTAAGGTGCTTTTGCTGGATGAGCCGCTTGGTGCGCTGGATTTGAAGTTGCGAAAAGATATGCAAATAGAACTAAAGCGAATACAACAAAGCCTAAACATAACATTTATTTACGTTACTCACGACCAAGAAGAAGCACTTACAATGTCGGACACTGTTGTGGTAATGGAAAAGGGTAAAATACTGCAAATAGGTTCGCCACAAGACATTTATAACGAGCCTGAGAGTGCATTTGTAGCTGATTTTATTGGAGAGTCTAACATAATTGACGGTATTATGCTTAGAGATTTTTATGTTGAATTTGCAGGGCAAGAATTTGACTGTGTAGATAAAGGTTTTAGTAAAAACGAAATTATACAAGTTGTTGTAAGGCCTGAAGACATAATAATAGTACCTGCAATTCAAGGAAAACTTACAGGTATTGTAGAGAATGTAATATTTAAAGGCGTTCATTATGAAATGCACATAAAAAGCGGTGGAACGCATTGGATTGTGCACTCTACGCAAGCCTCGGCAGTAGGGGAGCTTGTAGGTATGAATGTTGGCCCCGATGAGATACATATTATGAAAAAAACAAAGGAGGAGAGCGATAATGAGTAAACGTCGCTTTCTTGCCTCGCCTTATTTGGTGTGGATGACTATTTTTATAGTTGTGCCGCTGTGCATTGTTTTATACTTTGCATTTACCGATAAAAATGGGCAGTTTACCCTTGCAAACATTATGGAACTATCTCAATATACAACTGTTTTTGTGCGCAGCATATTGCTTGCTGTTATTGCAACTTTTATATGTTTGCTTGCTTCTTTTCCTTTAAGTTTTATGCTTTCTCGCATGAGGGCATCAAAGCAAAGCATGATGTTAATGCTTGTTATGCTGCCAATGTGGATGAACTTTTTGCTAAGAACATACGCATGGATGAGCTTGCTTGAAAACAACGGAATTATAAATAGGTTTTTAGGCATGTTTGGCATTGGACCATTTCAAATGATAAATACATCCGGTGCTGTTGTTTTGGGTATGGTTTACAATTATTTGCCCTATATGATTTTGCCACTATATACAATTATGCTTAAAATAGACAACAGCATTATAGAAGCAGCACAAGACTTAGGAGGAAATCCTTTTCAAGTTCTTTTAAGTGTGTTGTTGCCACTTTCTAAAGATGGCATTACAACAGGAATAACAATGGTGTTCGTACCTAGCATTTCTACTTTTATTATAAGTCGTATGCTTGGAGGTGGTTCTAATTTGCTTATAGGAGACTTAATAGAACTGCAATTTTTAGGAAATAGTTACAACTACAATTTAGGTAGTGCCATGAGTTTGTTTTTAATGTTAATAGTATTGCTTTGTATGAGCTTTACAAACGTTGATACAGAGAATATGGAGGGCGTTGTATGAAAAAGATGCAGTGGTATAAAAAAGCATACATTGTTTTGTTTTTCAGTTTTATGTACTTGCCCATAGCCGTAATGATAGCATATAGCTTTAATGAAAATAAAAGCAGGGGCGTTTTTACTGCGTTTTCATTTACATGGTACGCAAATTTATTAGAAAATGACGATATTTTGCAAAGTTTACTTGTGTCGCTTTTACTTGCGGCGGCATCGGCCGTACTGGCAACAATTTTAGGTACAATGGCATCACTTGGAATAAACGGAATGAAAAATCGTTCGCGTTCTTTAGTGCTTTCGGTAAGTTATGTTCCCGTTATAAACCCTGAAATAGTTACAGGCGTTTCAATGATGTTACTGTTTGTGGTGTTTAACAAACAAGTATCGGCTATTTTAACAAGCATATTTAATGCCGAAGTAGCTTTTAACGGTTTTGGAATATTTACGCTTTTAATAGCGCACATAACATTTTGTGTGCCCTATGTAATTTTTACAGTGTCGCCAAAGTTAAGGCAAATGGATATAAGAGTTTACGAAGCGGCGTTAGACCTTGGCTGTAATCATAACCAGGCATTTTTTAAGGTTATATTACCTGAAATTACACCGGCAATATTTTCAGCTTTTTTAATTAGCTTAACTTATTCAATAGATGACTTTGTAATTTCGTACTTTACAAGTGGTACAGTACAAACACTGCCAATAGCAATTTACAGTATGACAAAAAAGAAAGTTAGCCCGGAGATAAATGCTCTTTCTACAATAATGTTTGTTGTTATTTTATCAATTATTTTAATTACAAATGCTATTGAATCAAATAAAGAGAAAAAAATTCAAAGAGCAATACATATGGCGCAAACAGAAAATTAAATAGAAAATAAAAAAGAAAAAATAGGAGACTTTAATGAAAAGATTTTTGATGACAATAATGGCAATAATACTATGTGCAAGCATGGTAACACCTATGGCTTTTGCATACGAGCCGGAATATTCACTTGACACTGAAATGGAGTACTACACACGTTTTGAAGGCCAAGACATAGAACTTAATGTTTACAACTGGGGCGAATACATTTCCGATGGAGAAGATGATTCTTTAGATGTTGTTGAAGAGTTTGAAAAGCTTACAGGAATAAAAGTAAACTATACAAATTACGATACAAATGAGAGTATGTACGCTAAAATAAGCGGTGGCGGTGGCGACTACGATGTTATTATTCCAAGCGACTACATGATTGGCCGTATGGCAAACGAGGGAATGCTTGCCGAACTTAACTACGATAACATACCTAATGCTCAATTTATAGATGAAAATTATAAAAACCAAACATACGACCCGGATAATAAATATTCTATTGCTTATATGTGGGGTGTAGTAGGTTTAATATATAACACTACTATGATAGATGCAGCTGACCTTGAGCTTGGTTGGGAATTAATGTGGAGTGAGAAATACAGCGACAACATATTGATGTTTAACAATAGCCGCGATGCATTTGCTATAGCAAGCAAAATATTAGGCAATTCGTTAAATCCTACAAGCACAGATGAAATAGATGCAGCTGCAGAAATGTTAAAAGAGCAAAAACCGGTTGTTCAAGCTTATGTAATGGACGAGATATTTGACAAAATGCAAGGTGGCGAGGCTGCTATTGCAGCGTACTATGCAGGCGACGGCATTACAATGATGGATGTTAATGAAGACCTTGCAATGTTTGTGCCACACCAAGGATCTAATATATATTTAGATGCTATGTGCATACCTGCAACAAGCAAAAACCAAGAAGCTGCAGAAATGTTTATTAACTTTATGTGTGAAACACAAATTGCTCTTGCAAATACAGAGTATATTTGGTATTCTACACCACATACAGCAGTATACGAACTTCTTGACGAAGAGACAAGAAACAACGAGTTAATGTACCCAAGCGACGAGATATTGGCAAACTGCGAAACGTTTGATGTTTTGTCTGATGATTTAAACAGCGCAATGGATGCCGCATGGAGTGATGTTAGAAGTTACGAAGAAGGCGGTAGCGGCTGGGTAGTAATAGTACTTGTAATAGTTATAGTGGCATTTTTAATATTAACATTCTTGTTAAGATTAAGGCGTAAAAAACGCAACGACTATTAATTACATTTGAAACAATTAAAAATAAAGGCGATGAGTATATACTCATCGCCTTTATTATATGTATTTAAAGTGTCTTTTTATTATAATAATCATCAATTTCAAGCATTAACACATCTCTGTTTGCATAGTAATCGTCTAACAACTTTTCAAATGTTTTATTATATATTTCTTTGTCATTAAAACAATAAAGTAAATCTTTAAATGTCATTTGTAATAAATAAAAAACACCAAAAGTTTCTTATGTTATGTTTGGTCTATCCTGGTCACCATCGGCCTTAAACATTGTAAAATTATTGCTGTCGGTTGTAAAAAAGTAATAATCGGTATTTTCATAAGCGGGAGGATATAAGTAGTTAGGTATAATGTTATTATCGTCTTGTCTTCTCATAATAAAGCCTGCTTTATTAAAAGTATCTTCACTTATGCCGTAGCAGTAACAATCTGCATATTCGGCATTTTTGTCAATCATTAACTTATTTATGCTACTAGATAAACTTGCAAACATGTTGGGCTCGCCTATAAAATCTACTATACGAAGCACATTTGTATTGTTTGCGTTTGCAGTAAAAACAATTAACAGGCAGGTGCATTTGTTGTTATCGTTGTTGTCTGTTATTGCGTAAACCTCGTATTTTTTGTAAGGATAATCAAAATAACGCCTTTTTATATACCATAAATCTTTATTAGGGCGCAAATTTAAGTTAGGCGTATACATACTTTGCAATTGGTTAAACGATTGTATGAGCCTTAAACTTATATGAGAGCTACTTACAGGTAATATTGTTTTTTTTGCCACATTTGCAATACTGTATGTAGCTTTATCGGCTAAGCGATAATAGTGAGGTAACATTTGAGCGGTATAACCTAAAAATGTGTAAAAAGGCATTGTTTTGGGCCTAATATTATTGCAAGCCATAACTCTTGCACCGGTAAGTTGTGGTAGCTTTTCCATAAGCTCTAAACCTACGCCGTTTTTGCCTTTAACGGCACACCATATAGAAACCCATATGTCTATTGGCTTTTGCCTGCTTGTATAAATATAACCGGCAATGGCAACAATTGCGCTGTTTTGCATTGCTATTGCAAATTGTAACGGTCTATTTTCGCTATCACCATATATATCTTTAGCACTGTCGTAATAATGTGTAAAAAAATTGCTGTTGTGTATTAGTGGATGTTCACTGCCCCAGTTTTCCTTCATAAACTGCACAATAGCGGTTTTATCAGCATATGTGCAAAGTTTAAACTCATACTCGCTCATATTGCGGCGCTCCCACCTGTAATAGGTAAGGACACCCCAGTAATATAAGAAGCTTCGTCGCTAAGTAAAAATGCCATTGCTGGAACAACATCATCAACTGTGGCGTTTCTCTTCATAGGGTGTGCCTCGGCGGCAGCTTGCACTATTAAATCGCTCGTATTGCTTAAGAATTTAGTTTGTATCATACTTGGCATTACGCAGTTTACAGTTATGCCAAAAGACGCATAATCGGAGGCAAGGCTTTTAGCCAAACCCTCAAGTGCGCTTTTAACAGTAATATAAGACGTTGTGTTTTTAGGTGGCATACCTAAAATATAACTTGTAAGCATGAACAAAACTCTGCCGTATTTATTTTTTGCCATTTTTGGTAAAAATTCTTTGCAAATTTTTATAGCACTGTTAACTTGTACATTCATATCAAGTTCAAAACGCTCTTCATCAAACTTTTTAAATTTAGTATTTATTACTTTTAGAGCCGGCAAATGTACAATATGTGTTGGAACAGGATGCTTTTGTGCCACAGTATTTATAAAAATTTGAACTTTATCCAAATCTGTCATATCTACACTGTAGGTAAAAATACTTTGTTTATATTTTTGGCAAAGCGGCGCAAGGCCGTGCATATTATTTGTGCCTTGCAATATAAATGTGTCGCCGTCTTTATAAAGGCGATTAATAAGAGCGATACCAATATCGCTACTTGCACCGGTTATTAAATATGTATTAGGCATTGTTAAAACTCCTTTTAACTTGAAATTAGTATGTTTAGTGGCGCTATTATACAATATTTTAGGTTAGTCGCTTAAGCCCGCTACAATAACGCCTCTGGTAACGGTTTTATCATTTTGGTTTTTAATTATGCCTTTTATTTTTATAGTTTTAAACGTATCGTTAACCTCTATAACTTTACCGGTAATTGTAAGTGTATCTCCTATAAACACAGGTTTTGCAAACTTACATTCTACGCTGTGTAAAAGGCAGTGCTCACCCGGCAAATAAACGCCTGCAAGCGTAGAAAATAAACTGCCGGGTAGCATACCATAAACTACTCGGCCGTCATATCCACGCTTTTTTGCATAGTCATCATTAACATGTATAGGGCTACAATCGTTAGTTAAACTTAAAAATAAATCCATTTTTTGTTCGGTAATTTGCATTTCAAATGTTTCTGCCATACCTATAGTTATTTCATCAAATTTATAGCTGTTAATAAAATCACCTCTAAAAAATAAATTTATGCTGTTAATCTTTCAATTAAATCTACAAGCCCGCCAACATTTTCAAGGCTGCGTACGTCTTCAAGTTTAAATTTAAGATTAAATTTTTTCTCCATTGCAGTAAGCAAGTTAATTTGCTCAAGGCTGTCCCAATCTTCAATGTCATCGGCACATGTTTGTGCTGTTATTTCAAGGCTTTCGTCGTCAAAGTTGTCCCTAAAAATTTCCTGTATCTCTTCAAATATTTCATCACGTGTCATTTATAAAACTCCTTTAGCAATATTATTAATATTAGCTATGCTAATAAAATTACTTATAATTTATTGTATTTGTCTTATTTTATTTTGTCAACTGCAATATATAATTTTTTATGTTTCATTTATTTTAATTACTTCGTTTAGCTTGCTATACTCGTCTAAGTTATCAAACTCATACGTCTTACAACCTTGCTCATCTTCGCTTAAAAGGCTAAACCCAATTTTTTCGTAATAATCGCTTACAATTAAATTTTTTGCTGTTGGTAAATATGTTGCGGTTATTTTTTTTATCCCTTTGTTTTTGCAAGCTGTTATAAACTCATCAAACATTGCAAATTCTAAATGGCGCTTAAATGTACGGCAGCTCATTACCCAAAGCTCAATGTTTGCGCATGTGCCATTTATATTTGCAATAAGGCACGTTACAATTCCGTTGTCGCCAAATTTATCGGTTAACTGACCATAAAGCGAAATGTAGTTGTCACTGCTTATAATATTTTCAACTTCACTTTCGGTATATCTTTTAGTTGTTAAGTTAAACTGGTTAGTTTTATTTATAAGCTGTGTTATTCTTGGTGCAAATTGTAAGTTAAACGCATTAATATTTGCAAATTGGTTAAGGCTTAACAAATAATCGCTGTAATTGCCAAAAGACTGCTCAAGTTCAGTTCTCTTAGCGTTTTCCTTGTACATTTCATTGCGGCGCATATCGTCTTGAGATAGAGAAGTGACCTCGAAAAATCCTGATTTATCTATTGAATTTATATACATTTCAACGGCATCAACTTCGGGAACGCTTACATTTGGCAATTCAACACGCACAATTTCTCTCTCTGCCGGGTTGTCGTCAATAAACACAAGAGAATCTGTGCCAATGTTTATTTCTTTGGCAATTGTTGCAATATTTAAATGCTTAGGATCCCAATTTGCCTTAAAGCTAATAAAATCATCGCGTTTAAGCGTAGAATCTTGTCGCTCAAAACCCTCAAGCGCATTTTTTTCCTCGTTTTTACTGCATACGCTTAACATAATACCAAGAGAGGAAAGACTTTTTAAATATTTTTGAAATTCGCTGTAAGCCATGCCTACAGGAGATTCGTTGCCTAAATATATTCCCTCAGGTCCATCATCGCCAATAATGCCGCCCCATAGTGTGTTGTCTAAATCTAGCACAACACACTTTTTATTTTTGCCAAATACACTTTTTATAATATTTGCAATGCTGTGGCACAGTGTTGCTATATGCTGGGTGTTAACGCAATATTTATAGGCGTACCACGTTGTTGGGCTAAACCAATTTTCTATACCAACGCTGGCACTTAAATAATTAATGTCATTAATATAAAAATTATTATTTTCGGCTGCATACTGTGCAAATTTAGCGTTAAGCTTATTAATAAAATTAACAAGACCCGAACTTGCAACACTGTCGTAATTACCCATTAGCCTGTAGTGAGGCAATTCAAAGTTGTTTTGTATTACAGTGCAATTAAATTTTTTTGCAGTTTGCCACAAGTGTTCGTAGTATTTATATATGCTTTCCAACTTTTCCTGTACAACATCTGCGCTATCTGTGGCACTCGGTTTTTGTGTTAAGTTTTGTAAACTTGTGTGTATATAAATTATATCGGGTTTAAAATTTAAAAGCGAGTCATCATCAAATACAATGTTTTCGTAAAACAAACCGTACTCACCTATGTGAAAATTGGGCATAATGCCGTTGTTTAACAAAAACAGCTCTAGTATATTTTCAATATCTCCAATAGTGCTACCACTCATAATTGCTATATTTTTTGTTGTAAATTCACTTGTTTCAAGCAGTTTACGCTTTAAACTCCTTTTTTTACGCAAAATATAAGCTCCATCAAAAGGGTAATTTAACTCTTGCACAGTTTATCCTCCAAGATAATAAAATTATTTTATTTACTAATATATAAAGTAACAATTTATTTTACCATAATTTTTTAAAAATTAATACCTTTTTGTAAACTTTTTTGTCTTGAATAAATTTGTGAAAAATATTATAATTTTTATTGAAATACTTTTTACAAACTATTTTTTGCCAAAATATAAGAAAATAAATTAACTTTTTTAGAAATATGAGGAAGATTAGTTGTTTTATACAAATTTCGGTAAATAATATTAATAATTAAACTTAAGTATTTTCAAATTAAAAAATTTATGGTATAATTAATATTTAAAGCGCATTGTTTAATTGCGAACTTTAAAGAAAGTAATTTAAACTTTATATATGTAAATTTAACTGTTTAAACTTAGGAGGAGATTACAATAGAACCCAATAGAAATAGACAAGTGGTGCAACAGGGAAATTCAGGCACAAACAACAAAACACCTAATGGCAATGGTGCATTAACAAATACAAAGCGCAAAAAGAAAAAGAAAAATATTGCTGTTAGAATTATTATAGGATTTTTTAAATTTATAGCCGTATGTATATGCCTTGGAGTAATAGCTTTTTCAACAATAGCTATTATGCTAAGTTTGTATATAGTAGAGGCTACCGCTGGCGATGATGCTTTGTTAGATCTTGAAAATATAAAACTTGCATATACAAGTTTTATATATTATAAAGACGCAAACGAGCAAGGCCAAGAAGAGTGGGTACTTTATCAATCTTTAGATAGTCCGGAAGAAAACCGTGTATGGGTTGACTGGCACAATATTGATGATAATGTAAAAAATGCTTTTGTTGCGATAGAGGACGAAACATTTTGGGAGCATAGCGGAATAAATATTAGGCGTACAATTTATGCTGTTTTAAACGAGGTATCCTACGCTACTACAGGCAGTTATTTACGTGGAGGACAAGAGGGTGCGTCTACAATAACACAACAGCTTATAAAAAATATTACCGATGACGATGAGGACGCAGGTACAGCTGGTTATCTTAGAAAGATTCGTGAGATATTCCGTGCACTTGCTTTAAGCAATAGGTATTCTAGAGATACAATTTTTGAGGCATACCTTAACACTAGTAGCTTAACAGGTAACATAGGTGGTATACAAGCAGGTGCAAACAGGTATTTTAACAAATATGTCGGAACAGAAGACAATACGATTAATGGCTCGGAGCCATTAACAATAGCAGAGGCTGCAACAATAGCGGCAATTACTAAAAATCCAACCGCTTATAGCCCTATTACAAACCCTGAGCAGCATATTGAAAGAAGAAACCATGTTATTTACAATATGTATGCACAAGGCTATATTTCGGAAAGCGAATACGATGAGGCAATTAATGCTCCTTTAGTAATGTACGAAAAGATAATAGAAGAAGATGCGGCTACACAAAGTAAAAACAGCTATTTTACAGATACACTTATAGATGAAGTTGTTGAAGATTATCAAGAACAAAAAGGGGTTACACTTGATGAAGCGTACAACTGGTTATACAGTGGCGGTGTGCGTATATATTCAACTGTAGTTCCAAGCTTACAAACAACAATGGAAGATGTTTTTTCAAGGCGTGAACATTGGCCGGAGTATACAAGAGAGTACTATCCTGCCGGATACGTTGCACCTGAATTAGAAGAGGGCGAAGAAGCAGAACCAAATATGATAACTACACAAGCGGCAGGCGCCTTTGTAAACTATCAGGGAGAACTTGCAGCTATAGTAGGTGGCTTAGGCCAAAAAACAGCCGATAGAACTTTGAACAGAGGCGCAGATATGGAACGCGCAATCGGTTCAACAATTAAGGGTGTTACTGTTTATCCGCTAGGTATAGAGTATGATATAATACATTACTCTTCTACTAGAATAGATACTCCGTTTGATCCAACCGGAACAACTGAAGATGGTAAAGCTACAGGTTGGCCACGAAACTATGAAGGCACATATACGTACGGGCCAAACACAGTTCAAGATGCATTTAGAGATTCTAGAAACACAATTGCTGTTTGGATAGGTTCTGATGTTGGTGTTAATGAGATGTTTACATTCTTAAACTCTACTTTAGAGGTAGATACATTAAGTGACCCAGAGGACAGAAACCATGCTCCTATGTCGCTTGGAGCTCTTTCAACAGGTATGTCACCTTATCAACTTGCAGCGGCATATATGATGAACGGAAACGGCGGACAGTTCTATTCTCCTCATGCGTATACTAGTGTGGAAGATGCATACGGAAACGTTGTGTTAACACCGGATATTAACCGTGTTCAGGCAATAAGTGAAGACACATCGTATATAATGAGCAGATTATTAAGAGATGTTATGGTAACAGGTACAGGTGCTGGTATGTCGGCTTCTGAGGCAGGCATGGAGAGCATAGGTAAAACAGGTACAACAAATGAAGACAAGGATATTTGGTTTGTTGGTATGACACCATATTATTCGGGCGCATTTTGGTTTGGTTACGATGAAAATGCACCAATGCTTGGTTATTATGTTGCAGGTGCTTCTCGCCATCCGGGCATTAAGGCTTGGCGAGAGATTATGAATATAGAACAAGCAGATGTAGAAAAGTATCCTGTAATAGATTTCCCACAACAAGCCATAGAGAGCGGTGACGTTGTTATGAGAAGTTTCTGTGCATCATCGGGCCAGGCAGCAGGTGCTGGTTGCCCAACTGCAACGGGTTATTACAAAAAAGATACGGTGCTGGGAACTTGCGTTGTTAACCATACAGCATAAATAATTAATTACAAAAAGCCACAAGACAAAGTACTTGTGGCTTTTTTGTTAAAAAAATATATTAATTAGTTAAATATTATGATATAATAGGAAAAATTAGTTGAAATTATTAGAAAGGCATAACAGCATGAAACGAAAAAAACAAACATTAAAGTTAAACGCTAATGAGTATGTGTTGTCTATAGGCATGATTGTAAAAAACGAAATTAGGTGTATAGAACGCTGTTTAAAATCTCTTGAAGTGTTGCGCAACACAATAAAATGCCAACTTGTTATTGCCGATACAGGCTCAACTGACGGAACAAGACAAATTGTAGAAAAATATGCTGATTTATGCTTTGAATTTAAATGGGTAAATGATTTTTCAGCGGCAAGAAATGCTGTTTTAGAAAAATGTACCGGTATATGGCATATGTATATTGATGCTGATGAATATTTAGATGAGGATATTGAAGAAATTGTTAGTTTTTTAAAAAATGAAAAAAATCACACTAACTATACACTTGCTTCAGTAGTGCAGCGCAATTACATTACTGCAGATATTAGCAATGCACAATATGGTGACTTTATGGCAACAAGGCTTGCTAGAGTTAATAAAATACATAGGTTTATAAATGAAATACATGAGTCATATTCGATTGGTGAGAACGAAACCTTAATTTCACTTACCAATACAGTGCTGCACCATGATGGATATGCAAAAGACATTGAAAATAACGGCAAGCAATTAAAAGAGCAAAGAAATATGGAGCTGTTACGAAAAAAATACGAAAAAAACAGTAACGATATTATAACAATTGTGCAATGTATAGAATCGGCTTACACAGTAAATGAGCAAGAGCAAAAGTTTTATATTAATGCGGGAATGAAATTACTGCAACAAGACAAGAAAAACTGCGCAAAAAAATGTGCTGTTATAATATATAAAAATGCACAGCGCATGGCTTATAATACAAACAGCTATAAAATAAAAGAATGGGAAGAATTTGGCCAAGAGAATTTTAAAGACTCTTTTTACTATAGGTTAGATGTTTCTATAAGTGCGGCTACATACTATTTTAACAAAGAGGAATATGACACTGCTCTTTTTTATACCGACATGTTTATTAATGCATACAATGACTTTACAAGTGATAAAAAGAATTTGCTAAGTATAGATGAAGGCGCAATAGTTAACTGCAATAAGCACTCGATAAATTTAATGAATGTAGTAAAAGCCGCTTGTTATGTAAAGCTTAATAAACAAAAACAGGCGTTACAATTACTTAACAACATAGATATAGCAGAAATAAATGCAGGGACGTTACAAAATTTTTTATTGTGCCTACAGTTAATGCCGAAAAATAATGATGCTAAGCAACAAATGGTGCAAATTACAGATATGTATTTTGACTGTAAAGATGATAATAGCAATAGACTAATGGAGATGAGCTTAACTTGTGAAAAAGCATTTAAGCATGCGTTTAAAAACAAAAATGGAAATGATGTATATAGCGTATATACAGAGTGCAAAGGTAATTTAGGCGTATTTGCAAATGCAATGCAAGCAAATAATATTAAAGTTAGCGAAATATTGGAAAATGTGCAAAGTTTTGAGCATGTGCCCGAAGAAGTTATTATACATGCTATTATTAACAAAGCAAGTTTGCCAAATTTATTTTATGATGAAGTATATACAATGCAAAATAATTTAGTAAAAAAAATATCCGCTGATGAAAGAATATTTACAGAGATATTAAATTGGGAAAAGTGCGATGATCATGCAGCTTCAATTAAAAAGCTTGTGTTTTTAATGAAGCTTTGTGCAGAAATTTTAAAGAATGCATATTGGCTACAAATAGAATTTCAGCAAGACATAAAAAGCGAAACCGCATTTAACATTGCTAAGCTTTATAACAAGTTGGCGTTGCTTTACATTAATAATGTATATACTGAGCAATTTTTGCAAAATGAAGATGAGTATGTTGTATTACCAAAAGAAAATTATGAGGCAATTTTGATTGTTAATATATTTAAAGCGTACGAAAATGCAGATGAGATTAATTTAGTAAGGCAGCTTAAAAAGTTATTGTTGGCAAATAATGATATGCTGGCAGTTGTAGGCTTGTTAAGAGAAAATTTAGTTATAAAAAGCACAAATAATAAAAATAACAAGGCATCTAAAGAGTTGTTAGAGCTTGCTGAAAAAATAAAAATAATACTTTCAGGGTTTGATGAAAATAGCCCAGAGGTACAAGCAATTATACAAAGTGAAGCATATGAAAAAATAAAACATTTACTATAAAGCAAAAAAAATGCATGTTTAACAACATGCATTTTTTTAATATTAATAAGTTAATTAATATTAGTATTTTAAAAAGATAACATATGGCCTGTCATGCCATATACCGCCATAGATAAAATGGACAAATATAGCAAGTTAATTGGTAAGCCTCTTAAAGATTCGGGCACATAAACGTCATTTAATCTTCTGTCTCCCTCGGTTAATACAAATACAACGGCAGTATAACCAAGACCTGTTCCAAGGGCAAAACCCAAAGTTTGATAAATATTAAAACCTCTTATTGTTGTTAGTAAAAGTGTACCTGCAATGCAGCAGTTAAATGTAGCCATTGGCAAAACAGAAATTGCTCGTTTGCTAAATTTAGGTGGAAAAATTACCGCAACTAATATTAGAATTACAACAAAAGAAATTATCATGCATATTACGTATGCAAGAGGACGTACAAAGTTAGCATAGTCTAAATTTACTAGCCAGGTTCTGTTAACGGCCCATGCTAAGGGTACGCTTGTAACTTGAACAGCGGTTAGCAATATACAAAATGTAAGCGAATTTACTTCACTGTCGTCAACTAATTTAACAAGCCTTGAAATACCAAGAGCCCTACCCAAAACAGCGTTTTCTACAAAAACAGCAACTAATGCATATCCGCAAAAAGCCGCTAATGTATTAATAACTTGTGTCATCTATGATAATCCTCCTCGCTTTCAAGCATTAAGTTTTTAATAATTTGTGCAGCACGTCGCCAAACAATCATTAATATAACAAGTATAATAAAACCGCCCGCAGGTAATAGTGCTATAGGCATTAGTTTAAATTCCATTAAAACAATTCCAAAAATACTTCCGGCTCCTAAAAATTCTCTTAAAATTCCTATAAGCATAAGCACCAAAACATATCCTGCTGTTGTTTTAATTCCTTTAATAATGGCTGTTCCTATTCTCTCATTTTGTGTTCTCTCATATCTTTTAAGAATAATAGGATCTACCACTAAAAGAGGCAAATAAAGGCCTACTTGTATTATTTGTGCATCGGTAAATATATTTGTAATTAAATAATATGCAGGTATGTACATTATTGCGCTGCAAAGGGCATAAAGCGGCCCTTTAAACCTGTATGGAACAATAGGACTTAATAAAGCTGCAAAAAACCTTGTTAAAGTAAGCAACACTAAAATAGCAACGCTTAATATACTTGAATTATAAGCGCTTGTTGCTGCAACTACAAGTGGAGCTAAACCAATTCCCTGCATAATTACAGGGTTGTTTAAAATAACTCTTTCGCGCCTTATTTTTGTATTTACTTGCTGTGTACGCAACATTTCAGCATCTGTGTGTACATCAGTTTTATTTACAATATCACTCATGCTTTTTTTACCGCCTTTTTATCACGCTTATTGGTAGTAACCTTTTTTGTGTAGTAATTGCTAAAACTGCTCATCCATCTGTCAAGTGGTGCACTTAGCACATTAACACATATAATTGCAAAACAAGTTGCCATGTTATAAGAACCATAATATCTAAATATCATTGTAAAAATACCTAACATTATGCCATAAACTATTTTAGCACTTTTACCCTTTGGTCCGGTAACTCTGTCGTTAATTAAAAATACCGCAGCAAAAAATATCATTCCTGTAAAAAGTTCGTATAAAGTAGCTTGCAACCTTAAAGTTACGTGTTGCCAAGGAAAGGCAAGTCCAATACCGCCAAGACGAGGAAATGTAAATGCTATAAAAACGCATGTGGCTAAATAACTAAGGGGTAACTCAAGTGTAATATGTTTGCGCATCCATAAATAAGCAAAGCATGCTAAAATTGCTACAGCGTAAGCAGCACCCATGCTTGCAGGGTAGTTGCCAAGCAATAAATTAAGCAAGTTAATGTTAGGTAAACCACCAGACTTAAGGGCTACAAGTGCACCATCGTTAAGTGTTGTATCATATATTAAGCCAAGAGGTAACATTTCAAGTGGCGTAGGATATGAAAAAATTTGCTCGGGCCAGCTTATTGTTACAACAGCAAAACCAACACTTGGTGGGCTAAATATATAAAGTCCATAACCGCCAAATGCAGCTTTACCTATTAATACAGTTGAAACAACCGCAACTATTAATATATAATAAGATATACTTGCGGGTAATAAAAGCGTTACAATAAGTGCAAAGGCCCTACTGCTTGATTCTGTTTTATCGTGTGGTATTTTTCTTATTGAACAAATAATTCTATCGCATAAATCTGCAATTAAAACTGCAACTAAACCAAGAAGCACTGGCCTTAGTCCGTAAAAAAAAGTAGATATAGCAAACAAGGGAAGTGTCATAAAAATATAGTCGTTATGCATTGCACTATCGGGGTGGCGAACAATAACATCATCGGCCATTATATATGTGGACATAAAAAACTCCATTCCTACTTTTATATTTTCATTTTATTACGCATTTGCGCAGGCATTTTTCATATCTTTAATGGCCTTTGCGTAATTGTTTGTGCCAAAAATGCTACTGCCGGCAACAAAAGCAGTTGCTCCTGCCGCAGCACAAAGTGGTGCAGTTTGCATATTTATTCCGCCATCTACTTCTATACGAAGCCTTTGAATATCATAGGCCTTTGCCTCTTTTGCCAATGTACCTATTTTTTTAATTGTTTCCGGTATAAACTGCTGGCCACCAAATCCGGGCTCTACACTCATAACAAGTACAAGCTCTACCTTATCTAGCAACGGAAAAACAGCTTGTACAGGAGTAGATGGTTTAATAGATACCCCAGCCATCATACCAGCGGCATGTATTGCATCTATTGTTTCTTTAGGTGGGCTATTAGATTCGCAGTGAAATGTAAGCCATGTAGCACCTGCTTTGGCAAATGCATCTACATATTCAAGTGGGTTAGATATCATTAAATGGACATCGTAAATAATGTCGGGCATTAAATTGTGCAAGCTTTGTAGCACAGGTATTCCAAAAGAAATATTTTTAACAAAGTGACCGTCCATGACATCAAAATGAATTGCATCAGCGCCACCATCAATTACTTTTTGGCATTCTTGTTTTAAGTTTCCAAAATCAGCGCTTAGCAGGGAAGGTATAACTTGTATATTCATAATATAAATCTCCGTTCTTTTGCTTAAATATAAAGCAGCATTTAAATAATAATATAGAATAAAAAGTGTATTGTACGCAGTACAATACATATATTTTGCAAAATTATTATTAGCGCAATTAGCGGTTGTCGCATAAACAATAAGCCAAAAGCCATATAATAAATACTATATTGAACTACATACAATATAGATAACGCATACATACTTATTATACATTTTTACTTAAAAAATTGCAAACTTATCAACATTTTAATTAAACAAACTATATAAAATAACATTTTTTTTAAAATGCTATTTCATCAATCTTTCACACATATACACAAATTATTTCATAAATTAAGTTTATACTTATATTATAGCAAATAGTATAAACACAACATTTATACAATTAAATTAATCAATTTATTATAATAAGATAAAAGCAAGTATAAATGTTTTTATCGGTAAGGAGCTTTACAATGAACGACAACAGATGGAATTACGACTACTCGACACATTACAGAGATGCACAAAATAGCAATATTAATGCAAACGGCACACTGCCAACAATGCAAACAGATGCACAATATACTGCAACACCTCCAAACGGTGCAGCACAGGCAATTAAGCCGCCAAAAAAAAGAACAGGCCTTAAAATAATTGCAATTATACTTGTTATAGCACTGTGCGGTGCCGCAGGTTTCGGCGGAGGATATATAGGTGGAGCAATGTCTTCAGGCTCGGCAGGTATTACAATAAATCAAACAACAGGAGATTCGAACGGAAGTACAACACTTAGCACAAGCGATGGTTCGCTTATGGTTTCAGATGTTGCAAAAATAGCAGCTCCAAGTGTTGTAGAGGTAATGACAGAGCAAGTTACAACAAATAGTATGTTTGGCCAATATGTTGTATCGGGCGCAGGTAGTGGTGTAATAATTAGCGAAGATGGGTACATTATTACTAATGCTCACGTTGTAGATGGTGCACAGCAAATAACAATTACAACAAGTGATAAGCAAGAGTATAAAGCTGAAATAGTTGGCTCTGATGTAAAAACCGACATTGCAATATTAAAAGTTGATGCAACAGGGTTAACAGCCGCAACAATGGGCAACTCCGATGAGTTATCGGTTGGCGATTTTGCGCTTGCTGTTGGCAATCCTTTAGGCACACTTGGCGGAACAGTTACAGATGGCATTATTAGTGCACTAGATAGAGAAATTATTATAGATGGACAATCTATGACAATGTTGCAAACAAATGCAGCTGTAAGCCCAGGTAACTCTGGTGGTGGGCTATATAATTCAAGTGGAGAACTTATAGGTATAGTTACGGCAAAATCGGGCGATGATGAAACAGAAGGACTTGGATTTGCAATACCTATTAACATCGTGCTTGAAATATCTTCAGAACTTATAAATAACGGCTATGTTACAGGTAGGCCTGCACTTGGCATATCGGTAGTGTCAATATCTGATGTAGAAAGTGCGTATTCAAGCGGAGTTACAAGGCTTGGTGTTTATATTGCCGACATAACACCTGGAGGCGGAGCAGAAAAAGCAGGCCTTCAAGTTATGGATTACATTGTTAGTATAAACGGAATAGCAGTAGAAACAACTACAGACCTAATAGATGAAATTGAAACGATGAGCGTAGGGGATAGTGCGCAGTTGCAAGTAATACGCGAGGGTGAAATTGTAACTGCGAGTGTAGTGTTACAAGAGATGACATCAACAGCTGATGAGGATGCACAAGACGCATTTGAAGAATTTTTTAACAATAACGAACAACCAATACAATAAACAAGTAAGTAGCAATAAAACATAAAAACATAAACCCGATTAGCTTATTCAAGAGCTAATCGGGTTTATTATTTATTTAACAATTAGTATTGTTGAACATAAAATATACATATTGTAAAATAAAAATTATCGTTTGCTAGTCAACTTCAATATTTTTCATTTCTTTTTTTCTCATTATGTCGTATAAAATTGGCACAACAAACAGTGTTAATAATGTTGCATATAGCAAGCCGCCAATAGTAACTATGGCTAAATCTTGTGTCATTTCAGCACCCTGGCCTATACCCAAAGCCATTGTAGTCATTGCAAGTACCGTTGTAAGTGTTGTCATTAATACAGGTCTTATACGTATTTTACCTGTACGTAAAATTGCTTGGCGCCTATTCATACCCTCAAGGCGTAGCTGATTTATACTGTCTACAAATACTATGCCGTTATTTACTACTATACCTACCAGCACTAAAAATCCTAACATAGATACAATAGATAGCTCTCTATTTGTAATTAACATAGCAATAAGACCGCCCGTAAATGCAAGTGGAATTGTAAACATAACAATAAATGGGCTAAGAAGACTTTGGAACTGAGCTACCATAATTAAATAAACAAATGCAACAGCAAGAATTATAACAAGTATTAAATCGTTAATTGCGGTGTTTATAGATTCGTTTTCACCGACGAAGTCTATTGTGTAACCGGCAGGAGTTTCATATTCATCTAATGTTGTTTGCAAATCACGGCTTACAAGGCCTATATTATAGCCTTGTTCAATTGCTGAAGTAACTGTTAAATAGCGAGAACCGTTTTCTCTGTTAACGCTTTGAACACTGTCAGCATTCATGCTACCGGCAATTTCGTTTAACTCTACAGTGCTTTTTTCACCTTGTGCATCAGTTACTTCAAATTCGTAGTCCATAATATTTGTTATATTAGGCATTTGGCTCTCATCGCGCACTACAATAACAGGGTAGTTTTTATCTTCTATTGTAATTGTGGTGCTCTGTTTTGTCTGTGTCAGTGAAGAAGATATTTCTGCCTGAATTTGTGCTACAGTTAGACTGTGGCGCATAGCGGCATTTTTATCTACTATAATTCTTACTTCTTCACCCGCTTGTTCGGCTACAGAAATTTCTGTAGTACCTTCGGTTTCACTAAGCATGTTTCGCAAATCATCGGCTATTTGTGCAAGAACATCAAGATCGGAGCCTTTAATTACAAGCTCAATACCACTTCCGCCAAGTGCTGACATATCCATTGTGGATTCCTGAACATCAATTTCACAGTTAAGTCCTATAACAGAATCTTGTATTTGCTGTGCGGCGCTTGCATTTGTTAAATCTGTGCCGTCCTCTAGTAATATATATATTTGAACTCCCGATGTAGACCCGCTTAACATAGAGGTTGAAGAATTTGAATCGATTGTAATACCTACGGTTTCAATGCCCTCAATTTCATAAATCCTTTTTATAACCTCATCAGAAGTTTCATATATTTCTTGCTGTGTAGCTTCTTCGCTCATAGTAAGAGTTGCCGACATTTGAGGACTTTCCATAGCGGGAATAAACGCAGTTCCAACTTGAGTTACTTGGTATATGCTAAAGGCTAGTAAAATTATTACAAAAATTAATACAGGAGCTTTATTATTTAAAGTTGTACTAAGGGCTCTTTCGTAAAATTTAATAAACGAATTAAACCATTTTTGTTGTTTAGCAGTATTATTTTTTAATACCGTTGCGCCAAGTGCGGGAACAAGCGTTAAAGCTACAAATAAGCTGGCAAGAAGCGAATATGCTATTGTTAAACCCATATCGCTAAATAAGTCACGAGATAACCCCTCGGTAAAAACAATAGGTAAGAAAACACAAACTGTTGTAAGTGTAGATGCAAATATAGCACCGGAAACCTGTTTTGCACCTTTTACAGCGGCTTTTGCCGGTGGCATTCCATCACTTCGCAGCCTATATATATTTTCAATTACAACTATGCTGTTATCTACAAGCATACCAACGCCCAAAGATAAGCCAGAAAGTGAAATAATATTTAAAGTAATATTTGTAAAGTACATTGCTGTAATTGCACAAAGTAAACTAAAAGGTATGCTAGCCGCAACAATAGCAGTTGGCCTAAAATCTTTTAAAAACAAGGCCAAAACTATAATTGCAAGTATTCCACCGTACATTAAGTTGCTTAAAACACTTTGTATTACTATGTCAATGTATTCACCTTGGTCCATCAAAGCCGAAAAATGAACATTCTCATACTGGATTTCAAGTTCTCTCATAGCGCCAGCAATTTCATCGGACACTTGTGCTGTAGAAGCTGTACTTTGTTTTTGAAAGTTTAATATTACAGAGTTATTATTATTAACCTTAGCATAGCTATCGGCCGAATTATCGGTAAATTCAACCGTTGCAATATCACCAAGTTCAACTTCTCCAACTCCGTCAATATCGGCATAAAAAATAACTGTGTTTCTAAGTTCGTCTATATCTTTAAACTCTTCGCCAATTTTAATTAGGTATTCGTTATCGCCATCGCTAATATATCCGGCAGGTAAGTTAAAGTTTTCGGCCATAATTATGCTGCTAATTATGTCTTGTGTTAAAAACGAGGTTATATCAGCTTGCTCTAGTGCGTTTTGCTTTGCCTCGTCCATTTCTTCTTGAGAGCTTTCAATTTGCTGTTTTGCAGCCTCAAGTTCTGCTTGTGCACTTTCAAGTGTTACCTCACCCTTTGTAAACTCGTTTACCGAGTCCATTTTACCGCTCTCTAACTCTTGCGACATACTTTTCATTTCTTCAAGAGAAGCCTCAAGTTCGGGTAACATTATTGCTATAACTGCTTTGCGTGTTGTTATATTATTAAGTTCTGCATTTATTTCTGTAATCCTTGCAGGTGCGTTTTCTATTAATTCAACATCTTCTTTTGTAAGTTCGGTTATCATTGCAATGCTCTCGGCGGGAATAGGTAGCGACGGAATACTTGAAAGCATACTAACAGCTTGTAAATATGCCTCAAAATCGGTATCGGAAAGAGCAAGCAACTCAGTTGTTGTCATTGGTCCTGGCGGTGTAATAGTAGGCGGCAATGTACCTGTAGATGCTAGTGTAGCACTTATTGCCCCTATTGCACCCGGCGCAGTTGGAGAAAGTGTGCCACCGGGTTCAAACCCGTTTAAAGCCAAGTATATTTGTATAAGGCCTTCTTTTTCACCAATAAAAGCAGCTTCGTTAGCCTCTAAAGCAGCGCCCTCACTTATTAACGCCGATATTTGTGCAATAGCAGCATCTATTTCTACGCTACCACTTGCAAGGCTTGCTGTTATTTCATTTTTGCCCTGTTCAAGTTCGTTTTTGCCTATTTCAATCTCATTCAATCCATCTTCAATTTCTGCCTGTGCATCATATAATTCTTGTTGAGCCTCGGCGAGTTCTTTATCTATACTTGCAAGTACCTTTAGGTTAATATCTTTTATTTTTTCATCGTTTAGCGTTACAGATATTTGCGTTTCAATTAAGCCGGTAGTTGTAACACTTGCTACTCCCGGCAAACGCTCAAATGCAGGTATAATATCGTCTGTAGTAAATGTAGAAACCTCTTGTCGTGACATGTCTTGTACATCTATACTGGCAACCACAATAGGCATCATGTCGGGGCTAATTCGCATTATAGATGATGTGCCGACTAAGTCGTCAAAAGAACCCTCAACTAAATCTATTTTACCAGAAACATCTATCATAGCCGAATCCATATTTGTGCTCGGCTCAAATTCAAGTATAACCATACTTACATTTTCACTTGATACGCTTTGTATATTTACAATGCCGCTACTTGTTGCAAGTGAAGACTCAAGAGGCCTTGTAACACTACTTTCAACTTTTTCGGGACTGGCACCGGGGTATGGTGTTACTATAACCATGTATGGTAATTCTATAGTTGGCATTAAATCGGTGGTTAGGTTTAAAAAAGAAATTATACCTAATATAAAAATTAAAGCTACCGCAACTAATACAGTAAAACGCTTTTTAACGCTGTAAGATGATAACATAAAATGAGACTCCGTTTCAAAATTGATTATATAATAGTATCCTTACTATTATATCCTTATTAAGCAATAAAAACAACACATATAAATATTATTAAAAAAAACTGCGATAAATATTTATCGCAGTTTTTTATGTTATATAATTTTTATGCTACAGGTTGAGATGAAGAAACTGTTGATACAGCGCTTTCATCAGCTGTTTGTGCTTGTGAAGGAGTACCTGTAGGAATATCTTGTGCTAGGTATTCCTCTAGTGTTAGCCCGCTATCTTTAATTTTTTGTGCTTGGTCTACACCAACATAGCGGTAATGCCAAGGCTCAAACGCAAAGCCTGTAATACTTTCTTTACCTTCAGGGTAACGAAGTATAAATCCATAATTAGCAGCATTTTCAAGCAACCATTTTGCCTCTTCGGTGTCGTTAAAACTTACATCGTAAGAATTATTATCGGTAGACATAATATCCACACCAAGGCCTAAGTTATGCTCGCTTGTTCCCGGAGGTGCTGTAATTTGTCCGGCCGCAGCTTCTGCCTCTGCTTGTGTTAAGCCTTGTGCCAACTGCAAACCAACTTGGTAATCATAGTTTGTTTCTTGGCGCTCATATGTGCGATAGCCGCTGTGAACATATAAATCAAGACCAGTAGCGTTACCGGCTTCAATCATATCTGTTAAAGCTTGTGCTATTCTTGTATCTACAGGCACACCGTCAACATTTGTTGTTTCAGGAGCAAATGTGCTATCAAGTATATTGTCACGGTTAACAAGTTCCATATACCATTCGTCTCTTGGTATTGGGTCTACCACAGGTTCTACAACCTCAGGTTGAGAAACAGTTGCAGATGATGATTGAGAAGGTGCTGAAACAGGTTGTGAAGAAACAGGGCTTGAAGTTGGTAAGCCATTAACTAAAATATAAATTATACCACCTACAATTGCTAAAACAAGAACTATAAGAATTATTAAAAGAGGTAAGTTAAATTTTTTGCCGGATGGCTTTTTCGTACCAAAATCTTGCGCTTGTGGAACATCATCGCTGTCTTGTGTAGAATCTTGGCTCATCCAGCCATCGTTAGAAAATGGATCGCTTGCCATATCATCAGAACCAAAAGATTGCTCGCCTTGCGATGCATCGTTAAAGTTGTTATCAAATGATGAGAAGTTGCTGTCGTTAGAATTTTGATGTGGAACATATTCCTGTGCATCATCAAAATCATTAAGAGACGAAAGCGAATCATCATTTGCAAACATATTTTGTAAGTTGTCTGCGTACATTTCAGGAGCTATCGATTCATTATTTTGAGAACCATCATTAAAGAAAGCATCTTCAGATGGCTGTTGAGGTGCAAAGAAATCATCATTGCCTTGTACAGGTGCTGTAAAACCATTGTTATCAGGCATAGCGTTTGCATTCATATCTACAGCATCAAAATTTTGACCTTCAAAGTTATCGTTAAATTGACCATCAAAGCCATTGTTATCAAAACCTACATTATTAGCGTCAACTTGGTTGAAGTTTTGCTGTGAATCTGCAAACATGTCGGCATTTTGAGCTTCATTATTAAAGAAATTATCATTTGCTGGTTGCTCTGATGTGAAGAAATCATTAGAATCTTGCTGAGGTTGATTAAAGAAATCATCATTGCCTTGTGCAGGTGCTGAAAAAGCACTGTTATCAGACATTGGGTTTGCATTCATGTCTACGGCATCAAAATTTTGATCTTCAAAGTTATTGTTAAACTGACTGTCAAAGCCATTGTTATCAAAACCTACATTATTAGCGTCAACTTGGTTAAAGCTTTGTTGCGAATCTGCAAACATGTCAGTGCTTTGAGCTTCATTACTAAAGAAATCATCATTGCCTTGTTGTGGTGCTACAAAACCGCTATTGTCAATCATAGAGTTTGCATTCATGTCTACAGCATCAAAATTTTGACCTTCAAAGTTATTGTTAAACTGACTTTCAAAGCCGCTGTTATCAAAACCTACATTATTAACATCAACTTGGTTAAAGTTTTGTTGCGAATCTGTAAACATATCAGTTGTTTGAGCATTAAAATCTAATAAATCGCCTTCAACATTATTATTTTCAGTATATGTATTGTCATTATTATAAATAGTCAAATTTTCAAAGTCTTGAGCAATTGGCAAAGTTTCATAATTTTCTGTGCTAGATGAACTATAGCCCATTTCTTCGTCTGTTGGCTCATGGTAACCAAAATTTGCCTCTCTGGCTGCTATTTCTGCAGCAATTCTTGCCTCTTCTTCAGCAACTGCAGCTGCATGTGCTGCTTTTTCGGCAGCAATTTTAGCAGCATTTTCTGCTTCTGCAGCATCCGCTGCAGTAATAACAACTGGTATTTGTGTAGCAGCTATTGCAGTAATAGGCGATGCAGGCTTAACAACACCGGAGCGCAATTCATCTAGTGCAGAAGGAATAGGATGTGTAAATACAGGAGAAAATTTTCTTTTTGGAATATATTCTTCTGTTGTATTATTAACCTCTTCTTGAATATAATCTTCGCTTTTTTCAGGCAACGATATATCAAAAGGAGCTTCTTCAAAATTTTCGCTTGCAATATAACTAGCGCCGTCAGTTCCAAAGTTATTTTCAAAAGCGCTGTTAAGGTTATTGTTATCACCTAAATCGGCATCAGGTTGATTAAAGAAATCGTCTGCGCCTTGAGTAGGTGCATTTTGATTAAAGAAATCATCTGCGCCTTGAG
>CAYJGU010000001.1:9948-131984 GCA_964369925.1 uncultured Bacteroides sp. | reverse complement strand
CGCCTTGAGCAGGTGCATTTTGATTAAAGAAATCATCTGCGCCTTGAGCAGGTGCGTTTTGATTAAAGAAATCGTCTGTGCCTTGAGCAGGTTGATTGTAATCCTGAGGTTGATTTTCAAAATTATTCTGAAATTGACCATCCTGCACAAAATTGTTATCGGAATTGTTAAAATTGGGCTGTGCATTACCGTTATCATCTTGCATTAATGCGGCAAAACCGTTTGCAGCGCTTTCCTCATCTTCAAACATATCAAGTGGCTGTAAATTTTCTATGCCATACTCCATAGAATTTTGAGTTTGCTCCTGTGAATTTTGCGCTTCATTGTTGTCTTTTTTTGCAAAAAAATCTTTGATACCCATAAGTACCCTCCCAAAAATAATAGCTTTGCACATATTTAACTCAGTCGTTGTCATTCTTTCGGCTGATGCTATATAAAAATAAATTATACTATATTTCGTATAAAAAATTATACTCAATGTGTATTTTACAGTAAAATTTACTTTTTTTCAAGTACTATTAATTTTTAAATATTTAAATGTTAAAGTTATACTGTAAAATAGTGTAAAAAAATGCCATTTTATTGTAAAATATATATAAAAAAATAAAAATATTTTTATATATTTCTACAAAAATATTTTTTAAATGTTAACGGTTTTTTAATTTATTTACTTAACTATTGAACTTTTATTATATGTGTAGTAAAATATTATTGGCACTCAAATACTGCGAGTGCCAATAATATTTACACGGAGGCTGAATGTAATGGCAAAAAAGCAATTTAAAGCAGAGAGTAAAAGACTTTTAGATTTAATGATTAACTCTATATATACTCATAAAGAGATATTTTTAAGGGAACTTATTAGTAATGCAAGTGATGCAATAGATAAGTTATACTTTAAAAGTCTTACAGACGATAGCGTAAAAACAAAGCAGCAAGATTATATTATTAGGCTAGAGTCTGACAAAGATACCCGCACAATTACGCTTACAGATAACGGAATTGGCATGACAAAGGAAGAGCTTGAAAAAAACCTTGGAGTTATTGCAAAAAGTGGTAGCCTAGACTTTAAAAAAGAAAACGAGCAAAATAACAATATAGATATTATAGGACAGTTTGGCGTAGGGTTTTACTCGGCATTTATGGTGGCAAGCAAAGTAACGGTGCGCTCGCTTGCTTTTGGCCAAAAAGAGGCATGGCAATGGGAATCTTTTGGGGCAGACGGATATACAATAGAGCAATGTGATAAAGATGATGTTGGTACTGAAATTATACTGGTAGTTAAAGACAACAGCGAAAATAATAATTATGATGAATTTTTACAATCGTATAGGCTTTCCGGTATAGTTAAAAAATACTCCGATTATATAAGATATCCTATAAAAATGATGACAGAAAAAAGCAAAATGAAAGAGCAAGAGGCTGATAGCGATAAAGCACCGGAGTACGAAACATATTTTGAAGATGACACATTAAACAGCATGGTACCAATATGGAAACGCGACAAAAAAGATGTTACAGACGAAGATTATGCTTTGTTTTACAAAGAAAAATTTATGGAATATCAAGACCCGGCAAAAGTAATTAGCAGCAAAACAGAGGGTGCTGCAACATATAATGCATTAATGTTTATTCCAAGCGGTGCACCGTTTAACTACTATACAAAAGAATTTGAAAAAGGATTACAACTGTATGCAAGCGGCGTTTTAATTATGGACAAATGTGCAGATTTATTGCCCGACCACTTTAGCTTTGTTAAAGGACTTGTAGACAGCCAAGATTTAAGTTTAAATATAAGCAGAGAAATGTTACAACAAGATAGTCAGCTTAAAGTAATTCGTCAGTCATTAGAAAGAAAAATAAAAAATGAGCTTTCATCGTGGTTAAAAAATGACAGAGAGAAATATAACGAATTTTTTGAAAATTTTGGTCTTCAACTAAAAATGGGTTGCTATGCAATGTACGGTGCTAATAAAGCAACATTACAAGATTTGCTTTTATTTCACAGTGCAAAAGAAAACAAACTTGTAACTTTAAGCGAGTATGTAAGTACAATGCCAGAAGAACAAAAGTATATATATTATGCTTCTGGTGAAAGTGTAGATAAACTTGCCAAACTACCGGCAACAGAGCGCGTTTTTGATAAAGGTTTCGACATTCTTTACCTTACACACGACGTTGATGAATTTGTATTCCAAGTACTTCAAAAATATGGAGAAAAAGAAAACGAAAAAGAATTTAGAAATGTTTCGGGTGAAGATTTAGGTATAGACACTGAAGAAGATGTAGAAAAAACTAAAGCGAAAAATGATGAAAATAAAGATATGTTTGCGTTGATGAAAGAAACACTAGGGGAGAAAGTAACGCAAGTTTGCATATCAAGCAGGCTAAAAAGCCATCCTGTTTGCCTAACAAGCTCTGGCGCACTTAGCATAGAAATGGAAAAAGTGCTAAAAAGTATGCCTGGTGCCGATAAAAATATTAGCAGTGAAAAAATACTTGAAATTAACAGTGAACATGAAGTATTTGCATCGCTAAAAAATGCGTATGATGGTGGAGATAAAGAAAAAATAGCAGCTTATACAAATATTTTGTATGAACAAGCAAGGCTAATAGAGGGGCTTTCTATTGAAGATCCTGTTGCATATGCAAACAGTGTGTGCAAATTAATGGTTTAATTTAGCTTTTAACAGTTTATGTAGTTGTTTTTATATTTAAAACCATTTTATTTAAATTTAATTAGTAATAACAAAAACCCCAATGTGAATTTTATTTCACATTGGGGTTTAGTATTGTATTAAAATTTACATTATGTTTGTAGCTATTAAAAATAACCCCGACAAAATTAAAAATAAATTAATCCAAAATTTAACGGTTTCTTCTTTAGCTATTTTTGCACATTTCATTCCAAAAAACAAAAATAGCATAGCAAACGGAAGTATTATTAAAAATGTTTTTAGTGTATCAAATGTTAAAAGGCCAAGTGAGATGTACAAAAACAAACGAAAAATACCGTCGGTTAAAAATACAGCTGTTATAGTACCTTTAAAAGATTCAGTGTCCGGTGTTATTTTGCTTATGTATCCTGCAAGAAGTGCACCAATACCAAAAAGACCGCACATTAAACCTGCAAGTAACCCAAAAATTATGCCTTGAAGTGCATGTGGATTTTTATTTGTTTGCTTACCATTATTTAAAAGCATTTCTATTCCCATAAAAACAACAACAAAACCAAATATAATTTTTAATAATGTATCATCTACTTTTTTTAATATTAATGCGCCAATAACTGAACCTATAAGCACAAAAACTATTAATGAAATTATTAATTTTTTATTTGCTTTTTTTCTCAGTTTTAAAAACATGGCTAAGTTCATTGGCAAATTAAAAAGTAAATCTAAGGGGGTAATTAATGCCCCACTGTTGTGTAAACCGGCAATAGACAAAAATACTATGCTGTTCGCAAAGCCGCAAAGTCCTTTAATAAAGCATCCAATTAATACGGCAACAACCAAAAAAGTAAATTCCATTTAATAAATCTTTCATTTAATATTTATTTTAACTCTAAAACGGTAACGCCAGCCTCTCCCTCACCAAAAGTGCCAAGCCTGTAACTTTTAACATTGCGGTGGTTTTTTAAATGCGCATGTATAGCTTTGCGTAAAATTCCCTCACCTTTGCCATGTATTAAATAAAGCGCATTTTGTCCGCTCAAAATGGCACCGTCAATAAATTTGTCTACTTCATACAAGGCCTCATACGAGGTCATTCCTATTAAGTTAATTTCCATACTTGCAGTTCGAACAGTGTTTGAAGACGACATACTGTTTGTAGCTGTGTGCACACGTTTTGGTTTGGGCTTTTGTGTGTTATCGTTATTTTTTGGCACTTGTGCAAGATCATTTTGCAATACTTTTGTTCTTAACGCACCTGCACGCACCTCTATTAAGCCCTTTTTATCGGGTAAGTTTTGAATAATTCCTTGCATTGAAAGGCTAATAATATAAACTTGATTTCCAACAGAAACATCTTCAATAGGTATAAAGCTATCATAATTTTTAAGTGCACTGTCCTCAGATACAAATAGTTTTTGAGTGTCTTTTCTTGCTATTTCTCTTGCTCTTATTGCTCTTTGAGCAGCAGCTTGTTTATCATTTTTTTCTATTACCTTAAGCTCGTCCATAAGTGCATATGCATTTTTTTGCACATCATCAACTATTTTATTTGCCTTTTGCCTTGCTGCGGCAAGTTCGGCCTCACCTTGCAATATAAGCTGCTCGCGTTGATTTTGCGCTTTTTCAAGTTCTGTTACTGCAATATTGTTAAGGCGTTCAATTTCAAGCTCGCCCTGTTTAAGCTCTGTTTTTAAATCTTCAAGTTGTGCCAGCACACTGTTTAACCGCTTATCGTCTCCCGATAAGTGAACATTTGCCTTTTGTATTATTTGCGCTGGTAGTCCTAGCTTTTCGCTAATTAAAAATGCGCTGCTTCTGCCCGGTATACCAAGAATTATTTTGTATGTTGGGCGAAGTGTATCTACATTAAACTCGCAGCCGGCATTTTGTACTCCTTCAGTATCGAGTGCAAAAATTTTAAGTTCGGCATAATGTGTTGTAGCCATAATTTTTGCGCCCGATTTTCGCATTTGCTCAATAATTGCCACTGCAAGCGCAGCTCCTTCTCCGGGGTCTGTACCAGCGCCAAGCTCATCCATTAAAACTAAAGACTTATCTGTTATTTTGTCTAATATTTCGGTAATGTTTTTTATATGGCCCGAAAATGTAGAAAGACTTTGTTCTATACTTTGCTCATCGCCTATATCAACAAGAACTTCATCGAAAAGGCAAACACTACTTTGCTCGTGTGCCGGTATTAAGTAACCATAAGTGGCCATTGTATTTAAAAGCCCTGCAGTTTTTAATGTAACTGTTTTGCCGCCGGTATTAGGGCCGGTAATTATAAGTGTGTCATAGTTGTTTCCAAGTTCAATATCAATTGGTACAACGTTATTTTTGCTTATTAATGGGTGGCGTGCTTTTATTAAATTAAAAGCACAATTATTGTTAACAGTGGGAAGCATAGCCTTCATTTCTATTGCAAGCTGTGCTTTTGCAAGCACACTGTCTATTTCAAGCATGCTTTTATAACTTTGAGAAATAAACGGTTCAATTTCTGCAACAGAAGATGACATTGAAGAAAGTATACGCTCTATTTCTTCTTTTTCCATGTTTTTTAACTGCAATATTTTAGCATTAGCTTGAACAACGGCAGCCGGTTCTACAAAAATTGTTGCGCCACTGCTAGAGACATCGTGCATTACACCGCCAATATCAGATTTATGTTCGGCTTTAACAGGCACAACATATCGGCCGTTTCTAAGTGTTACAACAGCATCTTGTAAGTATTTTGATGTAGACTGATTTTTTATAATTTCATCGAGCTTATCGTTAATTGAATTTTGTACAGCACGTAATTTTCGCCTTAAATCAAAAAGTGTGTCGCTAGCTCTGTCCGACATTTCTGTCTCGGATATTATGCATTCAAATATATGTTTTTCAATTGTTGGCTGTGGGAATACAGCAAAAAATAAATCATCAAGAGGGCAATCATCAATATCCTCTTTTTGAGCGTACCAACTTGACAGCGATGAAAAATTGCGTAGTGTATGGCCAATGCCTAAAAGTTCGCTCATAGATAAAATGCCGCCCTTAGAGGCACGTGTTAAAGAATTTTCAACACCATCTATGCCACTTAAGCGCGGTGTACCGTTTTTTATTAATATTGTAAGCATAGCATCTGTTTTGCTAAGCATTAATTTCATATCTTGAATATTTGTAGCTGGTTTTTCGCCTGTTAAATTTTGCTTTGTTTGCTTACATACAGCAAATAAGCATGCTTTTTCAACTATTTTGTCGAATTCTAAAATTTTTAAATATTTCGAAACCATATATTCCTCAAAAAATAATATTTTATTCTAGTGCTGTGTGTAAAAAATCAAGAGTTTTTAGTTGTCTGTCAATACATTTAATACAGTATTGTTCTACAACTAAAAGTAAATTTTTTATGCGCTCATCAACAAGTGTAAAATTAAAAAGTTCGCTGTCTTCACAATATGCAATGTGGCGCATAGCACTTACCTCGGCCATGCTTAAATTGCAGTTTTTTTTCAGTTTTTTTGCACATTCACTGCAATATATTACGCCGTTGCTTGTATCAAAAAAAAATTCTTTTGCATTATAACACATACAATCGCTACATGCAACAAGGTCGGGCAAATAGCCCACTGTACACATTGTTCTAAGTTCAAAAATAATTTTAAGCAATAAAACGCTTCGATTTTTATTGCTTAAAAAATAAAACGTATTTAAAATTAGGCGCAATTGTAAATCGCTTTCATCATCGGTGTGCAAAAGCACGCCGGCAAGCTCGGCAATATACATAGCAAGTGCCAAAGACTCTATATCTTCGTTTATGTTAAAAAAAACTTGTTTTACTTCGGCCTCGTTAACAATATATAAGTTTTTACCTGCAAATAGTGTGAATTCGCTGTAGCAAAATAGCCCTGTAGAGCTAAATAGCTTGCTTTTTAAGCGCATACTGCCCTTTGCAATTGCCGATATCATTCCATGATCGTGTGTTAAAATATGAATGACTCTATCACTTTCACCCGTTTTGGTTACCCTTAGAACTAGGCCTGTTGTAGTTATTATCTGCTTTTGGCTCATTTTGATCTTCCTTTAGGTTTTCTCTATCTGTTACATTATCATGCTTGTAATTAATGTAATCGTTAACATCACCAGTATTTTCAAATATCTTCCAAAAATTTTTGTTTTGCATAAACTTACACCTCGCTTATAAAGCTTTAATATAAGTTTATTTTACATACTTATTATAAAAATATTGTTATATTGTGCGTTTTTTATTTAGCATATATTTCCAACTAACTAATTTTATGGTAAGTAATAATATTTTTATACTTTAAATCCAAAATTGTTAAGTAAAAATTCGTTGTCTCGCCAATCGTCTTTTATTTTTACCCAGCACTGTAAATTTACTTTTGTGTCCAAAAATTCTTCGCATTCAACACGTGCACTGCTGGCAATTTTTTTAAGCATTTGCCCGCCTTTGCCTATTATCATGCCTTTGTGGCTTTTTTTCTCGCAGTAAATATTTACATCTATATCTATTATATTTCCTTCTTTGCGCTCTTTAAATCTCTCTACGGTTACAGCTGTGCCGTGTGGTATTTCATCGCGCAAGTTAAGAAGTATTTTCTCTCGAAGAATTTCACCTACAAGTACTTTTTCAGGCAAATCGGTATATGTGTCTTTGTCAAAATAGTGTACGCTTTCTGTTGCATAATTGTTTAGTAAAATTAAAACATCATCACAGCTGTCTTTATTCAATGCACTAACTATGCAAATCTCTTCAAATACACCAAGATCGTTTATTAGTTCTATTCTCTGTGCTAAGTGTTCGGGCTTTTTTATAAGGTCCTTTTTATTTATAACAGCTATAGCAGGCACTTTTTTGTCGTGTATGCTTTGTATAAGCAGTTCCTCAGATTCAGATAATTTGCCGTATGGCTCAAAAAGCATAACAGCAACGTCAACATCGGCAACACTGCCAACAGACGTTTTAACCATGCGATTTCCAAGCTTTGTCTTTGGGCTGTGCACACCGGGTGTATCTAAAAAAACGTACTGAGTGTTTTCTTTTGTTAAAATACCTGTAATTTTTGTTCTTGTGGTTTGAGGCTTAGACGTTACAATAGCAACTTTTTCGCCAACAAGTTCGTTTACTAAAGATGACTTGCCAACATTCGGTCTTCCAACCATGGCAACAAAAACGCTTTTAGTGTTTAGTTGAGACAATATATTTTATCCTCCGAATTAAGTTTGTATTTTTTTGCTTAAAATTTAAAAAAGTATTTATTTTTGAAAAATAAATATAATGCATAAAACAATTGAGATTATAAGTAACGATAGCATGAAAATATTATTAAAAAAATAGTGCAAAATTGTATTAAACACAGAAATATCCCAAAAAAGCAGTACACCACAAACAACGGCGCCCATGCTAAAAACAAGCACGGCACCGGCTGCCATATCTTTAATTATACCCGCTATTTCGTATTTTTCTTCACAAGGGTCATCTGCAAGTCTTTCAAATGCAGAGTTAACTATTTCAAGCGAAATAACGCCACAAATAATAATTGTTATAAGTGCATATTGCAAATGAGAAAAGTTGTAAAAAAGCGAAAAAACATAAACATACAGCGCAACACATAAGTGAAAGCGCATATTTCGCTCTTGTTTTACAGCCATGCGAATACCATTTGCTGCATATTTAAAACTTTTTAAAAATTTATTTAAACTATTCATTTTCACTTGTGTAAGACATTGTGCGCTGTAGGCCAAGTTTAATTAACGTTGCCTCTTCTTTTTCGCGCATTTTAACAGCTGCCATGCCACCTTCCTCGTGGTCGTACCCTAAAAGATGATACATTGAATGTACAGTTAAAAATGCAACTTCGCGTTGTAATGTATGCCCATACATACCTGCTTGGTCACACGCTCTTTCCATAGATATAACTATATCACCGAGCATTTTTGCACCTGTTTGCCTATTTATATCATATTTTCCGTTATCGCTTAAAGGAAAGCTCAAAACGTCAGTTGGCATGTTCTTTCCCCTATGAGTATTGTTTAATTTTTCAATTTGTGCATCATCAACAAACATAACGCTAACTTCTACATTACCACTAAACTCTTCGGCTTCTAGTACTGCATTACATGCTCTTCGTATTAAAATTCTTAAGCCAGAAGGTATTTTAACTTCTTTTTGATTGTCTGTTATATACACTTTGTGTGCCATTTTTTAACTCCTTTTCTGTGGTTGTGTGTCATTTAAATTTTGGTTTCGTATTCGGTTTAGTGCTTGGTTTTGAAGACTTTTCATAAGCCTTTATTATGTCTTGAACTAATCTATGGCGAACAACATCTTTTTCGGTTAGCCTTATTTGTGCAATTCCCTCTATTCTGCTTAGTACTCTTAGGGCATCTATAAGGCCGCTTTTGCTTTTCTCGGTAAGGTCTATTTGAGTAACATCTCCGGTAACAATAACCTTGCTGTCGGCACCCATTCTTGTTAAAAACATTTTCATTTGTTCGGGGCTTGTGTTTTGTGCTTCATCTAATATTATAAAAGCGTTATCCAGTGTTCTACCCCTCATATATGCAAGTGGGGCAACTTCAATAACTTGCTTTTCAAATAGTTTTTGAAAAGTTTCAACCCCAAGCATTTCAAATAATGCATCGTATAAAGGGCGCAAGTAAGGGTCAACTTTATTTTGCATATCTCCGGGTAAAAATCCAAGCTTTTCTCCGGCCTCAACAGCAGGACGTGTTAAAATTATACGCTCTACCTCGTGTGCTTTAAACGCCTTTACAGCCATTGCAACGGCAAGGTAAGTTTTGCCGGTGCCGGCAGGGCCAACACCAAATGTAATTGCATTTGATTTAATTGCGCCTATATATTTTTTTTGGCCAAGTGTTTTTGGTCTTACAGGTTTTGCCTTTGCGGTTAAAATTAATGTATCGCCAATAAGCTCGCCAATTTTATCGTCATCGCCGCTTTGTGCAAGAGAAATACAATATCTAACAGCCTGCTCGTTAAGCGGTGTACCTCCACCGTAAAGTGTAAGCATGGCATTTACACTTTTACAAGCTGCTTCAACATCTTGCTGTTGGCCTGTAAGTTTTATTTGTGTACCCCGGCAAACTATAGTAGTGTTAAATGCTTTTTCAAGTAAACGCATATTTTCATCGTTTTGTCCAAACACACTCAATAATGCGTCCATATCTTCTACAATGAAGCATTTTTCAAACATTTAATTGCTCCGTTCCATAATTATGTGTATCTTTTTAAAAAACATTATACCATATTTAAGAAAATTTTTAAATAGATATAATATTATAGCTATAATTTTTTGCTAATTTTGTTTAAAATATACAAAAATATTGTACTGCAATTTGTAAATCTGCAATATGCATAACTAAATTATTAAGAATTCCAACCTTCTACAACTTTTGCAATGTTTGCACTGGCATTAAATGTAATTTTAAGATTTACATTTGTGTTTTCTACAGTTACACTCTCGCTGGAAGATAAAACTTTGCACTCGGGCAAATCAGCTGAAAGTGTAGAATAAATTCTGCTACGGGCAATGTTGGTTGCTTGCTCGGGTGTTAAGTTAACAAATATGGTTTCGTTTGCGCGGTATTGTGTTTTTATAATTGTTGCGGGCAGTGGCATACCTAAAAATGTTAGGGGCGTGTATATAGTGCTTATTTGTGAGCTTTCGCTTGGCACTTGCTTAAATGGAAAACTAATTGTTTTATTAAAAACAAAAAAGCTATAATGGTTAATTGTTTGTGCGCTTGGCACTTGTGTTTCGTATTTTAGCGGAACGGTAATTTCATACTCGGGGTTTACAAATGCATAAACCTTACCTATAGCTCTGTCGGTATGCAGTTTATCTCGTCGTCCCACAAGTAAAGCGCTAATTATAACTTCGTTTTCACTTACACTTTGTCCGGCTGTTTTTTGTATAAAGCCGCCTTCAACTTCTATGCGATCTATAACTCCATCGCACAAAGCAACAATAGCCGCGGGTTGTGTTGGTTCCATTTCAGGTACTGGTACGGCATTTATTTTTTCTACAATTAATTTGCCGGCAACAAAATTAAGTTTTATCCAGCCATATTGTTCGTTGTTTACAAAAAGTCTTTGTTGTATATCCATTAGTTGTTCTGTTGTTGGCATGCTACCTTCGGCTATGTTGTAAGTATAAAGCTGCTGTCTTAATTCTATTTTTTCCTGCTCACTAAAGTTATAAAACTGCACTGTCCATATAGTGGAAGGAAAAGCAAAAAGTGCAATAAGCATTGCACAAAAACCGGCTACAATACCCCACCTGTGCCGTAACGGCCAAAGTAAAAAATATACGCCTTGTTTTTTGTACACTTTAAGCCTGCATCTGCGGCGCACACATAGCTTGTGTAATTTTAAGTAGTAGCGCAAAGGAATTTGAGCACTAAAACCTATATCTGTTGGCGTTATTTTTTGTATAGGATACCCTTTATTGGTGCAATCATTAAAAAACTTTTCGGCATTACCACCTATTATTTCAAATTTAACACTGCCAAATATAAATTGTATTATGTTAATCATTTTTGTTACCATCCTCGCTATAAATTAAATTTATACAAAATATTCTGCCATGTATAATCATTTTTTCTTTAAGCAGTGTGTCCAGCATTAAATCATCACCCATAATTTCGGCACAAATACTATCCATATCAAGCTTTATACTTGTTTTGGTATATTCAATTATGCCTTTGCAATGCTCAATTTCAACACGACCTTTACAGCTAACGTGCAAAACAGGCTTTGGTTGTATTATACTATTTATTTTTTTGTAGTTAAGTGCAAACAATTCTTTAGCCGAAACTTTTTCTCGTCTTTTTTTTCGTTTTTGCATTTTTATCCCCGTTCTGCCATATAAACGGCGCAAATTACAATTATTATTTAAATATGGTTGTTATTAATTAAAAAACATTTTTTTTGCCCTATTTCATATATATAAATTAAGGGGGCGTAAATATGTTAAACGCTACATTTAAGCAGTATTTTTTAGATGCAATTAAATTATTTGCCGGAATAACGGGTGTTTTATTTTTTTTAGCAAACCCGCAAAGTGCGGCTCAAAGCATAATGCAAGGATTAGCTTTATGTTACAAGTCAATTATACCTGCGCTTTTTCCTTTTTTTATTTTTTCAAAATTAATAATGCATAGCAAGTTTGCATATTTGTTTGGATTTGTACTTTATCCTTATACACGTTTTATATTAAAAATAAAAAGTAAAAAGGCTCAAACCGCGCTTGTTCTTGGGCTAACTGGCGGTTTTGGCACAGGTGCAGATTGCTTAAAAATGCTTTATTTGAACAAAGAGATAAGTAAAAAAGAAGCCTATATTTTACTGTGCTGTATAGTTAATGCCGGCCCTGCATTTGTTGTGGGAAGCGTGGGTTCGGCTATGCTTAGTAATGTATATACAGGTTGGCTGTTATATATAACTTTGTGTGTGTCTAGTTTAATTACGGGTGCTGTGGCAGCAACAATATTTAACAGCAAAAAAGCTAGTGTTTTTTTTAATCGCGAGCAAAACAATACTTATAATAAGCATGATAAAATAAACACAAAAAGTTTTGTTACATGCGTGCAAGATGCGGTTTACATTACGCTTACACTTTGTGGCTTTGTTTTAACGTTTTCGTTTTATTTAGCGGCAATAATGAGCTTAAACTTGCCCAAAGAGCTAAATGTTTTGCTGGCAGTTATTTTAGAGGTTACGGTTGCATGTAATCACCTTGTGCAAACAAACAATGTACATGTAATATATTATTGTTGTGTGGCATTAAGTTTAATGGGATTAAGCATTATGCTTCAAATTAAAAGCATATTAAATGGATGTGTTTCTATTATGCCTTTAGTTGTTTCAAGAATTGTGCATTTGCCAATTAGCATTTTATTACTGTTTTTATTAATAAAAACTTTTAATGTACCATTGCAAGTTTTTGCACAAAACACTTACATTGTTAAAATGCCAATAGATGCAATTTTTGCAGTTGTATTTTTTTGTTGTGCATTTTTTTGTGCGCTTCATAATAACACAAGTAAAACTTAAAACAGCAAAATTATGTGTATAAAGTATTGTATACACGTTAAAATATTGGTATAATAAAAAAAATAAATTGTTAGTACAGGGGTGTTGTTTGTGCAACAAGAAAACATAAAGCTGTTTGGAAGTAAAATAGCGCCAGCGTGTGAATACTGTAAGTACAGCCAAAAAGTAACCGCTAATACAGATTTGTATTGCGATTTTTTTGCGTATGATGTAACACCTTTTAATAGTTGCAAACATTTTGATTATGACCCATTAAAAAGAGTGCCGAAAAGGCGAATGAATATGCCTGTATATGATGAAAATGATTTTAAATTATAACTTAAGCAATATAAAAATGGATATTAAATGGATATTAATTAGTAAATAATGATTTAAAGGAGTGTAAAATGAAAAAGAACATTATTTTTACACTCGTTTTGCTTTTTGTAGCAATTGCTGCATTTGCGTCTATTTTATTAACAAATAGCAATACAAAAAATGCAGTGGTGTCGGTGGCAAATGGGCAAACGTACACTTTGCCGCTAAATAGCAACAAAACATATAATTACACAACGCAAACAGGCTCTATACTAGACTTTACAATAGAAGTGAAAGATGGAAGAGCAAGATTTATTGACAGCAATTGCCCTGATGGATTGTGCGAAAATTTTGGTTGGGTTGAGAACTCGTACGACCAGGCAATTTGCTTACCTGCAGGAGTTATGCTTACAGTACAAGAGTAAACGAAGTATATTGTACGAAGTACAATATAAAAAATATTAGGGGAGTGTAATGTTAGCACAAAATTACGACATTGATAAAAGTAATAAGTTGAATTTTTTAACGTCTGCGCACCTAAAAACAATTGCTGTAATATGTATGCTAATAGATCATATAGGTGCGGCATTTTCATCTAATTTAGTATGGTTTAATGTTTTTGTGCATGTTTTTGGTAGTGGCGCTAATACAAATAATACAGAAAATTTATTTAATTCGTTTCAACTTGTTATACTTTTAATGAGAGCTATAGGTAGAATATCTTTTCCTATATTTTGTTTTTTAATAATGCAGGGTTTTATACATACAAAAAATGTAAAAAAATATATGCTAAGGCTGGCGGCTTTTGCCATTGTTTCGGAAATACCCTTTAATTTACAAGTGGGCAATGGAAACATTTTTAATATGCACTACCAAAATGTGTTTTTTACACTAACACTTGGTTTATTAACAATATGTTTTTATAAAAATGTTAAGGCGTTTTTACCTGTAAAAATTATTGTTGTAATTTTAATTGCAATTTTTGCAACTTTAATTAATGCCGACTACGGTTTTTTTGGTGTAATAACAATATTTTTGTTTTATGCTTTTTACAAACATAAATATTACTTTACATTTTTAGCATTGTGGCTTGCTTTTGGCAGCTATTTTGTAGGCATTGTAATTAGCTGTTTTAACGGATACAGCGTTGAACAAGCAATGCAAATTAATTTAAGCATGGGATTATTACAAGGTTTATGTGCTTTTAGTTTGTTGTTTATAGCAAAATATAACAATAAAAAAGGCAAACAACTTTCTAAATATTTCTTTTATTTGTTTTATCCGTTACACTTGCTTTTACTGTATTTTGCACAGCTTTTTATGTCTTATATTGGTTTTTAATAAAAGCTGCAATTTGCCATTTATTATTATATTGTATTTTTAATTTAAGTTAGGGGAGTTTATGGGTTATTTTAGCGATGCAAAAAATATAAGACAAAAAGACCCGGCAGCAAAAAACTTACTTGAAGTTCTTTTGCTTTATCCGGGGTTGCATGTTTTGTTTTATTACAGAATAGCAAATTTTTTTTATAGAAAAAATTTTAAATTTTTAGCAAGATTTTTTAGTCAACTTGGTAGGCTTTTAACAGGAATTGAAATTCATCCGGGTGCTAAAATAGGTAAAAATTTATTTATAGACCACGGTATGGGAGTAGTAATAGGCGAGACTGCCATAATTGGAGACAATGTTACTTTATACCATGGTGTTACGCTTGGCGGAACAGGTAAGCAAAAAGGAAAAAGGCACCCAACAATATGCAACAATGTTTTAGTTGGCGCGGGTAGTAAGGTGCTGGGGCCAATAACAATAGGCGAAAACAGTAGAATAGGTGCAAATAGTGTTGTGCTTTCATGCGTTCCTGCAAATTCAACTGTAATAGGTATACCGGCCGCAATTGTGCGTATTAACGGAAACAAGGTAGATAAGGCAAGTGAGGAGCTTGATCAAAGAGATTACCCTGATATTATTCATCAAAAATTGGCCGAACTAGAAAAGAAATTATCTAATATTGAGTGCGAGCTTGATAATCAAAAACTATAAAATAGGCTTATAAAAAGGCGAAGATGTTAAAAACATCTTCGCCTTTAAAATTATGCTTTAGTTTTTTGAGATTTTGCTCTTAATCCGTGGTCTAATATTTGTTTTCTTATTCTTATATTTTTAGGTGTAACTTCAAGTAACTCATCAGGTGCTAAAAATTCAAGGCTTTCTTCTAAGCTAAATTTAGATACAGGTACAAGCCTTAGTGCATCATCACTGCCAGAGGCGCGTGTGTTTGTTAGGTGTTTTGTTTTACACACGTTAACATTCATATCGTCGCCCGAGGGGCTGTAGCCAACAACCATGCCCGCATAAACTTTTTCTCCCGGAGTAATTAGCATTGTGCCTCTTTGCTGTGCGTTATATAGGCCGTATGCAACTGCTTCGCCTGTTTCAAAGCAAACAAGGCTTCCCGAATTGCGTGTAGGCAAATCACCTTTCCAAGGTGCATAGCCATCAAAAATTGTATTTAAAATACCTTCGCCGTGTGTGTCTGTTAAAAATTCGCTTCTGTACCCAAATAGTCCCCTACTTGGCATTTTAAATTCTACTCTCATTCTAGATGTTCCAAGTGGTGCCATTTGCACAAGCTCACCTTTGCGGCTGCCAAGCTTTTGCATAACACTACCTTGATACTCTGTTGGAACGTCTATAACAACATGCTCCATTGGCTCAGATTTAACGCCATCTATTTCACGCATAAGTACCCTGGGTGGTGATACTTGTAATTCATAACCTTCTCTGCGCATGTTTTCTATTAATATTGAAAGGTGCATTTCGCCCCTTCCCATAACCTTAAAGCTCTCGCTAGAAGTTGAATCCTCTACTTTTAAAGCAACGTCTTTAAGAAGTTCTCTTTGAAGTCTATCTCTAATTTGTCGGCTTGTAACAAACTTACCCTCTTTGCCTGCAAAAGGGCTGTCGTTAACAGCAAAAGTCATCTCTACTGTTGGGTCGTTTATTTTTACAAAAGGTAGCGGAGTAATAGCAGTAGTATCGCAAAGTGTGTTACCAATGTTAATATCACTTATTCCGCTAAATGCAACAATATCTCCGGCATAAGCTTGTTGAATAGGTGTTCTGCCGTTTGCCTCAAAACTATAAAGTGCTGTAATTCTACCTTTAATGCTTAAATCTTTATCAAAATAATCGCATACCATTATATCTTGGCCAACTTTTACACTTCCGTTTTCAACGCGGCCAATGCCTATGCGGCCAACAAATTCATTGTAGTCTACACTGGAGCAAAGCATAGAAAGAGGTAAAGTTGGATTTCCAACAGGAGGCTTAACATATTGCAATATAGTCTCAAATAATGGTAAAAAATCTGTTCCCTCAACATCAGGGCTGTAACTTGCAGTGCCCGAACGTCCGCTGCAAAAAATCATTGGACTGTCAAGTTGTTCATCTGTTGCGCCAAGATCCATTAAAAGCAATAAAATTTCATCAATTACTTCTTTAATGCGTGCATCTGGTCTATCTATTTTATTAACTGCAATAACAAGGCTTAAATTTTGTTGTAAAGCCTTTTGCAATACAAATCGTGTTTGAGGCATGCAACCTTCGGCGGCATCTACAAGTAATAGCACTCCGTTAACCATTTTTAAAACACGTTCAACTTCTCCGCCAAAATCTGCGTGTCCGGGTGTGTCTACTATATTAATTTTTACATCTTTATAATAAGTACATGCGTTTTTAGCAAGTATTGTTATGCCGCGCTCACGTTCTATGTCGCCCGAATCCATAACCCTCTCGGCCACTTGTTGGTTCTCTCTAAATGCACCGCTCTGCTTTAACATTTGGTCTACCAGCGTTGTTTTTCCGTGGTCAACGTGGGCAATAATAGCTATGTTTCTTATGCTGTTTTGTTCCATATTAATTTTCCTCAATTTAAAAGTTGTATTTTAGTCAGTATTCAACAATGTATTGTATAATAATTTATTCAAAATGTCAAACTTTATTTTATTTAAAAGCAAAGCTATAAGCTTTATGCTTATAACTTTTTTATTTATATTGTTTAAGCTAAGAAAAAAACATACATTACAATAAATTAACATACTTATTAAAAATAATATTAAAAATAATAAAAAAAATTAAAATTTAAATGCAATTATAATTAATATATGTGCTAAAAGGCTTGACATACACCGGTATTTGCGATATACTAGTGCAGTAAATAAAGTAGCTATGCTAAAAGCAACGCTCACCTTGTGTACATTATATATGTGCCGGGTTAATAACAAAAAACGTTAATACGTTATATTTTGTTTATTAGTGGTGTGTTTGCTTTTTTGCAAGCACACTTTTTATATTACTTAAACGGAGGTGCTTTACAATTAGCGGCAAAAAAGAAATGGAAATTAATGAGAATATTCGAGACAAAGAAGTGCGTGTAATTGGCGAAGACGGAAGCCAGCTTGGTATAATGTCGGCCAGAGATGCGCTACAAAGGGCAGAGACGAACGACCTGGACCTTGTAAAAATTGCGCCACAGGCAAAACCGCCTGTATGCAAAATTATGGACTATGGCAAATTTCGCTTTGAACAGCAAAAAAAGGAGAAAGAGGCGAGAAAAAACCAAAAGGTTGTTGAAATTAAGGAAGTGCGCTTGTCTTTGAATATTGACACAAACGACTTTAACACTAAAGTTGCGCAAGCTGCAAAGTTTTTGTCAAAAGGCGATAAAGTTAAGGTTTCCATAAGGTTTAGGGGTCGAGAAATGGCTCATGCAAATTTAGGTTTAGCTGTACAGCAAAGGTTTGCCGAGGCTTTACCGGATGCCGTAATTGAAAAACAACCTAAGCTGGAAGGCAGAAGTATGCAAATGTTTTTGGCACCGGCTAAAGAAAAGTAAGCAAATATCAAGGAGGATATAATAATGCCTAAAATTAAAACTCATTCTGGAGCAAAAAAGCGCTTTAAATTAACAAAAAGTGGCAAAGTTAAACGTGGTAACGCCTTTCGTAGCCATATACTAACTAAAAAAAGCACAAAGCGCAAAAGAGCGTTTCGTAAATCTACTTACGCTGATAAAACAAATGCAGCGTCAGTGCGTCGTATGATACCATACGCATAATAAACGCGCTAAAAAACAGTTAAAGACACTTATATTAATTAAGGAGACAATAATATGGCACGTATAAAAGGCGCAATGATGACGCGCAAAAGAAGAAAAAAGACACTAAAACTTGCCAAAGGATATTTTGGTAGCAAAAGTAAACATTTTAAAATGGCCAAACAACAGGTAATGAAAAGCGGTAACTATGCTTTTGTTGGCCGTAAACACAAAAAACGTGATTTTAGAAGACTTTGGATAACTAGAATTAGTGCTGCATGTAGAGCTCAAGGTATTAACTACTCTACATTTATGAATGGCCTTAAAAAGAGCGGCATAGAGCTTAACCGTAAAATGCTTAGCGAAATGGCAATACATGATGAAAAAAGCTTTACAGCACTTATTGACACAGCAAAAAAAGCTAAATAATTTAGCCTTACATTTAATATACACTTAAAAGTGGTTTGTTCATTTTTAAGTTAGAGGGCAGCCTCACATACAACCCGAAACAAGCAGTTTGTTACTTTCGGTTTACCGTGAAGTTGCCCTCTTTAAATTTTTTTAGTATAATTATATGATATAATGATATTTAAATTTAATTGTTAGGTGTGCGGTATATGAATAATGTAATTACTACAAGAGATAATAGCACAGTAAAATATGCTGCAAAAATAGCTAAAAGTCGTAGCTTTAGGCAGCAAGAGGGACTTTTTTGTGCAGAGGGAGTTAGGCTTTGTATAGAGATTGCAAAATCTATGCAGCCGGTAAAATTATTTTACACCGCTAAAGCTGCACAGCAAAACCCTGAAATTTTAACACTTTGTGAAGATAAGTATGAAGTAATGGAGCATGTTGCGCAAAAAATAGCAACAACGCAAAACACACAAGGAGTTTTTGCGCTTTTTAAAACAGCATACAAATGCGCCGATGATTTAAAAAAAGGTGAAAGTTATGTTGTGCTGGAAAATGTGCAAAATCCGTCTAATGCAGGGGCAATTATTAGAAGTGCAGCGGCATTTGGGTTTGGTGGGGTTGTGCTAACAAATTGTTGCTGTGATATTTATTCAGATAAAGCGCTTAGAGCAAGCATGGGTGCAGTTGGGCGAATTGATGTAATTTTATGTGATGAGCTGCAAAATGCAGTAAAAAAAATGAAACAACATGACATTGAAATATATGCTACAACGCTTGAAAATGCAGTAAGCATACATGAAATAGACAGCACTGTAAACAATAAAAATGTTGGAATTATTTTTGGCAACGAGGCAAATGGACTTAGTAGCGATGCTATTAGTTTAGCCGACACTTGCGTGTACATACCAATGGCGCACACTGCAGAGAGCCTTAATGTGGCAGTTGCGGCAGGCGTGTTTTTATGGCATTTTCGCAAAGGCGGTATATAATGATGTTTAGCGATAATAATATAAACCAAAGTAAAGTTATAGCACTTGATGTTCCTAAAAACATTATACCTTACACAAGCTATGCGCCTGTAAAAAAAGCGGCGGCACAAGTGTGGTTTTGGCTTGCAAATGCACTGGGCTATGCAAGCGCACAGGTAAAAGATGTGCTTTTACAGTATGAAGACGATATAGAGCAAATTTTACATGATAGGTTTAGAGTTGATTTATCGCAAATTATGACGCCAGCGCAAATAACAGCATTAAAAGAAAAAGAACCCGAGGACTTTGTATATCAAATTAATGAATGTGAAAAAAGTCAGGTTAATTTTGTTACATACGATGATGAAAATTACCCTGTGTTATTAAGGAATATAGATTCGCCTCCACTTGTATTGTATTACAGGGGAGACATAACCGTTTTAAATAAGTATTTAACTTTTGCTATTGTTGGAACAAGAAGACCCTCTGCATACGGAATAGAGGCCACACGGCACATTGCCGATGAACTTGCAAAAAAAGGTGTAGTACTTGTGTCGGGTTTGGCTGCAGGGCTAGACAGCGAGTGCCATAAGGCCAGTTTGCAAAATAATGCAATTACTGTTGCATGCATTGCATTTGGGCACAATAAGTGTTACCCTGCTGCAAATGGTAAGTTAAAGCAGCTAATTGAAAAATTTGGACTGGTTATAGGAGAATATGCGCCAAATGTTTTAATGCAAAAACATTATTTTTTGCACAGAAATAGATTAATTGCAGGGTTGTCGTATGGGCTTTGTGTTGCCGAGGCAAGAGAACACAGCGGCACAATGAACACCGTAACATCGGCTCTTCAATATTCAAGAGATGTTTTTAGTGTGCCGGGCAGTATTTTTTCTCCATTGTGCGAGGGCACGAACAACTTATTAAAAGAGGGCGCAAAACCCGTAACCTCGTACATAGATATTATGCAATACTATGGGTTTGATGAAAAGATAGAAAGCGAAAAACAAAATGCAAAAAATAAACCTAAGGTAAAATTGGAAGGTAAGCTTAAAACATTGTACAATGTTCTAGGCATAAAGCCGCAAACTTTAACAGAAATATGCGCAAAGTCTGATATGCCAATGCATGAGGCGATGGCTTATTTAACGCAACTGGAGCTTGAAGGTTTTGTAGAACAGCAAGCAGGGAGACAGTTTGTTATTAAAAGTTACTAAAAATTATAATTGGTAACAATTTTTGCGAAAATTTAAAATATTTTTTAAAAATTTGCAAAAGTAATTTCCCAGAAAGGAACATAAAATGTCAAAATTATTAATTGTGGAGTCACCAGCAAAGGCAAAAACTATACGAAAATATTTAGGCCCGGGCTTCGAGGTAACTGCTTCTATGGGCCATATTAGAGATTTGCCGGCAAGCCAACTTGGCATAGATTTAGAAAAAGACTATACACCCAAATATATTAATATAAAAGGCAAAGAAAAACTTGTAAAAGAGCTGAAAACTTTAGCAAAACAGAGCGATGAAGTATTTCTTGCAACTGACCCTGATAGAGAGGGAGAGGCTATTAGCTGGCATCTTGCGCATATTTTAGGTTTAGATGTTAATAAAGAAAACCGTGTTACATTTGGTGAAATTACAAAAAAAGGTGTAACACAAGGTATGAGTTCACCGAGAAAAATAGATATTGACTTGTTTAATGCTCAGCAAGCAAGACGTATTTTAGACAGGCTTGTAGGTTATAAATTGTCGCCGTTTTTATGGCGTAAAGTGCGCAGAGGGCTATCTGCCGGTAGGGTGCAAAGCGTTGCTGTGCGCCTAATTGTAGATAGAGAAAAAGAAATTGAAATATTTGACCCAAAAGAATATTGGAATATAGATATTGTATTAAGCCCACCCGGATCTGCAAAAAAATTTACAGCGCGTTTATTTGCAAATATAGATGGTAAGAAAATAGAGGTTGTAAACGAACAGCAAGCGAACGAAATTGTAAGCAACTTAAACAGTGCGCAGTATACAGTTACAAAGCTTACAAATTCAAAAAGAAAAAAACAACCGTCGCCGCCATTTATTACATCTACATTGCAACAAGAGGCCAGCAGGCGCCTTGGATTTACAGCACTAAGAACAATGCGCGCAGCACAAACATTGTATGAAGGCGTAGACATTAAAGGTGAGGGCACAGTTGGTTTAATAACTTATATGAGAACCGACAGTTTGAGAATAGCACAAGAAGCTTCACAAGCGGCAAAAGAATATGTTGAAAGTACATTTGGCGCACAATATATACCGGAAAACCAACGTGTTTATAAAAGCAAAAGTGCAACTGCCGCGCAAGATGCCCACGAGGCCATAAGGCCGACAGACCCAATGCTTACACCGGATGAAGTTGAAAAAAGCATTGATGGTGACACAGCTAAACTTTATAGACTAATTTGGAGCAGATTTATTGCAAGCCAAATGAGCGATTGCTTACAAGATACGGTATCTGTAGATGTAAGTGCAAATAATTATGTATTTAGGGCAAGCGGGTTTGTTGTTACATTTGACGGATTTACGGTACTGTATGAAGAGAGCAGCGACGAAAAAGAAAAGAAAGAAACTGCACTGCCACCACTTAAAAAGGAAGACGTGCTAAAATTAAGAGAACTTAACCCGGAGCAAAAGTTTACTCAGCCGCCACCAAGATACACAGAGGCAACGCTTATTAAAGCTCTTGAGGAAAACGGTATAGGTCGTCCGTCCACATATGCACCTATAATTACAACTATTATTGATAGAGATTATGTGGAAAGAGAGAAGAAAAAATTATTTCCTACAGTGCTCGGAAGAACAATAAACGATTTGATGTTAGCACAATTTCCTAATGTAGTTGATGTTAAATTCTCTGCTCAAATGGAAAAAAACCTAGATAAAATTGAAAATGGCAATTCGGCATGGGAAAGTGTAATTGACGATTTTTATAAAGATTTTGATAAAACACTAAAACAGGCCGAAGAGAATATGAAAGACCAAAAAATTAAAGTACCCGATGAAGTTACCGAAGAATTATGCGATGTTTGTGGTCGCAACATGGTAGTAAAAAGCGGACGCTTTGGTAAATTTTTGGCCTGCCCGGGGTTTCCCGATTGTAAAAATACAAAACCATTAATTAAAACAACGCCGGGAGAATGCCCAAAATGTGGTAGCAAAATGGTTATACGTAAATCTAAAAAAGGGCGCATTTACTACGGATGTGAAAAAAACCCGACTTGTGATTTTATGACATGGAATGAGCCAATTGCAGAAAAGTGCGAAAATTGTAAAAGTTCACTATTTAAAAAAGGCGGCAAAAACGGAATGATTTTGTGCGAAAAAGAAGGTTGTGGCTTTACAAAGGAGCTTACCGTAGATAAAGACAAAGAAAAAAAGGAGTAACACTTTTTGAAAATTAGCATAATTGGTGCGGGGCTTGCCGGTTGCGAATGTGCGCTTTACCTTGCCGATAACGGTTACAAAGTTGATTTGTACGAGCAAAAACCGCATAAATTTTCTCCCGCACATAAAAACGAAAACTTTGCAGAGCTTGTTTGTTCTAACTCACTGAAGTCAGATAGGATAGATTCGGCAAGCGGTATGTTAAAGGCCGAAATGCAGCTTTTGGGGTCTAACATTTTAAAAATTGCACAAACTTGCCGTGTACCCGCAGGTGGCGCTTTGGCGGTAGACAGAGATAAATTTGCAGAAAGTGTTACACAACTTGTTTTAAATAATGCAAATATAACTGTACATAAAACCGAGTTTTGCAAAATAGACGAAAATGAGAAAGACAGCATAACAATAATTGCAACAGGTCCACTTACTAGTGGGCAGCTTGCCGAAGATATTATTAGACTTACAGGAGAAAACAGTCTTTCGTTTTATGATGCAGCAGCACCTATTATAAGTGCTCAAAGTTTGGATATGAGTAAAATATTTGCCCAAAGCAGATATGATAAGGGTGAGGCGGATTACTTAAATTGCCCTTTTAATAAAGAGAACTACGAAAAATTTTACGAGCTTTTAGTTAACGCACAAACAGCGCCACTACACGATTTTGACAAGGGCGAAACTCAAAATGAAGACGGAAAAAACAGTAAAAAAATAAAAGTGTACGAGGGCTGTATGCCTATAGAGGAAATGGCAAAAAGAGGGGCCGATACAATGAGATACGGGCCTCTTAGACCTGTGGGATTAAAAGACCCAAATACAGGGCATAGGCCATGGGCGAATGTGCAGTTAAGAGCAGAAAATGAACAGCGCACAATGTATAATATTGTGGGGTTTCAAACAAACTTAAAATTTGCACAACAAAAATTAGTTTTTAGCACAATACCGGGACTTGAAAATGCCGAATTTATAAGATACGGAGTTATGCATCGAAATACATTTATAAACAGTCCAAAACTTTTAAATAAAAATTTATCGTTAAAAAGCAATAGCAATGTATTTTTTGCAGGACAAATAACCGGATTTGAAGGTTATATGGAAAGTACCGCAAGCGGACTTTTAGCAGCACATTTTGCCATTGCGTATATACAAAACCAAGAGCCGTTAAGTTTGCCAAACACAACAATGTGCGGAGCGCTTTTAAATTACATTACAGCTGAAAATAAAGATTTTCAGCCTATGGGAGCTAATATGGGGCTTTTGCCACCGCTTAGCGAACATGTAAAAGATAAAAGACTTAGATATAATGAACTTACTAAAAGAGCGCTAAATAGCATGGCATTACAACTTAATACAAAAAATAGTGAGCAAATTTTAAAACAAATATTGCAAACATAATTTTGCTTAATTATTAAATACAATTTTATTATTAATGAGGTATAAGATGAAAATAATATTTGACGCGATGGGCGGAGATAATGCCCCACTTGAAATTTTAAAAGGTTCTGTTATGGCAAAAAATGAATATGGTGTAGACTTAGTTGCTGTTGGTAACGAAGAAATAATTAGAAAAGTTGCCGCAGAAAACAATATTGATTTAACAGGAATTGAAATAGTAAACACTACACAAACAATTGAAATGTGCGATGAGCCTGTTGCGGCAGTAAGGCAAAAGAAAGATTCATCTTTAGTTGTTGCAATGCAGCTATTAGCACAAAACAAGGCAGATGCTTTAGTATCTGCTGGCTCTACAGGGGCAGTACTAGCTGGCGCAACGTTTATTGTTAAAAGAATTAAGGGCGTAAGTCGTCCGGCTATAACAATAGCAATGCCGGGTGCCACAAAAGCGTATGTTTTACTAGACAGCGGTGCAAACGTTGAGTGTAGAGCTGAAATGTTAAATGCATTTGCCGTTATGGGCAGTGTTTATGCACAAAAAGTACTTAAAAGGCAAAATCCTACCGTTGGCCTTGCAAATAACGGTACAGAAGAATCTAAGGGTACACCGCTATATGTTCAAACACATAAATTGCTAAAACAAAATAAAAATGTTAACTTTATTGGTAATGTAGAGCCAAAAGAAATACCTTTTGGAAATACAGACGTTATTGTGTGCGATGGGTTTGTTGGCAATATAATTTTAAAACTTACAGAGGGCGTTGCAAAAATGCTTGTTAACGAGATAAAAGGCGTTTTTATGAAAGGCTTTTTAACAAAAATAGCATATTTGCTTGTTAAAGGCGGCATGAAAGATTTTAAAAATAAACTTGATGCAGATGAACAAGGCGGTGCAATTGTTTTAGGTGTAACTAAGCCCGTTATAAAAGCTCACGGTTCTTCTAATGCTAAAGCTTTTAAAAATGCAATAAGGCAAGCTAAAAATTGTATAGATGAAAAAGTAGTTGAAAATATAAGCGAAAAGTTAGCTTCGATAAGTGAAAGTGAGAACGGAGAAAAGGTGTAATGCAAAAGCTCGAACAAGAAATCGGATATAAATTTAAAAACGAAATGCTTTTAAAAAATGCTCTAACGCACACATCTTACGCAAACGAGGTGCGAACAAAGCAAGAGAACAACGAGCGTTTAGAATTTTTAGGTGATGCTGTACTACAAATGGTAACGGCCGATTACTTGTACACAAACAAAAAAATGAGCGAGGGTGAGCTTACAAGAATAAGGGCTAACCTTGTTTGTGAGGGTGCGCTTTGTAATTTTGCGCGTGAAATAAAGCTTGGCGAGTATTTGTTTTTAGGCAAAGGGGAGCAAGCTAGTGGCGGACGCGACAGACAAAGTATTTTAGCGGACGCATTTGAAGCTTTAATTGCAGCTTTATACCTAGACGGTGGAATTGATTGTGCAAGAAGGTTTATATTACCATTTTTTAAAAACGCAATGGCAAAAACAGTTAAAGATGAAGACTATAAAACACAGCTACAAGAAATAATACAACAAAATAAGAGCGAAAAGCTAAGCTATATTTTGGCGCAGGAATCAGGGCCTGACCACAACAAACATTTTGTTGTGCAAGTTTTTATAAACTCTAACTGTATAGGTATAGGTGCCGGCAACAGTAAAAAGTTAGCCGAGCAAGCAGCTGCAAAAGAGGCTTTATCTTTAATGGGATATTAAATATATAATGCAAATAAATTTATTTTATAAAAATATAAAATAAAAAACACATAAACAGGCGGGTGAAACAATGCTATTAACGGCCCTTGAAATACAAGGCTTTAAATCTTTTCCGGACAGATTGAAAATTACGATAGGAAAAGGTATAACAGCTGTAGTTGGACCAAACGGCAGTGGTAAAAGTAATATATCAGATGCAATACGCTGGGTAATGGGTGAAACAAGTGCAAAACAATTGCGCGGCGGGTCTAAAATGGAAAACGTTATATTTGGAGGCACACAAATTAGAGGGGCCATGGGTTTTGCCATGGTCAATTTGCATATAGACAACTCTTTGCGTGGGCTTGATATTGACAATAAAAAAGTTGTTATAGGTAGAAAATATTACCGTAGCGGTGAGAGCGAATACACAGTAAACGGACAAAATGTTAGACTTAAAGATATTTACGAGTTGCTTTTGGATACAGGACTTGGACGAGATGGATATGCAGTTATAGGACAAGGGAAAATTGCAGAAATTGTAGGCGCAAAATCGGCTGAAAGACGAGAGATATTTGAAGAGGCCTCTGGTATAAGTAAGTTTAGGTACAAAAAAAACGAGGCAGAAAAACGCCTTAACAGTGCAGAAGATAACCTTGTAAGACTACGCGATATTTTTGCAGAGCTTGAAAGGCAAGTTTCTCCATTAGAAAAAGAGAGTAAAAAAGCTGAGATTTTTATAGAACTTTCGCACCAAAAAAAGGGGCTTGAAGTTACACTTTGGGTGGACACAGCTCAAAAGGCAAAAGAAACTTTAAGGCAACATACGAGAAAAATTGAAATAGCAACATTGGATTACGATAACATAAATAAAGAAATACAAGAAATTGAAGCGCAAACACAAGAATTAAGACAAGAGCAAGAGGGATATATTATAGCGGCAAATAGGTTGCAAGCGCAAATTGCAGTTATAAACGAGGAAGTTTCAAGCGCTGACACGAGAATTGCAGTATTAAATAATAATATTGAGCACAATAATAATGCGTATAATAATATGAAACAAGAAATTGAAGTGCGCAATAAAGGCAAGCAAAGCACATTGCAAGAAATAGAAAAATATAACGCCGACATTCAAGAGCATAGTGAAAAAATAAAAATGTTAGAGCAAAATTTATTAACATTAAACAATGATATGGAAAAATTGTCGGGTGAGAACTTAAAAAGCGGACAAAGGCGAGGTATTATTAGCGAGAAATTGTCGGAAATTGCAATTAAAATTACCGATTTAAAAGTAGATAAGGCCTCATTAATAAGCAACATAGAGGCATGTAATATGCGACTTGGAAGTGTTGTTGCAGACTATGATCAAAACAGCTCGGTAAAAAAAGAGCTTCAGTCAGAGCAAGAGGATTCTAACGAGTTTTTGAATATTACACAGGAAAATATAACAAAACTTGAAAACATTAAAAACGGACTTTTGCTTAAACAAAAAATGAGTTCTGGTGCGTTTGAGGAAGCACAGCAAACACACAATAAACTTGTGAAAGAGTTTGATGCAAAATCTCAGCGTTTGCAAATGCTTAAAGATTTGCAAAATAGCATGGAAGGTTATCATGCAAGCGTTAAAAGAGTAATGACTGCATCTTCCGAAAGAAAATTGAGCGGTATAATAGGGCCGGTTGCTTCAATTTTAACTGTAGAAAAAGGCTTTGAAGTTGCTATTGAAACAGCACTTGGTTTTGCTATGCAAAATATTATTGTTCAAAACGAAACTGCAGCAAAAGCAGCTATTGCAATGTTAAAGAACAATAATGCAGGCCGTGCCACATTTTTACCGTTAGACACTGTTAGGGCATCTAATTTTGGTGCAAAAAACTTAAATGGTAATGCTAAAATTGCAAGCGAGCTTGTAAAATTTGACAGTAAATACAGTAATATTGTATCTAATTTACTTGGTCGCATTATTATTGTAGAGGATATTAACGAGGCTTCTGCAGTTGCAAAAAGTGTAGATTATAAAAATAGAGTAGTTACAAAAGACGGACAAGTTATTAACGCCGGTGGTTCGTTTACAGGCGGAAGCGTTTCGGCAACTGGCGGAATGTTTACACGCCAAAAAGAAATTGAAGAGCTTGCGCAAAAAAGAAAGCAACTTACAATAGATATTGAAAGTGCTCAGAAAAATGCCGATGAGGCAAAAGCACAACTTGATATTGTATCGGCGCAAATTGTTGCAACCGAAAGCGAGCTTATTACGGCAAACGGAGACAAAATAAGGTGTGATACAGAGCTTATAAGAATTAACACAGCACTAAATCAAACGAATAACATGCTTGTTTTATTAAAAGACGAAAAGGTATCGCTTGAAACCCAAATAGAAACTGATGGTGTAAATAGCACAAAAATAGGTGCTTTACAATTACAGCTTGAAAAGGAAAGCGAACAATATAGTAGTGAATATGAGAGTTTGAGCACAGGAGATGACAACTTTACAAATGCCAGAAATGCACTTGTGCAAGATATTTCTCAAGTTAAACTGGACATATTAAGTGCTCAAAAAGATATACAAAGCAAAGAGCAATCAATTGCGTCCTTAAAGGCACGAGAACAAGATGAAGATGAACGAAATACGCAGCTAGAGCTTGCAATGAAAAATTTAGCAGATAAAAATGAGGAATATTTAAAAGACATTGCTGATGTTGAGCATTCTGCATTAAATAGCAAAGATAAAATAAAACTGTTAACACAAGACATAGAAGAGTGCAGCCGCAAGCGCCTAGAAAAAGAAGGTGAAGAGCGTGCAAAAAGCCGCATGGAAAAAGAAATGCTTCAGCAACGAGAAAGTATTTCAGGTGAAGTAGCGCGCCTTACAGAGCAGCAAAACAGCAAAACCGAAGAGTACGAGCAAACTCTTTCAAAGCTTTGGGAAGAGTACGAGTTAACAATAACTTCGGCTATGCAAATTTGTGTGGAGTTTGAAAACATTACGACACTTAAAAATGATGTGGCGCAAATAAGAAGTAAAATAAGAGCGCTTGGAAATGTTAATGTAAACGCAATAGAAGAGTATAAACAGGTTAAAGAGAGATACGAATTTTTGCGTGAACAAATTGACGATGTTGAGAAAAGTAAAAAAGAACTTTTAGATCTTATTTTGCAATTGTCTGACGAAATGCGAGTTATGTTTACACAAAGTTTTAATGAAATTAATAACAACTTTAAAAATTTCTTTACCGAATTATTCGGTGGAGGAAGTGCTAATTTGTCTTTAGAAGCAGATATAGACGTGCTTGAATGTGGAATTAACATTGAAGTTGCACCACCAGGAAAAATTATAAAAAACTTATCGGCACTTTCAGGTGGAGAACAAGCTTTGGTTGCAATAAGTATTTACTTTGCAATTTTGGCTGTTAACCCGGCGCCGTTTTGTATATTAGATGAAATTGAAGCTGCATTAGATGATGTTAATGTTGTGCGATTTGCAAGATTTTTACGCAGAATTTCAGACAATACTCAATTTATAGTTATAACGCACAGAAGAGGTACAATGGAAGAGGCCGATGTGCTTTATGGTGTTACCATGCAAGAGGACGGTGTGTCTAAGCTATTGAAGTTAGACGTAGAAAATGTTGATGCGTCGTTGATATCTTAGTGAATAGAAAAGAAGAATTATTTTATGATAGCTGAAAGGAATAAAAGCATTTATGGGATTTTTTGATAAATTAGGCGAAAGTTTGAAAAAGACGAGAGACAGTATATTTGGCACTTTAAGCGAAATGGTAAAAATGAGCGAAATAACAGATGAGATGTACGAAGAGCTTGAAGAACAACTTATTTTAGCTGATACAGGTGCAGAAATAGCGATGAAACTTGTAAATGAACTTGAAACTTATGTTAAACAAAACAATTTAAAAACAGGTGAGGAAGCTTTAGAGGCATTAAAACAAATTATTAAAAGCCATTTACAACCTGAAAATGATATGCAAATTGATGGAAAACCTACTGTAATTTTAATTATTGGTGTAAATGGAGTTGGTAAAACAACATCTATAGCAAAGCTTGCAAACTACTACAAACAGCAAAACAAAAGTGTGCTACTTGCTGCAGGCGATACTTTTAGGGCTGCCGCAACAGAACAACTTACAGTGTGGGCGCAAAGAGTTAATGTACCTATTGTTTCTCAAAGCGAGGGAAGTGACCCTTCGGCCGTTATATTTGATGCTGTTAAATCGGCAACGGCAAAAAATACAGATATAGTAATTTGCGACACAGCAGGAAGGCTGCATACTAAGAAAAACTTAATGGATGAGCTAAGCAAAATTAGCCGTGTTGTTAAAAAAGCAAATGAAAATGCAAGTGTTGAAACACTACTTGTTTTAGATGCAATTACAGGTCAAAATGCAATTAATCAGGCTGGAAGCTTTATAGATGCCGCAAATGCCACAGGTGTAATATTAACTAAGCTGGACGGCACAGCAAAAGGTGGCGCTGTAATTAGCGTTAAAGAAAAACTTGGCCTACCTGTACGTTTTGTAGGTGTAGGCGAGGGGCTAGAGGACCTTATGGTATTTGATGCAGATGCATTTGCAGAAGCATTATTTTACGATAATATTAAAGAGGGATAATTATAATGGATTTTATACTTGCGTCTAACAATAAGGGTAAAATTGCCGAGATGAAAAGAATACTTGAGAGCATGGGACATAATGTAGTGCCTCAAACACAGGCTGGAATAAATATTGAACCTGAAGAAAACGGCACAACATTTGAGGCTAATGCACTTATAAAAGCAAGTGAAATAGCAAAAATTGCAAAAAAGCCCGTTATTGCCGACGACAGTGGCTTATGCGTAAAAGCACTTAACGGTGCACCGGGAGTGCACTCGGCAAGGTACTGCGGTGTGCATGGCAACGACGATGCAAACAATACAAAGCTACTTAATGACATGAAGCAAGTAGATTTACAAAACAGACAAGCTGAGTTTGTAAGTGTTATATGTGTGTATTTTCCAGGTAATAATAAAAAAGAAGACACATATTTTTTTGCACAAGGCACATGCCCGGGAGAAATTGGGTTTGAATGTAAGGGTAAAAATGGCTTTGGTTATGACCCTTTATTTATACCAAACTTTTTTGGACTTGCCAATGAAAAAACTACAAAACAAGAAAACACAAATAAAAGAAGTTATGCCCAATTGGAAGATTTTGAAAAAGATGAAATAAGCCATAGAGGCGAAGCTTTAAAAGTTATGAAACAAAAATTACAAAGTTTTTTATAATTTTGTAAATGAAATATTTTAAAGGTTTTATTTATTAAAGCCATACAAATTAGGAGATTATTTATGCTTAACAGTAAACAAAGGGCTACACTAAGAAAACATGCAAACACACTTCAAGTTGTGTATATGGTTGGCAAAGACGGCATTGATGACACACTTGTTAAAGGTGTTAGAGAATGTTTAAATGCAAGAGAACTTATAAAAATAAAAGTTTTAGAAACATGCCCATTAAATGCAAAAGAAACAGCGGCAGAGCTGTGTGAAAAAACACAAAGTGAAAGCGTGCAAGTTATAGGTGGTAAAATTGTGCTTTACAAACAAAAAGCAAAAGAAAGTAACTTTGCAAAGCTATTATAATTTAGTGCTAATATTTTTATAGTGTGAATAACGGAGATATTATATGCAAGATACGCAGAAAATTTTGCTGTTTGGCGGAGCGTTTGACCCATTACACAATGGGCATATTGCACTGCTTAAAAATTCTATAAAATTGGCAAACCCAAACAAGGTAATTATTATGCCCTCGGGGTTACCGCCACATAAAAATATGCACACGGCAAACGCAAATGTAAGGTGCGAAATGTGCAGTGTATTTTTACCTATTTTTAATAATACCGTTATAGACACATATGAAATTGACAAGAAAGAAAAAAGTTATACAATTGACACGCTAAAATACATAAGTAGCAAGTATGATAAGTGTAATATTTTTCTTTCAGTTGGAAGCGACATGCTATTATCGTTTCATTTATGGAAAGAATATGTGAAAATTTTAGAGCTTGTAACAATTATTGTACACTGCCGAAATAAAGAAGATTTACCTTTAGTTAAACAGTATGTAAACGATTTATCAGCTAAAGGCGCAAATATATTAATATCAAGTGAAAAAGTAGTGCAAATTTCGTCGTCGCAAATAAGAGAATTTGTTGCTAAAGGTGTTGATATAAGTAAATATGTGCCAAAGCATATAAACAACATAATAAAAAATAATAATTTGTATATGTAATAAATATAAGTTATAAATAAGGGTAGATTTATATGATATCTGTAAAACAGGTTAAAAAAGAAGTTAAAAAAAATTTGAGCGAAAAAAGGTATTTACATACTATTTGCGTAAAAAATTTAGCGGTAAAGCTAGCAAAAATATATGATGTAGACGAAGAAAAGACCGAATTAGCCGCACTTTTACACGACATTGCTAAAGAAGTAAGCAAAAGAGATATGTTGCAGATGTTTGAAGAAAGTGGTATAATGCAAAAAGGTATGCAAAATTTACCTTTTGCACTTTGGCACGCAAAGGCCGGAGCAATAATGGCAAAAAAACAGTTTTTTATAAAAGACGAAGAAATATTAAGTGCCATTGAATGCCATACAACAGGCAAAAAAGACATGACAGCACTGGATAAAATTATTTATATTGCCGACATGGCCGGTGAAGACAGAACTTTTGAACAGGCAAAGCAATTAAGAGAACTTGCAATAAAAAATTTAGATAAAGCTGTAGTACAAGGTTTAGCACTTAGCATATCGTGGTTAAAGGCTGCAAAAAAACCTGTAGACAACAGTACAATTGAGGCATATAAACAACAAAGAAAAATTTTTTACGGAGGTAATTAAATTTGGATCAGAACAGGAGACCTCGTAAGATTAACATTCAAAATGCAACAACAAACACAGCACAAAACAAAATGTTTGATATTGAAAAGCAGAACATAAACAGAAACCATCAAGTAAGACCACCAATAAGCAACAAAAGAAGTTCGCAAAATGTTAATCATTATAATGCTAATAGAAGTGTTAATAAGCAAGCACAAAGCTCTTTTGGTATAAACGAAAACATGTTAATGCAAAATCATGTGGCAAGTAGAAAACTTAACATAAATACTACTACGGCAGGTGCTATTAATAAAAATCAAAATGTTTATAATTCCGGCAAAATGCAAGCCAACAATGTTCGTTATAGAGAACAAAGCCAAACATCACGCCAAATAAACAGTAAAAATTTAGCAAATTCAAAACAAAGCAAGGGTAAAAAGGCTGTTAATGTTTTTGTAAATATAGTTTGCATTGTTTGCTTTGTATTTATAAGCATTTACAGTGCAATTCAAGTTTTTGCCGGAAGCATAATTACTACAGGAGAATTTGGTAGTGTTTCGAAAAACTATCAAACTCCACCACAATACGCAGGCAATGAACTAAATGTGCTTGTTTTGGGTATAGATTATACATCTGTTGATGGACAAGGAAGAGACCCGAACGGACAAACAGACGTTATTATGTATGTGCGTTTTAATTTTGAAGACAACACTATAAGAATGTTGCAAATACCAAGAGACATTTACGTAGGTGAAGAAATAAATCACGGTGGCAGTGGTAAAATAAATGGTGTTTATGGAAGTGCAGCTAGTGATGAAGATAGAGTTAACAGCCTTGCTTATGTTTTGTACGAGCAATATAAATTACCGGTAGATAACTTTGTAAGCATAGACATGGACTCTCTTAGAGATGTTGTAGATTTATTTGGCGGTGTGCAGGTTTATGTATCGGAAGATATGTATTTTGAGGGAAGTATGCTTGAAGAGGGATGGCGATGGTTAGATGGAGCGAGTGCAGAATTTTTTGTAAGGTACAGAAACTACTCTACAGGTGACATTGCAAGGCTAGATAACCAAAGAATGTTCTATTCGGCACTGTTTTCTCTTGTAAGAAGTGTAACTTGGCAAGAAATAGTAAGGCTTACACCAATATTACAAAGCTATGTTAATACCGACTTGAGCACTACAGACTGTGCATCTCTTGCAATAGAGTTACTTCGGGTGCCATCGTCTAACATATTGCTTAGCAAACTTCCGGTGTCGGATGCAACAGAGCCTTATGGCCCAGAAGGACTTGATATTTTAGTGGCAGACCCGCAGGCAACTGCCGATTTATTAAACGAATACTTTAGAGCTGAAGGTGCACAGGTTGATGTGTCGGAACTTAATATACCACAATTGCCAAAAAGCAGTACACTTTACGATACAAATGTTCAGTGGATGGCGGATGTTGATGCACAAGGCGGTGGCGAAGTAGGCCAAGCGGCAGATGCAACACAAACGGGTGATGATATACTATCGGAAATGAATGAAGATGAGCAGCAAGCTGAAAGTGAGCCTGCAGCTTAAAACATAAAAAGTTTAACTTAAGAAATGGAGCAACAAATGGAACCGAGAGAACTGGCCATGAAAGCGGCGCAAATTTTAGACGATAAGAAGGCAACGAAGGTAAAAGTATTACGAGTGCATGATTTAACGGTTATAGCAGATTATTTTGTTATAGCAAGCGGAACATCGTCTACACATGTGCGCAGCCTTGCCGATGAGGTGGAGTTTAAATTAAAAGAAATGGGTAAACCGCCAATTAGAACAGAGGGCTTTAATACGCAAAACTGGTTTATAGTAGACTACGGTAATGTTATTGTGCACGTTTTTAGCCCCGAGGCAAGAGATTTTTATGATTTAGAGCATTTGTGGGTAGACGGCGATGATGTACCACTGGATTTTTTACAATAATAAACATGGAGCTTTGATATAAATGAAATATGATTTTAAGGCCATTGAAAGTAAATGGCAAGATGTTTGGGAAAACGAAAACACTTTTGCTGCAAAAAATGATTTTACACTTCCGAAATTTTATGCATTAATAGAATTTCCATATCCATCGGGGCAAGGGCTGCACGTTGGGCATCCAAGGCCATATACAGCGCTAGATATTGTTTCAAGAAAGCGCAGAATGGATGGATATAACGTTCTTTATCCGCTTGGATGGGACGCTTTTGGCTTGCCCACCGAGAACTATGCTATGAAAAATCATATCCACCCGGAAATTGTTACAAGGGATAATGTTAAACGTTTTAAAAGTCAAATTAAATCTCTAGGTCTATCTTTCGATTGGTCCAGAGAAATTAACACTACAGACCCAACGTATTATAAATGGACTCAGTGGATTTTTTTGCAGCTTTATAAAAAAGGTCTTGCTTATAAAAAAGAAATGAGCGTTAATTTTTGTACATCTTGTAAAGTTGTTTTGGCAAACGAAGAAGTTGTGCAAGGAACGTGTGAGCGTTGTAGTAGTGAAGTTGTGCGCAAAGTTAAAAGTCAGTGGATGCTTAAAATAACAGAGTATGCCGATAGGCTTATAGATGATTTAGACGGCCTAAATTTTATAGACAGAGTTGTTACACAGCAAAAAAACTGGATAGGCAGAAGTTATGGTGCTGAAGTGTTGTTTAAAACAACACAAAACGATGACTTGCTTATATATACAACACGTCCCGATACACTTTTTGGCGCTACATATATGGTAATTAGCCCGGAACACCCTTGCATAAATAAATGGGCAAGCAGCATTTCTAATATGGACGAAGTACAAGCTTATAAGGAAAATGCATCTAAAAAAAGCGATTTTGAGCGCACAGAGCTTGTAAAAGAAAAAACCGGAGTTGAAATTAAAGGCGTAAATGCTATAAACCCTGTAAATGGCAAGCAAATACCAATATTTGTTGCCGATTACGTTTTAATAAGCTACGGAACAGGTGCTATAATGGCTGTTCCCGGCCACGATGAGCGAGACTTTGAATTTGCACAAAAATTTAATTTGCCAATTGTAGAAGTAGTAAAGGGCGGAGATGTTGAAAAAGAAGCCTATACCGATTGTGACGATGGCATAATGGTTAACAGCGACTTTTTAGACGGCCTAAATGTACAAGAAGCTAAAACAAAAATTACCGATTGGCTTAAAGAAAAAGAGTTAGGTACACCTAAAACAAACTTTAAATTAAGAGACTGGGTGTTTAGCCGCCAAAGATACTGGGGCGAGCCAATACCTATGGTTTATTGTGAAAAATGTGGTTGGCAGCCTATAAGCGAAAGCGAGTTACCGCTTATTTTGCCGGAAATTAAAGATTTTGAGCCGACAAAAGATGGTGAAAGCCCGCTTTCACGATTAACTGATTGGATTGAAACTACATGCCCATGCTGTGGTGGCAGTGCAAAAAGAGAAACAGATACAATGCCACAATGGGCAGGTTCATCTTGGTATTTCTTAAGGTATATGGACCCGCACAACAGCGAAGCACTTGCATCGAAAGAGGCTATAGAATACTGGGGACCGGTTGATTGGTACAACGGTGGCATGGAGCATACAACATTACACTTGCTTTATAGCCGTTTTTGGCATAAGTTTTTATACGATATTGGTGTTGTACCAACAAGCGAACCGTATGCAAAACGCACCAGCCATGGCATGATACTTGGAGAAAACGGCGAAAAGATGAGTAAATCTCGTGGCAATGTTGTAAACCCGGAAGACGTAATAAATGAGTACGGTGCCGACACTATGCGCCTTTACGAAATGTTTATTGGTGACTTTGAGAAGAGCGCACCTTGGAATACTGCATCTATTAAGGGTTGTAAAAGATTTTTAGATAGAGTGTGGGCTCTTAAAGATAAAGTGAATGAGCAAAGCGGTTATACAAAAGACATAGAAAGTGTAATTCACAGGACAATAAAAAAAGTTACACAAGATATTGAAGCTCTTAAAATGAACACTGCGATTGCTACTATGATGAGCTTAATTAACGATATGTACAATTGTGATAGTATTACTAAAGACGACCTTAGCACACTTTTAATATTGCTAAACCCATTTGCGCCGCATATAACCGAGGAAATGTGGCAAGAGCTTAATAATAATGGGCAAATTGCACAGCAAAAGTGGCCTGGATACGATGAAACAAAATGTGTAGACAGCACAGTAGAAATTGCTGTACAAGTTAACGGAAAAGTTAGGGCAAAAATAGTAGTTGCCGCCGATATTAGCAGTGATGATGCCATTGCAACAGCAAAAGCAGATGATGCTATAGTAGAGGCAATTAGCGGAAAAACTATTATGAAAGAAATTTATGTGCCTAAGAAACTTGTTAATATAGCCGTTAAATAGTTTAATTGGCTAAAAATAAAGCAAATTAAAAAGACTTTGCGTCGAATAAAAGCGTAAAGTCTTTTTGTTTTATATAAGTAAAATATATAATACTTTTATTTTAAATAAAAAGGTTGTACAGAAAAATTTGCAATATAAACATGTTGAGGTATATTTATGGACGATAAAAACAGTGCGAAATTAAAAGTTGTGGTGGCATTATTAATTGCCGCTGTGCTTTTTGTTGCAACAGTTTATATATTTATTATTAACGGGTTTACAACTGCTAAAAAAATTGAAATAGACGAAGATATTATAAGCAGGCCACAAAATACAATTTATAGTTTTAATGTTGATATTACAGATGAAAACTTAAAATTGGACGGATACATATACGTTGTGGGAAGCGATACTTTTAGCATTAACAATTTTGTATGCTTATATAATAAACAAGAAGATATATATTACCAAATACCAACAAAAATGGTGCTTAATGAACAGGCAAACGAAGCTACAGGCGGTGAGTACAACTATGCGAGAAGTGGATTTGTTGCCACGCTGCCTTTAACTGAAACGTTTAGTAATTTAAGCGATTTTGAAATATGCTTTTATTACAGAAATGACGATTTTAATAATTTGATAAACACAGGTCATAAGGTTGTAGAGGGGCAGTACAGTGAACTTGCATATGAGAAATAAAGTTAAAACATTTTTTAACTTAAAAATTAAAGGAATACCTGTTTGTAGCTTTATGCTTTTTGCAAGTGTATGGCTGTTTTTGCTGTATTGTAATTTAGACTTAGGCGCGCTTGGCGTAAATGATGATGTTGTTATATATCGACGTTTAACCGAGATATTTACACTTAAACAAATACCTATTCACCTATATAACACTTGGTCGTCTCGCACACTTATAGAAATAAATATTGTGTTTTTTTCTATGATACCGGTGGCTGTTTGGGCTGTTGTTAACTCGATAATTATGATGATTACGCTGTTTTTGCTAGTTAAGTTTGTAGATAGTAATGTCAGTTTTTTATGCTCACTTATAACTAGTATGCTTTTTTTGTCAATTCAATGGCAACATATGAGCACTGCCGGGTGGATAGCCACAACGCTAAATTATTTATGGACAAGTGCTGCAGGGCTTTTTGCACTTTATATACTGTTTAAACAATCTCTCACGCAAAAAGCACCACTGTTAATACAAATATTATCTGTATTAATACTACTTTACAGTATAAATATGGAGTTAAATGTTGCGTTTCATGTAATTGTTACGTTATCATTTGCAGTATATTTATTTGTTGCAAAAAAAGCAATTCCAAAATTAATTTATGCACACGTTGCTGCAATTATTTTGTCGTTAATATATATAAGCTTATCTCCCGGGGTAGATATACGTTTTGCAACCGAAATAGATGGTTTTTTTCCTGATATGATGATGAGAGGGTTCGCACAAAATATTGAAATGGGAATTTCTGCGGCTATGCGCACATTTTTATTCGAGCGTGATATGCTGTTTTTAAGTTTTTGCTTAATAATTACAATTGCTGTTTTTAAAATAAATAAAAATGTTTTTTATAGGTTAATATCTATTTGTCCGCTTTTAGCTACAATTTGCTTTGGTGTGTTTAAAAGTCAGTTTTTAGCGGTAATGCCAATATTTACCTTTATACCGCAAAGTGTAACACAAGAGGGTATTATTACATTTGCAAACGCGGGTAATTTTATATCACATATTCCTTTTTTTGTAATATGTGCCGTAATAACTTGTATAATAATTTCTCTGTACATTATATTTGGGCACAATAAAATGGCAGTGCTTGCAATAGTACTGTTTTGTGCAGGGTTTGCAACAGCTGCCGCTGTTGGCTTTACACCTGTAGTTTGGGCAAGTGGCGGGCGCACCGCAATGATTTTTATGCTATGCAAAATTGCACTTATTAGTCTTATTTATAAAAATATTCAAAATAAAAAAAATGTGCCAATGTTTGTGTTTTACTTTACAATTTCAATTAGTTGTGCAATTGGGGCATATAATTTTTTAACATATTAAATAGCTTGCATTTTAAATTATTGTGTGATATAATATTATGGCAATCGTATGTAATGGTATTAGTGCTATTACTTATGTGGTTGTGATGGACGCATGTCAAAAAATATGCTCCCTAAATCAAAACCATAAAGAGGTGAACAGAATGAAAGAAGGAATACATCCAAAGTACGAAACTTCTAATGTTGAGTGCGCTTGCGGTAACAAGTTTGAAACTCGTTCAACAAGAGACTCTATTCATGTTGAGGTATGTGCTAAATGCCACCCGTTTTACACAGGTAAGCAAAAATTGGTAGATACAGGCGGACGTGTTGATCGTTTCAACAAACGTTTCAATATTGACAACAAATAATTTTTATGCACAATTACAAAGGACGGTTTTGCCGTCCTTTGTTTGTTTTGTAAAAAACTAATAATTAAAAGGTGCTTTGTTATGCAGCAGTATAAAACAATAAGTGGAATATCTAGCTTTACTTTAACCGAAAAGAAAAGCGAATTTATTAGTGTGGCAGGCTTTGTAGATACACAAAAAGCAGCTACAGAATTTATAAACGAAGTAAAGGCAAAGCACAAAACTGCTGCCCATAATGTGTATGCATATATTTTAAACAACCCCATTTACGAAAAGTTTTCCGATGACGGAGAACCGTCAAAAACAGCGGGAATGCCAACACTTGACATTATTCGACACTTTGGCGTAGTAAACTGTATAATTGTAACAACCAGGTATTTTGGAGGTACTCTTCTTGGCACGGGCGGTTTAGTAAGGGCTTATTCTCAAAGTGCTAAAGGTGCAATAGAAAATGCAAAAGTTGTAAGCATAGAAGTATGTGTTAACGCCAGCGTAAATGTGCCTTATGCCCAATACGAGCAAGCATTGCGCATATTAGAACAATACGGTGCAAAAATAAGCGAGCCTATTTTTGAAGACACTGTAAAAATATCGTTTACAGTTTTAGAAAGCAACATAAATAGTGTATCAGAAAAGCTGCAAGAACTATTAAAAGGTAGTGCGAATTTATATATTTCTTCGCCTTTTAATGCCCCTTTTTAATAATTATTACAAAATAAATAAAAAAATAAAATAATTTAATGTTTTTTAAAGGAATTTTGCATTTTAAGTCGTATATATTAATGAAAGATAAAATTGTTGTGTTCAAATACGTTTTTGCTAAGGAATGTTGGCAAAAAATAAAAGGGGCATTTATATGATAGCAGATAGTATAAGAAAGCGCATTGAACAGCAAGAGCATATGTTGCTTTGCAAAACAGCTACGTTTAGCGACGAAAGTATGGGACGAGATGCAATTGAAAAAGAGTGTAATTTGCGAACATGCTTTCAGCGCGATAGAGATAGGATAATACACTGTGAAGCGTTTAGAAGGTTAAAACAAAAAACACAGGTGTTTTTATCGCCGGACGATGACCACTACAGAACAAGGCTTACCCATACACTTGAAGTAAACCAAATTGCACGCACAATGGCAAGGGCACTTTCCTTAAACGAAGATTTAACAGAGGCAATTGCACTTGGGCATGACCTTGGGCACACGCCATTTGGACATGCAGGGGAAAGAGTGCTTAATAAACTTAACCCAAATGGTTTTAAACATTATAAGCAAAGCGTTAGGGTAGTAGAAAAACTTGAAAAGCAAGGGCTTGGACTAAACCTTTGTAAAGAGGTAAGAGATGGTATTGGCACACATTCATCTAAAAGTGAGTTTTCTAAAACAAAAGAGGGCGTTTTAGTTAGATATGCCGATAAAATTGCTTACATGAACCATGATATAGAGGATGCAATAAGTGCAAATGTTCTTATGGCAAGCGATATACCAAAGCAAGTAATACAAGCACTTGGAGATACTAAATCGGCAAGAATAACTAGCCTAATAGAAGATATTGTGGAAAATTCTCAAAATACAGATATTAAAATGTCTTCAGATATAAATGCTGCTTATGTACAATTACATAAATTTATGTACAGCACAGTTTATGTAGATAAAGTTGCAAAAAGAGAAGAGAAAAAAGTAGATGCGCTTATTACAATGCTATACGAATATTTTATTAATAAGCCGGAAACGATGCCGCTTTTTTACAGAAACATTATTGATGAATGCGGTAAAGATCGAGCCGTTACAGATTATATATCGGGTATGAGTGATGCATATGCTACAAAGGTTTTTGACGCTTTATTTATACCAAAAAATTGGCGAGTAACTTTACCGGAAGATACATAGCATTTTTAAATAAATATTTATATTGTGGTGCACACAATATACTATTTATTTTATGTTTTTTGGCATAGTGCTTATACTAAAGTTGTCAAAATACGCCAAAAAAAATTCTGCTAATTATTTTAAAAAGGAAATACATATGATTCCACACGAATATATATCACAACTTGTGCTTCGCAGCGACATTGTAGATGTTATACAAAGTTATGTGCAATTGCGTAATAAGGGAAGAACACACCTTGGCATGTGTCCTTTCCATAGTGAAAAAACACCATCACTTGTAGTGTATCCTCAAACGCAGTCTTTTTATTGTTTTGGGTGCGGTGCAGGCGGAGATGTAATTACCTTTATAAAGCGCATAACAAATGTTGAATATTTAGAAGCTGTTAAAACACTTGCACAGCGCTCGGGTATGCCGCTACCCGATGAAAATGATGAGGCAGGAAAACACAGGTTAAGAATGCTTGCGGTTAATAAAGATGCCGCTAAGTTTTATTACAAATGCATGAATGAACAAAACGAGAATGCAAAGCAATTGAGGGCGTATTGGCGCGGGAGAAAGTTATCTGACAAAACTATACGAAATTTTGGACTGGGATATGCGCCTGACAGTTTTAACGAAACGTCAAACTACCTAAAATCTTTAGGGTATACAGAGCGAGAACTTATAAGTGCAGGGCTTATGAGAAAGAGCGAAAAAGGTTCGACTTACGACTTTTTTAGGCACAGAGCAATGATACCTATTTTTGATGTTAGAGGAAATGTTATTGCTTTTAGCGGGCGTAAAATTGATGAGGACAAGCCCGGTGGAAAATACATAAACAGCCCAGAAACAGTGCTGTATAAAAAAAGTAAAACACTGTTTGCACTGAATATTGCAAAGAAAAGTGCAAATCGTAAGTATATATTGTGCGAGGGCAATATGGACGCAATTGCGCTGCATCAGGCAGGATTTACAACTGCTGTTGCAGGTTGCGGCACAGCTCTCACAACAGATCATGTTAAAATTCTTTCGGATTATGCACACGAAGTTGTAATTTGCTTTGATAGCGATGAAGCAGGGCAAAAGGCAACTAGCAAAGCTATAAATTTATTTGCAAATTCACCTGTTAAGGTATCGGTGTTAAATGTGCAAAATGCAAAAGACCCCGATGAATATATTGCTAAGTTTGGAAAAGAAAAGTTCGAAATGCTATTAAATGGTTCTGACAATGCAATAGAATATACGCTTTTAAAAGCACGACAAAAATACGACATATCACAAGACGATGGGCGAGTGGCATATTTAAAAGAGGCTGCTACAATTTTGGCAGGAGCAACTTCGGCTATAGAGCGCGATGTTTATGCAGGAAGGCTTAGCGAAGAAACAAACGTAGCGAAACAATCGGTACAGGCGCAAATAAACGCTGCGTTAAAAACAAAAATACGAAGAGATAAAAAACAGCGAGAGCGAAACCTTTTAAATGAGGGAATGAGCGTAAATTTAAGTAATTTAAAATACACAGAGAGCGAAAAATCATTAGGCGTAGTTTTTGCCGAACAACAACTGATGGGTGCTGTTTTAAAAAATCCAAACTATTTACAGTTAATTAGCAATAAAATTACACCAGATGATTTTATAAGCACCGAAATGGCCGCTGTGTATAATGTAATATTAAACCATGAGGCAGAACAAGTAGATTTAGCATTGCTTAGCGATGAGTTACCTGAAAATATTATAAGCCTTTTAAGTAAAATATTGGCTCAGAATTACGAAGTAGAAATTGATGAGCGCGATATAAATTTATATTTACAACGCATAGAACAAAATAGTTTGCAAAGTGAAATGCAAACAGAAAAATCTATGGATGAACTGGCAAAATATGTAGAAATACTAAAAGATAAAAAAACATAAATGGTATAAGGAGTAAAATAATGGGAGAAAATAAAAAGCTTGCAATTCAAAATTTAATAGAAAACGGTAAGCGCAATGGCAAAGTTACAACAAAAGAAATAAATGACGCACTGGAAGAAGTGGGTTTTGAGGTTGAGCTTGTAGACAGACTGTATGAAATGCTGGAAACTAACAACATTGAAATTGTAGATGAGGCAGACCCGGAAGAGGAAGAATTTACTTTGACAGAGGAAAATGTTGATGTGTTACAATCGGCACTTAGTGCAGAAGGTGTTAATATTGACGATCCTGTTAAAGTTTACTTAAAAGAAATAGGTAGGGTTCCGCTACTTTCTACAGAAGAAGAGGTTAACCTTGCAATTACAATTCAAGGCGGTGGCGAAGACGGCGACAAAGCAAAACAGCGCCTGTCAGAGGCAAACTTGCGCCTTGTTGTTTCTATTGCAAAAAGATATGTTGGCAGAGGTATGCAATTTTTAGATTTAATACAAGAGGGCAATTTAGGCCTTATAAAAGCGGTTGAAAAATTTGACCACACAAAAGGTTTTAAATTTTCAACATATGCAACATGGTGGATAAGACAAGCTATTACACGTGCAATTGCCGACCAAGCAAGAACTATAAGAATTCCTGTTCACATGGTTGAAACAATAAATAAGGTTAAAAAAATATCGAGCCAACTTTTGCACAGAAACGGACACGAACCAACAGCAGATGAAATAGCAGAAGAGCTTGAAATGCCCGTTGACAGAGTGCGCGAAATTATGCGTGTTGCACAAGAACCTGTTAGCCTTGAAACACCTATAGGCGAAGAGGAAGACAGCCACCTTGGAGATTTTATTCCTGATGAAGATGCGCCGGTACCTGCAGAGGCTGCCAGCCATACACTTTTAAAAGAGCAACTATCGGGTGTGCTTAAAAGCCTTACACCTAGGGAAGAAAAAGTGTTGCGTCTTCGGTTCGGACTTGAAGATGGCCGCCCAAGAACACTAGAAGAAGTGGGCAGAGAGTTTGATGTTACACGTGAGCGCATTCGCCAAATAGAGGCAAAAGCTTTGCGTAAGTTGCGCCATCCTAGCCGCAGTAAAAAACTAAGAGACTTTTTAGATTAATAATTTGTTTAAAATTGTATTAAAAAAATGCCAAGAGGGTGATTAATTGCATATAACACAAGAATCCGACAATGCAGTGCGCATAATATATTGTCTTGCTCGTGCGGGCAAGAGAAAAGACGCCAGAACAATTAGCAGTGAGGTTTGTGTTTCTTTGCGCTTTTCGCTTAAAATACTTGGCAAACTTGTAAGCGGAGGGCTTGTTAACAGCTATAAGGGCAACTGTGGCGGGTACGAGCTTGCCAAAAGTGCTAAAGATATTACATTGCTTGACGTTATTACATCTGTTGAGGGCCCGTATAAGCTTGCAAAATGCGTTGGAGAAAATTGTGAGGTTAAGTGTAGCTCGGGAAATATAACAGAATGTGTTTTTAGAGATGTATTTGGTGAGATAAGCGTGGAGATAAATAAAAAAATGGCTGCAATTTCGTTTGACGATATTCTTAAAAAATCTGACGAATACATGTAATAAATAATTTAAATTAATATACACGTTTCCTAGTGTGTCATATATGTATTTTTGCTAGGAAACGTTTTGTTATTATTATTAAAATAAAAAACGTAGTATAAAATTTCCCATTAGTATTGACAAATATAAATATAAGTAGTATTATCTATAATGTATCAATATGGCCAAACGCGCCTTTTTGAGCAAAACTAACACATTTTTTTTGTGCAGGTTGCGATAAAAGGGGTGCGTTTTTCTGTTGTTTTTGTATTAATATACAAGACGTGTAAAATAATGTAAATAAAAGTTAGGAGTTGTTGTGTTTTATGGTGAAAGTCAAGCCCGTTCAGTGCGGAAAAACTGAGCGCATGAGTTTTTCTAAAATAAACGAAGTTATTAATATGCCCAATTTAATAGAGGTGCAAAAAAACTCATATCAGTGGTTTCTGAACCAGGGACTCAAGGAAGTTTTTAGAGACATTTCCACTATTGAGGACTACACCGGCAACTTGGTTTTAGAGTTTATAGATTATAAGCTGGATTCTAAACCAAAGTACACAATTAAAGAATGTAAAGAACGTGACGTTACTTACGCAGCGCCGCTTAGGGTTACTGTGCGCCTTCTTAACAGAGAAACAGGCGAAGTAAAAGAGCAAGAAATTTTCATGGGAGATTTTCCTCGCATGACAGATTCCGGCACATTTATAATTAATGGTGCCGAGCGCGTAATAATATCACAACTTGTACGTTCACCGGGCGTGTATTTCGGTAAAAGCTACGACAAAACAGGAAAAGAGCTTTTTACTACTACGCTAAACCCAAACAGGGGTGCATGGATTGAATTTGAAACAGATGCTAATGATGTTTTTTATGTAAGAATTGATAAAAACAGAAAATTGCCTATATCTGTATTTGTAAGAGCATTAGGACTTGGTGACGACGCTAAAATTAGAGATTTTTTTGGCGACGATGACAGAATAGATGCTACACTTGCAAAAGACACAACACGCAGCGAGGAAGAGGGTTTACTAGAAACTTATCGTAAACTTCGTCCGGGCGAGCCACCAACGGTGGAGAGTGCCAGCACTCATATAAACAGTCTATTCTTCGATCCTCGTAGATACGACTTGTCGCGTTTTGGCAGATATAAAATGAATAAAAAACTTGCTATAGCACGTAGAATTGAAGGTCAAATTTCATCTCGTGACATTATAGCACCGCTTACCGGCGAGCTAATTGTTGCCGCAGGCGAAAAAATAACACGCCCACAGGCAGAAGATATAGATAAAGCCGGCGTAAACTTAGTATACGTTAAAGTTAACGATAGAGAAGTTAAAGTAGTATCTAACGGAACTGTAGATGCAGCTAACTTTTTATCGTTTGACCCTAGGGAATGTGAAATTACAGAGCGTGTAAATTTTGTTGCACTAAAAGAAATACTAGATGCTACAGATGATGAAGACGAGCAAAAAGAAATGCTAGTTAAAAATCGTGACAAGCTTATTAGTAAAACAGTTACGGTAGATGATATTTTATCTGCTGTTAACTATGTAAATAATTTAGGCAACAACATTGGCACAGTAGATGATATCGATCACCTTGGCAACCGCCGCATTAGAAGCGTGGGTGAGCTTTTACAAAATCAATTTAGAATTGGTTTTTCTCGTATGGAGCGTGTTATTCGTGAAAGAATGACATTGCAATCTCAAAGCACAGATGAAATTACGCCACAAGCTTTAATTAATATTAGGCCTGTTGTAGCGTCTATAAAAGAATTTTTCGGCTCAAGCCCTCTTTCTCAATTTATGGACCAAAACAACCCACTTGCAGAGCTTACAAATAAAAGACGTCTTTCGGCACTTGGCCCTGGCGGTCTTTCTCGTGACCGTGCAGGATTTGAAGTTCGTGACGTTCACTATTCGCACTATGGACGCATGTGCCCGATAGAAACACCTGAGGGTCCTAATATCGGTCTTATATCTTACCTAGCAACATTTGCACGCATTAACGAGTATGGATTTATTGAAGCACCATACCGTAAAATTAATAAAGATACAGGTGTAGTTACAAGCGAAGTAGTTTACATGACTGCAGACGTTGAAGACGAATACATTGTTGCACAGGCCAATGAAGAACTTGATGAACTAGGTAGATTTGCTCGCTCTAGGGTTTCGTGCCGTTACCGTGACGAAATAGTTGAAGTTGAGCGCGAAAGAGCCGATTTTATGGACGTTTCGCCTAAAATGGTTGTTTCTGTTGCTACTGCAATGATACCATTTTTAGAAAACGACGATGCTAACCGTGCACTTATGGGCTCGAACATGCAACGTCAAGCTGTGCCACTACTTGTTACCGAGCAACCTATTGTTGCAACAGGTATGGAGTATAAAGCAGCGTGTGACTCTGGCGTTTGCGTTTTAGCAAGAAACGACGGCGTTGTAGAGCACGTTGAAGCAAGTAAAATAATTGTAAAAACTTCTCAGGCAACATACGATGAGTACGAGCTAATTAAATTTATGCGCTCTAACCAAGGCACTTGTATAAATCAACGCCCAATTGTTAAAAAAGGCGAAAGCGTAGAAAAAGGCCAAGTTATTGCAGATGGCCCTGCTACTAAAAACGGTGAGATTAGCCTTGGTAAAAACGCATTGATAGGATTTATGACATGGGAAGGTTATAACTACGAAGATGCTGTTCTAATTAATGAGAAGATTGTTAGAGAAGACATTTATACTTCAATTCATATAGAAGAATATGAAATTGAAAGCCGTGTTACAAAGCTTGGACCAGAAGAGATAACACGTGATATTCCAAACGTAGGTGATGATGCACTTAAAGACTTGGACGAGCGTGGAATTATTCGCATTGGTGCCGAGGTTGGCGCAGGCGATATTTTAGTTGGTAAAGTAACACCTAAAGGTGAAACAGAGCTAACAGCAGAGGAAAGATTGCTACGTGCAATTTTTGGTGAGAAAGCACGTGAAGTGCGTGATACTTCTTTAAGAGTACCTCACGGTGAGTACGGAATTATAGTTGATGTTAAACGCTTTACACCTGAAAACTGCGATGAATTAAAACCGGGTGTACGTGAAGTTGTAAGGTGTTATATAGCACAAAAACGTAAAATTAGCGTTGGAGATAAAATGGCGGGTCGTCATGGTAATAAGGGTGTTGTATCGCGCATATTGCCACAAGAAGATATGCCTTTCCTTGAAGACGGCACACCGCTTGACATAGTTCTTAACCCACTTGGCGTTCCTTCACGTATGAACATCGGACAAGTTTTGGAGGTTCACTTGGCTTTTGCAGCTAAAGCAATGGGATGGAAAGTTGCAACTCCTGTATTTGACGGTGCACATGAAACAGATATTAGCGAAATGTTTAAAGAATGCGGCATGAGGGAAGATGGCAAAAGCTTTGTATACGACGGACGTACCGGAGAAAAATTTGATAGCCCGGTTACTGTTGGCTACATGTACTACTTAAAATTGCATCACCTTGTAGACGATAAAATTCACGCAAGAAGCACAGGACCTTACAGCCTTGTTACACAACAACCACTTGGTGGTAAGGCTCAGTTTGGCGGCCAGCGCTTTGGTGAAATGGAAGTTTGGGCACTTGAAGCTTACGGTGCTGCTTACACATTGCAAGAAATTTTAACAGTTAAGTCGGATGACGTAGTTGGACGTGTTAAAACATATGAGGCAATTGTTAAGGGTCAAAGCGTGCCAAAACCTGGTATTCCAGAGGCGTTTAGGGTTCTTGTTAAAGAATTGCAATCTCTTGGCCTTGCAGTGCGAGTACAAGATGATGAAGGCAATGAAATTGACATTAAGCAAAACTATGAAGAAGACATGGGATTTGATATGTCTGATATTCCACAAGCCCAAGATGTTATGGTTGAAAGTGAACTTGAAAACGACTATAACATAAGCGACGTTAACGAGGAAGATACACTGTTGCAAGACGACGATGATGATGACGATGATGAAGTTACATTTGAGTTTGATTTGGATGACAGTGATGACTCTGAAAACGACGATTATAATAACGAAGATGATGAATAATTGCAAATTAAATAACCGCTAAAATAAGATAAATTTATAATAAGAAAGGGTTTGTTTCATGGAATTTAACGCTTTTGATTCAATTAAAATAGGCCTTGCTTCTCCCGATAAAGTTAGGGAGTGGAGCTATGGTGAAGTCAAAAAGCCGGAAACAATCAACTACCGCACTTTAAAACCTGAAAGAGATGGTTTGTTTTGCGAGAAAATTTTTGGCCCTACGAAAGACTGGGAATGCCATTGCGGAAAATATAAACGTATAAGATATAAAGGTAAAGTTTGTGATAGATGCGGCGTTGAGGTTACACGCAGCAAAGTAAGACGCGAACGTATGGGGCATATTGAACTTGCAGCTCCCGTATCTCATATATGGTATTTTAAGGGTATACCTTCACGTATTGGTTTAATTTTAGACATTAGCCCAAGGTTACTTGAAAAAGTATTGTATTTTGCAGCTTATATAGTTACAGATCCAGGTTTTACTCAACTTGAGGAAAAACAACTTTTAAGCGAAAAAGAATATGCTGATATGCGTGAGCATTATGAAGACGAGTTTAAAGCTTCAATGGGTGCAGAAGCCATTAAAGAGCTACTGCAAAATATAGATACTGAAAAGCTTAGCGAAACTTTACACAAAGAGCTTGAAGAAGCAGCAGGACAAAAAAGGGTAAGGTTGCTTAAAAGGCTTGAAGTTGTAGATGCTTTTCGCACTTCAGGCAATAGACCTGAATGGATGATACTTGATACAATTCCGGTTATACCACCGGACATTCGCCCAATGGTACAACTTGACGGCGGACGTTTTGCAACAAGTGACCTTAACGACTTGTATCGTCGTGTAATAAACAGGAATAACAGGCTAAAACGCCTGCTAGAACTTGGCGCTCCTGATATTATTGTTCGCAATGAAAAACGTATGCTTCAAGAAGCTGTTGATGCACTTATAGATAACGGAAGAAGAGGACGCCCTGTTGCGGGTCCTAATAATCGTCCGCTTAAGAGCTTATCAGATATGCTAAAAGGTAAGCAAGGACGTTTCCGTCAAAACTTGCTTGGTAAACGTGTAGATTACTCGGGCCGTAGCGTTATTGTTGTAGGACCAGAGCTAAAAATGTATCAATGTGGGTTGCCTAAAGAAATGGCACTTGAGTTGTTTAAACCATTTGTTATGAAAGACCTTGTTGAAAAAGGGCTTGCAAACAATATTAAATCGGCAAGAAAAATGGTTGAAAGAACAAGAACTGAAGTTTGGGATTCTTTGGAAACAGTTATCGACGGACATCCGGTTTTGTTAAACCGTGCTCCAACACTTCACCGCTTGGGCATTCAGGCATTTGAACCTGTACTTGTAGAGGGTAGAGCTATAAAACTTCACCCGCTTGTTTGTACCGCTTATAATGCCGACTTTGACGGCGACCAAATGGCCGTTCATGTGCCACTATCAAAAGAGGCACAGCGAGAGGCAAAAACACTTATGCTTGCAAGTAGAAACTTGCTTAAACCTTCTGATGGTAAGCCAGTTACTGTACCTACACAAGATATGGTTTTGGGTAGCTACTACTTAACTATGATGAACGAAGGCGATTTGGGCGAGGGAAAAGTTTTCCGCGACGAAAACGAAGCTATAATGGCATATCATGAAGGAACTGTTTCACTTCATGCAAAAATTAGCGTTAGAAGAACAGTTGAAGTAAGCGGCGAGGCTTATACAGGTATTGTAAATACTACAGTTGGGCGCATTATATTTAATCAGCCTATACCTCAAGATCTTGGATTTATAGACAGAAGTAACCCTGAAAGCGCATTTTCGCTAGAGGTAAGCTTCTTGGTTAACAAAAAAACTCTTGGTAAAATAATAGATAAGTGTATACACGTTCACGGTGTTGAAATAACTGCTGAAATGCTTGACAAAGTTAAATCACAGGGTTATAAATACTCTACAAAAAGTGCAATTACTGTTGCTGTATCCGATGCTGTTATTCCTCCACAGAAAAAAGAAATGCTTGCACAGGCAGAGGCTAAGATTTTAAATATTACAGCACAATATAACAAAGGTTTAATTTCTAACGATGAGCGCTATGCAAACATTATTAAAATTTGGAACAAAACAACAGAAGATGTAGCAGAAGCACTTACAACAAACCTTGATGATAGAAACCCAATTTACATGATGGCCGATTCGGGTGCTCGTGGTACAATGGCACAAATTCGTCAGCTTGCCGGTATGCGTGGACTTATTGCAAATACATCAGGCCGTACAATTGAAATTCCAATTAGAAGTAATTACCGTGAAGGATTGAACGTTCTTGAATACTTTATAGCTGGTAAAGGTGCACGTAAAGGCCTTGCCGATACAGCGCTAAGAACAGCTGACTCTGGTTACCTTACACGTAGACTTGTAGATGTTTCTCAAGACGTAATTATACGCGAGAAAGATTGCGGAGCAACTAGCGGCATAAAGGTAAGCGATATAAGAGAAGGCAATGAGATAATTGAAAAATTTGAAGAGCGCCTTGAAGGTCGATTTACAGTTAGCGATATTATTAACCCAAGCACAGGTGAAATTATAGTTAGCAAAGAACACATGATGACACTTGAAGATGCACAAAAAATTATAGATGCAGGCATTAAAGAGGTAGAAATACGCAGTGTTCTTTGCTGTGACGCAAAACACGGTGCTTGTAGCAAGTGTTATGGTGCAAACTTAGCAAACGGTAGACTTGTAGGTATGGGCGAGGCAGTTGGTATTATTGCAGCCCAATCTATTGGTGAGCCGGGCACACAGCTTACTATGCGTACATTCCATACCGGTGGTATTGCTTCGGCAGAAGATATTACACAAGGTTTGCCTCGTGTTGAAGAACTATTTGAAGCGCGTAGACCAAAAAATCTTGCTATTATGACAGAAATTGCAGGTACTGCACATATAGATGACAGCAAGAAAAACCGTCATATAGTAGTTACAGGTGTTGACGAAAACGGAGCACCGGCTGAAAAAAGCTATTTAATACCTTTTGGCCAACGCATACGTGTTGCAGAGGGTGACGAGCTTGAGCAAGGCGATATTATTACAGAAGGTTTTGCATTCCCACAAGACATTTTAGCGATAAAAGGCCCTATAGCCGTGCAAAATTACTTGATAAGTGAAGTGCAAAAGGTATATCGCCTACAAGGTGTTGACATTTGCGATAAACATATTGAAGTTATAGTACTGCAAATGATGCGCAAATTACGCATTAATGATGCAGGAAGCACAAGTTTAATACCTGGCTCTATAATGGATAAATTTGAATTTAGAGCTGCTAACGAGGCTGCAAAACAAGAACAAGGAAGCGATTTTGTAGCTGCAAGTGCAGATGCAATGCTACTTGGTATAACAAAGGCATCACTTGCAACAGACTCATTCTTATCGGCAGCATCGTTCCAAGAAACTACAAGAGTTTTAACAGACGCTGCAATTAAAGGTAAAGTAGACCCGCTAATGGGACTAAAAGAAAACGTTATTATTGGTAAACTTATTCCGGCAGGAACAGGTATACCTGAACTTGAAAGTACAATTAGCTTAATGCAAAATAGCGATGATTTAATTGATGATACTTTTGTACAAGACAATTTACTTGAAGATTAAATAACAAATATATAAGCAAAATAAAAAGCACCCTTTAAGGGTGCTTTTTATTTATGTAAAGAGAAAGTAAAAGTATTTTAAATTTAATAATTATTATTAATGTGAGCTTTTTGTGTAGCTATTAAAATAAAAGCCAAATATGCCAAGCATAGTAGTTACAGTTAATTAGTTGCATTTGGAAATGATGTGGTATTAAATACACTACTGCGAGTTTAGAAACAACAATACACTGATTAATAAATAGTACAACTTCAAATTTGCTTTTAGCACAATGTTGTTGTATACAATAAGAATACAACAAAAAATCTTTTGTGTCAATACATTTTTTAAAGTTTATTAAAGTATGTAAAACAAACTAAGATAGTTTTAATGTTGCACCGCAATGAAAAATACATTATAATATTTATATATGGTACTATAAATTATTTTAATTAACATAAATGCATATAAAGGGGATTTAGATGAAAAAGTTAAATTTAAAAGAAAAAACGTATAATGATGTAAAAAGTAGCATTATTAACTGTGAATATATGCCGGGAGATTTTCTGAACGAAACGCTTTTAAGTGAAAAATACGGAGTGTCTCGCACACCTATAAGAGATGCACTAAGTAGGCTTGAAAGTGAGGGCTTTGTAAAGATTATTTCTAAAAAAGGTGTATTTATAACAGATATATCTATAACTAAACTTATAGAATTATATCAAGTTAGGGAATTAATTGAACCATATATAATTGAAAATTATGGCGTTAATTTAAATAAAGAATCTTTAATGAATTGCCTTAACTACTGTATTAGTATAATGGAATCTTCAAAATTAAAAGAAAAAGCATATCAGGCTGATGCTGATTTGCATAGAATTTTGCTTAGTGTAAATAGAAATGAATATTTAAGTGCTTGCCTAGACAATGTATACGAAATGACACATAGAGTGCGTATATTATCGGGAGAAAAAATAGTAGATAGAATAGAGCAATCTCAAAAAGAACATATTGAAATAGTAGAGTTTTTGCTTGCAGATGATTTTAAATCCGCTGCAACATCTTTACGAAATCATTTGCATAAATCAAAGCAGGCTGCGCTAAAACAAATGATAGAATAAAAAAGATACTATGGTAGTTAATAAATATTGAGGTATACCGTTAATAACTATGATGATTTTCACGAATAGATAAGATTAAATTTATATAATTTTCCAATCTATTTCTTGTATGTTATTGTTTTTTAAAAACTCATTTGCCTTTTTAAAGTGGTTACAGCCAAAAAAACCTTTGTGAGCACTTAGTGGGCTAGGGTGTACAGAAGTTAAAACAAGATGTTTTGGGTTAGTAATTAGTTTTTGCTTGCTTTTAGCATTTGCACCCCAAAGTAAGTATACTATAGGTTCTTGCTTTTTATTTAAAGTACATATAATGTTGTCGGTAAACAATTCCCAGCCCTTACCAAAATGGCTGTTTGCATATTTTTGCCTTACCGTTAAACATGTATTAAGCAGCAATATGCCTTGGTTTGCCCAATTTGTCAACTCTCCATTAATGGGAATATCGTAATCATATTCGCTTTGAATTTCTTTAAAAATATTTAGCAAAGACGGAGGCAACGCAACACCCTTTTTTACGGAAAAACAAAATCCATGTGCCTGATTTTCACCGTGGTAAGGGTCTTGGCCAAGTATAACCACCTTTACATCAGAAAAAGAAGTATGTTTTAATGCATTAAAAATATCATTCATGTTAGGGTAAATAATATAATTATTATATTCTTGTTTTAAAAATTGACGTAACTTTACGTAATATTCTTTTTTAAATTCTTCTTTAAGTAAGTCGTCCCAATCGTTGCCAAAACTAATCATTACTGCAATTCCTTTTCAAACATATATTTAATAAATTAATATTTATTTATATTAAATGTAACACAGTAATATTTATAAGTAAAGCTATTTATTAATTTGTAATGAATATGTAGAAATATCATCGATTTTATGTTATTATTGAATAAATTGTAAAAAGAAAGGCTTAAATTATAATGCTTCTTAAAATTATACTTTTCCCAATTACAGTAATTTTAAATATACTATTGGGTATGTCCAAATTTATTTTGTTTTTTGGCAGTGGATTGCTGGCAATTTTAGCATTTATTTTATTTATTATAGGAATATTTGCTGTATTTGCTTTAGGGATATTTTATGCTTTGCCTATATTGTTTTTGGGGTATTTGGTTAGCCCTTGGGGTATGCCAAGAATTGGCTCGTGGGTTATTTACCAAGTAGAAATGTTTAATATGTGGCTTAAAAGCCTGTAAAGTGTTAAGATTAAACAGACGTATTTGTAACTTTTTACAAATACGTCTGTTTAATTTTAATAAAGTAATACGAGCCTGTTTATTACAAAATTATTCTTTTACCTTGTACAAGTAAACGGTGAGTATTTGAGCCGTATGGCGTACATGTTACTAATGTGCACAGGTCTTTTCCATCTTGAATTTTCAATAGTTCAACCTCGCTTGGAAGAACAGTGACAATATTATATATTTCATAGTATAACTTTTCATTTTGCACATTAAGAATGAATTGATCTTTTAAATTTAATGTATCTATTTTAGTAAACATTTTTGCGCTGCTCATTCCACTGTGACCTGTTAAAACACTGTGATTAGAAGAACCACCTATAGGAAGAGAAGTGCTCTCTATGTGTCCTATTCCGGCTTGCAAAACTGCTTGAGAACTGCTGTGATAAATTGGCAATGAGATTGAAAGTTTAGGTATGGAGATGTAACCCATTATTGTATTATCGTTATGGCTTAAAGCAGAGTAATAGAGCTCGAGCTCATCTTGCATAGGAATAAATCCATAGCCTCCCCTCATTCGCACAATATCGTTATACTTTTCGGCTAATGAAAGAACCTCCTCTGTAATAATTGGTGTTGAGAGCACCTCATCTGAATAAGTTTTTATAATCTGTTTATGTTTGACACTAATAGCCTTATCGGACAAAGTGGGGTAAGATAGCATTGCTATTCCTACAATAAAGAATGATACACAAAGAGGCTTTAATATTTTATATTTAAACATTTTTAAAGCCTCGTTTTGTAAGTAGCAGTAATGAAATTCCGGTAATTAGCAACAAGATACCTGATAAAACAAAAATTAAGGTAGAGTTGCCGCCTGTTTGTGGTAAGCTAATAGATTTGTAGTTTATAATATTAAGAACAGGCTCAACGGGTGTAGATGAGCTGTTAACATACATTTCAGGATAATCCGGCAAAATGTCGCCTGTAACAGTATCATATTCTGCATTTAGTGAAAAGTAAGTGGGTGTAGTATTTAACGTATAGCCATCCGGCGGGGATATTTCATGAATGTAATATGTGGTATTGCTGTTAAGGCCTAATATATTTATACTACCTGCAATAAGTGTTGTACTTGTAGCACCTGTGTAATTGTTTGGCGCAATAATGTAATTATCAATTGACATTTGCATAAAATTTAATGCATTTGTCGGTTTACCATCAGCATCAATTATTAATTTTTCATCTAGGGTAATAACAAATTCAGCACCGTCAAGCCCTAAATACGAACTATTTGTTTTTGTAAGCTGAATTTTAAATGTTGAACTTTTTGTTGTGCTTGTAGGTGTGTTTCCTAAAGAAACAAGATTTTGAGGGTTGTTGCTGTATGACAATGATGCATTGTTATCGTTTGTATCGTCTGGGCTAATAAAAGCATGCTCATTTAGTGTGGCTGAAAACTTAGCTACTAAAGTGTCTGAAGTTTTAATTAAGCCTTCATTAATTAAAGATAGCAAATCAATGTCTAGCGTAAAACCGTTATTTTGAATAGACCCTTTAGTTAAAGTAAAATAACTAGAGGGAATGTTAACTGTGCCTGAAGATGATTCTGCTGTCAATATTAAATCGTTGTTAAAGGTAAGGCCGTCATCTAAAGTGTCGGTTATAACATAATTGTAATCTGTATATCCTGTTGTAGCTGGTACTGTTGTTCTAATTTCATATATTACATTATCGCCAATTGCATGGTCAGAATATTTAGTATAGCTATCTAAGTTATCGTGATAAACTTGTTTGTTAAGGGTAGGGGCATCGAATTTGGGATTAACAGTGGAGGTTGGATTTGTTACAGAAAGTGATGAAAGCGCAGTGATAGGACTGTGATTATCTACTCTTTCGCCTCCACCACTTACAATATAATAACCTGCAACATTAAGCGATATGTTAGCATTTTCATCAACTGCTTTACCGCTTCCTGATGGAATTGGAGCAGGGGTTATATCTATATAGTTATTGTAAATACTTGTTGAAAAATCATAAAGTTCTGAACTGGTACGAGAAGAATCGCTTAGCCAATGCAATAGTTCTGTGCCGGTTAATGGAGATCCATTTAGTGGGGTATAACTTACCGCAAGGCACGTATCCGGGTTAAATATAAATCCACCATCATTATTATCTACTGCTTCAAAAAGAAGGTAGGCATTATATGTATTGTTATTTATAGAAATAGATGTATTAGTATTTTGGATTAAAATATTATAACTGTTTGCACTAGAAGTTATAATTAATGTGTTTATTATTAAAAAAGCTATTAAAAAAGCTTGAATTTTTTTTATGAGTTTCATTTTTTGCTCCTTATACAAATTAATAGAATTAGAGAAGTTATTGTGATTAAAAGACCAAATATTAAAAGTAAATATAACTTTCCGCCTGTTTCAGGCAAAGTTACGGTGTTTATATGTTTTAAAGTGTTTGTTACAGTTATAATATTGCTATCATTTTGTGTTGTTATATTAAACAAGCTACTAACATCTTCGCTATTATAAAGTACACTTTGTTCTTGTATAGTGTAAGTTGATGTTGAAGGAAGATCGTTATATGTATAACTAAAATTGTTGCTTTCATCTAATGTAATTGGAGGGCCATAATTAGTTGAATCTTGCAAAAGTTGAACTATTGCACAATAGCCATTACTATCCATTGGAGAAGTATCCGAGTTTAACCATAATTTATTTACAGTTACAGATATTTTAGTTGTTGGTGTTGGAATTTCTGATATAAAATCATCTCTATGGGACTCGGCATTAATTGTAATGTTGTTTGCAATAATGGTGCCGTTTAAATTTTGTGATGCAGTAAAGCTTGCACCTTCGGCAAGTATACTTGCATGTAACAATGATGCAGTGATAGATGTTGCGGAATAAGGTAAATAGTTATAAAAATTCCATAAAACTCTGCCATTTGTAAATATGTGAGTTTCACTTAATGGTATATTGTTGCCATCAACTGAAATTAGGCTTATAGGCAAATTTAGCAGAGATACTCCCTCACAATTTACATTAATTACAACGCCGTTAGTGTTTGAGGAAGAAAACCCTTTTACGCCAAGGTATCGCAACGAAGAAATTTCAGTGGCTGTGGTGTTAAATATTCCGGCTTCACCAGAATTAGTAAGTTCTATATAGCTTTCATCAACACTGCCTGCATTTGTATTTAAATAGCTTGTTATATTGTAATTAGAGTAAGTACTTAAGGTAGTAGAAAGGTTTAAATATTGATTTTTTAATGACATCAAATCAATAAAAGGATTGGCATCATCTTTCCAAACTACCTTAGGTCTGTCTAGTTTCGTGCCATTTATTGCTATTGCATTGCCGTTATCTACTAGTTCAACATTGTTTGCGCTACCTACCGCTAAAATATGCGACAACGACGTTGCACTTCCGGAATTAACTTGTTCATAGTGTGCTACGTAGCTTAATTCGTCTACTAGGTTGTTTGTTCCAAAGTTTGAATTAGCATACAATTTATTTGCTAATACATTTCCGTTTGTGTGCGCATTTAGCCTTACTGTGTTAAACCCTACAATATGAAAACTGCCTGCAATGCCTAGTGCATTTTCGCTATTATAGTAAGGTGTAGAAGTAAATTCTTCGGGTGCAGGAATAAGAATTGTTGGAGCGTTCGAATTAGATTGAACCTCTGTTAGAAGTTGATTATCTTGTGTTTCGCCATTAGTAGGTTGATTATTGAGGTTAGAGTTGCTATATGATGAAGATGTGTTTTGTGCGTTGCTACTTGAACTAACACTGCTGTTTGAAGACACAGACGCTGAAGAATAGATACTTGAGCTTGTAGCTGAAGATGGAGTTTGAGATTGAGCTTGTTTTAATGAACTTGTTATGTCTTTATCGGACGAGGTAACATTAGTTACCATAGAAAATGAAAATACCAATATAAATAAAAAACGAATAGATTTTAACATTATTTCACCTCGATTAATTAGGCATGTTTCTCTAGTATATTCATGCCTACTTGTAGTGGTGAAATTAAAATTAGTTGAATAAAAAGCAAAAAATTAAATAAAGTTAAAAATAATTAAAAAGCTAGTAAATAATGCAAATTAATTTAATTTTGTTATAAAAATATTTTTTGCATGATATGATGTGAAAAGCCAGAATGAGACTAAAAGTAATTTAAAAGAAAACAATGTAATAAACAAATTAGCTAATAAAATTATAATAAATATTAAGCGAATAGCTTTTGTTATTTTTTAGAGAAAAAATAACAAAAAAGAAGTTTGCAACGTAAATTGTAAACTTCTTTTTAAAAAAAACTTTATTCTTTTTATGCTAGTATTTTTAAGGTTTTCTTCATTTTTTTTCTGCTTTTTATGTATTAAAGGCTGATTTTAACACTTGAGTTATTTGAAGTGAATTAAAAATTTGAGTGTTATTACAAAAGTAAATATACATTAATACATATATAGAAAAAGCTTAAAATATAGTAATTATGTTATAACCAAAATTCATCTTTTACTTCTCTTGTAAATAACTGCTGTAAAACTTCGTCCGCATTTTTATTTTCATGTATAATTTTACAAACGGCATCACAAATAGGCAAGTCTACATTATGTTTTTTTCCTAAAATAATAAGGGCTTTTACTGTTTGGGCACCTTCTGCAAGTTCATCAAATTTTTCGTTCTTTATAAATGCTTCTCCAAAATTTCTGTTATGGCTATAGCTTGAAAAAAGTGTTGCTTCATAATCTCCTAAATGGCAAAGACCATATGCCGAAAGCTCATTTGCTCCCATTGCATGCATTAATCGTGCTACTTCTCTTGCACCACGGGCCATAAGTGCCCCTTTTAAGCTACTTAATTTTTTTGCATCCAACATTCCTGCGGCTATTCCAATTACATTTTTTGCCGCCGCACCTAGCTCGGTTCCCAATATGTCGTTTCCCTTATAAAGTCGTATTAGGTCGGTGCTCATTAAATTTACTATATTTTCAACAACCATGGTTTCTTTAGAATCTATAACTTGGCAATTAGGTATACCTTTTACAAAATCTTGCACATGTCCGGGTCCTACCCAAACGGCTGTTTTTATATTTTGTTTTATTTCTTGTTCTACAACTTGTGTAAGCGTTAGTCCTGTACTGGCCTCAATACCTTTCATGCACAATATAAATGTTTTGCCATTAACGTCATATTCATTTATTTGTTTAGCAAGTGTGCGCAAGTGCTGTGCACTAATAGATACTATTATGATGTTTGAATAATTTAAAGCTTGCTTTAAATTACTTGTAAGTTGTATGTTTTCTTGCAAACTAACAAATTTATTTTGCCTTGTATGTAAAAGAGTATTAAAATTTTTAGATGACTCTCGACCATAAAGCATAACATCTCCGCTTTTGCTATGATACCATGAAAGAAATGATCCCCATCTACCGCAGCCCAGAACAGTAATTTGCATATAACTTTCTCCTAAATAAATTTTATAATGTATATAATATTATTACTTATTGCTATAATTTAATTGTAATTAAAAGTGTAAAAAATATAGTTTTTTTAAGTGAAACACAAAATATGAACAAAATTTTAGTGATTGCGATAAAACCCTTTTCCTATTATTTCTGTAGAATTGTTAACAATGATAAAAGCTGTTTTATCTATAGCTTTAACAAATTGTTTTAAGTCTCTTGCTTGGGTGCGAGTTAGTGCTGTTAATATTGCAGTTTTTTGTGTGCCGGTAAAGCCACCGGCGCAATTCCACAAAGTAACACCTCGGTGTATGTTGTTTGTTATATAATCAATAATAGCATCTTTTTCTGCTGTTATAACAATTGCAATTTTTTTTGTGCTTATATTTTCTATTACACTATCTAGCACAAACGATTTTAATATAAGTCCAAGCATAGAGTAAAGACATGTTTCTATGCCAAAAAAGAATAGGGTTGCAAATGTAATAAGGAAATCGCTTATTAATAAAGATAAGCCTAAATTTATACTGGTATTTTTATTAATGATAAGAGCAAGTATATCGGTTCCACCTGAACATGTACCAAGTGTAAACAGTATGGCTGAACCAACGCCCGGCAAAATTATTGCAAACGCAAGTTCTAACATTTTTGAATTTGTAAAAGGGGCTTGCATAGGATAAATAACCTCTAACAACTGAATAAGAACAGAAAAAGCAATAGAGCAATATGCAGTGGTAAAACCAAGGTCTTTGCCAAGGAATATAAAACCCAAAATTAAAAATAGTATATTAAAAATAAACATTAATGTTGCACTGGACAAAGGTATAGGTGTTGCGGCAAGTATAACAGATAAACCGCTTACACCACCTGTAGAAAAATTGTTTGGGAATTTGAAAAAATAAATACCAAATGCAAGTAAAACTATTCCTACATTTAGCAATAAAAAATTAATGATACTTGCCTTATTTAATATGTTTTTATTAATGTTCAATTAACTGTACCTCTTAATAAAATTTTCTTTTAATGCGCCTTATTTATTATAATTGAAAGTAATATAAATATCAACGATTTTTAAAGCAATATGTTAATATAAGTGCTTTTGTTTTTTAATACAAAAATATGTTTGCATCTAAAAAATGGCTAACCTAATATATATTTAAATACTAAATAATATAAATAATGTTTGAATTTTTAAATATAATAATTTGTTAAATAAATTACTTGACGACAATGCTTTTGTACGCTATAATGTGTATAAAATAGTATATGCTTGCGATGTAGCAGGGCTATACATATATAAATGCGTAATATATTAAAGTGTGATGAAACGCTTTGAATCTGTAACAGACTCAAGGCGTTTTTTTGTTATTTATAAAAAATGAAAACCTGTTTTAATTTCCAAACAAGTAAGTTTTATCTAAAGGAGTGACAACATGGATAAATTTCATTTGCATACGCAAGTAATTATTGGTGGCGCCGGCCTTGATAACATTATTGACGGACTAAGCCGTGTATATGTAATTACCGATAATTTTATGGAACAAAGCGGAGCGGTAAACTATGTTACAGACAGGCTTAACCGCAAAAATATTGAGTGGAGAATATTTAACGAAATAACTCCAGATCCTGATATTGACATTGTTACAGCCGGCGTTAAAAATATTTTAGACTTTCAACCCCAAGCTGTAATAGCCTTTGGAGGAGGCTCTCCAATAGATGCGGCAAAAGCTATAGTTTATTTTGCAAACAAAGAATATAATATGAGAGATTGTCCTTTTATTGCTATACCTACAACAAGTGGAACAGGTACAGAGGTTAGCAAGTTTTCTGTAATAACAGATAAGCAAAAAGGTGTAAAATATCCTCTTGTAGATGAAAGCTTGATGCCTGATTATGCAGTGCTTGATGCAGTGCTTACAAAAAGCGTGCCACCTAAAATAACTGCACATACTGGAATGGATGTTTTAACACATGCAATAGAAGCTTATGTTTGCACAGAGGCGAATAGCTTTACAGATGCAATGGCAGAAAAAGCAGTAAAACTTGTTTATTACAATTTATTAACTGCATATAAACAGCCGGATAATATTAAGGCAAGGCAAAACATGCATGATGCATCCTGTCTTGCAGGTGTAGCTTTTTCAAATTCGGGTTTAGGTTTAAACCATGGAATGGCACATGCTTTGGGCGGCCAGGCTCATATTTCACACGGGTGTGCAAATGCAATATTGTTGCCTTATGTTATGAGCTTTAATGCCGGTTGCGTAGAGCAACAGCTTACACAAACAGCATATAAATATGCAGAGCTATCTACCGATTTAGATTTAAAAGCTAGCAGTACCAGGCAAACAGCATTAAATTTAATTCGATCAATTAAACGTTTTGCACGAGAGATGAAAGTTCCGAAAACAATTAAAGAGGCCGGAGTTAAGCAAAAAGATTTTGAAAAAATGTTGCCAATTATGGTAAAAGCCGCCTTAGAAGATAAGTGCACTGCTACAAATCCAAGACAATGTACAGCAGAAGATATAAAGAAAATTTACATAGAGGCATATGAGGGTTAACATGGTTATCTAATTTGAAGTGTCGTTTATAATTGTGCAATTGTTTTGTGGATATGCACATTTTTTTATTGACAATACGAAACAATTATGTTACTATGTACAACAATTAATAGTATTAACTAAATTGTTCAAGTGCGTAAACTGCCATTTAACTAACCGAGGAAAGCATGCATTTAAATTTTGTTTATAATATTTGTGTAATGCATAGAGAGGAATGGTTATAATTATGTCGGTGTTTGATGATAAGCAAAGAATTATTCAAGAATTTGTGCCGGGTAAACAAGTTACGCTTGCACATGTAATTGCAAAACCTGTAGAAAGCCTTTATTCTAAGCTTGGTTTAATAGATGCCAGTGGAGCAATTGGTATATTTACAATTACACCTAGTGAGGGCGCTATGATAGCTGCCGATGTGGCATCTAAAGCGGCAAATGTAAAGATAGGATTTGTTGATAGGTTTAATGGATCTTTACTTATTACAGGAGATGTTGCATCTGTAGAGGCTGCAATGCAAGACGTAATGCAGGTGCTTTGTAGCAGTATGGGGTTTGCTTCTACTGTTATAACAAAAACTTAATTTCAAAAGGAAATATTATATGGCAAAAGAAATTGTTGAAAATAAGCCGAAAGCCAGAATTATTTTAATTGGTCGTTCCGGAGCCGGAAAGACGACGCTTTGCCAATATATAAATAATGAAGATTTAAAATACCATAAAACACAGACTGTGCAGGTGATAAATCAAAGCATGATAGATACTCCCGGTGAATATTTAGAGCGTGCATATTTAAGGGGCGCTTTAATGGTTTCATCTGTAGATGCAGATTTATTATTGCTTATTCAAGATGCTAGTGAGGAAGGGTCTATGTTTCCGCCTGCATTTGCTAGTTCATTTGCAAAACCAACTATAGGTGTTGTAACAAAAAGTGATTTAGCAAATAAAAAGCAAATTGAAAATGCAAAAAAGCACCTAATAACGGCAGGAGCTGAAAAAATTTTTGTTACAAGCAGTGTTTGCGGTAAAGGGTTTAAACCTTTGTTGGCCCATTTAAATCTTGATATATGATTATACAATGTCGGAGGTAAAATTAATGCAAAATAATGCGCTTCGTATTGTGATAGCAGACGATGAACCGATTACTCGCATTGATTTAAGAGAAGTTTTAATTGAAAAAGGCTATGAAGTTGTTGGAGAAGCAACAGATGGATTTGATGCGGTTGAATTGTGTAAGCAACAGCTCCCAGACGTTGCGATACTTGACATTAAAATGCCGCATTTAGATGGCATTTCGGCTGCTAAAATTATTACAGATGAAATATTAGCGGGAACTGTAATTATTTTATCGGCATACAGCGATAGAACTTTTATTAATAGTGCAATAGAAGTGAGTGTAGGCGGCTATTTAGTTAAGCCTATTGACGAAAAGCACATAGTTCCAAGTATAGAGTTAGCAGTAAAGCGTGCTAAAGAATTAAGGCAATTAAAACAAGATATATGTAAAATTGAAAAGCGATTGCAAGATAGAACTATTATTGAGCGTGCAAAAGGTAAAATTATGCACAGAGACAATTTAACAGAGCAAGAGGCATATGATTATATAAGAAGCCTAAGTCAAGAAAAGAACTTGTCTATGCGAAGAGTTGCAGAAATTATGTTTATACAGGCCGGAGGCTGATTAACTTAATGTATGTAATTGAAAAATTGTGTCAACAATTAACAGATCTTTCCGATGAAGAGATAGATGTTATTTGTAGGATGGCTACTATTTTACAACCGCTGGCAAACTTAGAAGAAGCCGATATTTTTATAGATTGCTTAACAATGGACGGAGATGCAATTGTTGTGGCAGAGGCAAAGCCGCAAAATGTGCCTTCATCTTATAAAAAAACAGTAGTAGGGCTTTTTGCAAAAGCAGAAAACGAACCTGCAGTTATACGCACATTTAAACTGGGCGTTTCCACAAAACAAATGAAAGCACTAACACAAGAACGTATAACGGTTGTTCAATCTGTAGAGCCTATTAAGCATGATAAACGTATTATAGGAGTACTTATAAGAGAAAAAAGGGCAGATAAAGCAGCAAAAGAAAACGATCACTTACACCTTTCGTCTCAAAGCTATGAAAGACTTTCTACTGCTATTACAAAAATTGCCGATGACAGCACATGGCTTACAGAGTTTATAGACGAAGCGCTTTTGCTTGTTGATAGCAGAGGGATAATAACATTTAGAAATAGACTTGCACATGATTTGCATATTAAATTAGGTTTTGTAGATGATATACTTGGCAAACCGTATGACTTAATAAAACTTACAGATATTGTGGATAGCAGTGAGGGTAATTATACAGTAACCGAAACCCAAATAGGCGAAAGGCACATACTTGTAAAGCATATTAAACTTAATACACCAGACGTTGCTTTTGCTGTATTACTAAACGATGTAACCTTGCGTGTAGAACAAGAAAAACAACTTATTTCAAAATCTGTTGCAATACAAGAAATACACCACCGTGTGAAAAATAACTTGCAAACTATTGCTGCTTTACTCCGCTTACAGTCAAGGCGCGTAGAGAGCGAACAAACGCAACAAGTGCTTGCAGACAGTATAAACAGAATTTTATCTATAGCCGAAACACACGAATTGCTAGCACAAAGTGGTGTAGATGAAGTTAGTATAGGCGAGGTAATAGGCCATATAAAAAGCAGTGTCGTTCGAAACTTTACTAGATTTCAGCCTGATGTGCAAGTATTAATAGAAGGGGAAGATTTTAAAGTTGCCTCTGATATTGCAACAACAGTTGCGGTAATAATTAACGAATTACTACAAAATTCTATTAAATATGCTTTTCCGGATGAAAAAACAGGAAGTGTAATTATTAAGGTTAAAAGAGAAGAGCTTTATACATGTATAGAAGTAATAGATAATGGTTGTGGATTTAAAATTGAGGAAATAGAAAAGGACAGCCTTGGATTAAACATAGTAAAGTCGTTAGTAAAAGACAAACTACATGGCAAAATAAAAATCAACTCAAATACTAGCGGAACAAGCGTTTCAATTAATTTTAACAATCAAACAGTAGATTTGGTAGGTATGACGTAGTATTTGCCAAAAAAATATGTACCGTCGATGCAGTCGGATACAAAGTCATTCTTTGTGTCGGCTGCATTTTTGTTTGTAATTTATTAAAATTAAACATTTATTTAACAAATATAACTGTTGTTTAAAAATATTAAGGCGGTAATTTATGAGAGAAGAGATAAAAAGTGTTGGCATTGATATAGGTACATCTACCACACAACTTATATTTAGCCGTATGGTTGTAGAAAACTTAGCAGGATCTTATGCTGTACCGCGTATTAGTATAGTAGAAAAAGAAGTAATATACCGAAGTAAAATATATTTTACTCCTCTTTTAAGCCTTTCGGAAATTGATGCGAAAAAAGTACATGATATTGTAAAAGCAGAGTACGAAGAAGCACAAATAAAACCTAAAGATTTGCAAACAGGCGCAGTAATTATTACAGGTGAGGCTGCAAGAAAATCTAATGCCAACGAGGTGCTAAATGCTCTTTCAAATTTAGCCGGAGATTTTGTTGTTGCGACTGCAGGCCCAGACCTAGAGTCTGTTTTGTCTGCTAGGGGTGCCGGCGCAGACAGAGTTTCGGAAGAAAGACATACTACAGTTATTAATGTTGATATAGGCGGTGGCACAAGCAACATTGCAGCTTATAAAAACGGAGTATTAAAAGGAACATCTTGCCTTGATATAGGCGGAAGATTAATTAAAATTGAAAACAACAAAGTATCTTATATTTTTCATAAAATAAAAAAACTGGCACAAGAAAACGGAATAAAAATAGAAGTGGGAGATAGAGCTGACGAGCAAGTGTTAAAAAATATTTGCAATATAATGGCCGACCAGCTAATACAGGCAATTAATATTAAACAGCAAAATAACAGCCACTTGCAATTATATACTAACGATGGAAAACCGTTAAATAGCAATTTAAACACACAGTGTGTTACGTTTTCCGGCGGAGTAGCAGACTATATTTATAACCCAACACAAAATGATGTTTTTAGATATGGCGACATAGGAGTGTTGCTTGGGTATTCAATATATAGCCACCCATTAATAAATGAAGTTGAGCTTGTAAAGTCCAGCGAAACAATAAGGGCAACCGTTGTAGGTGCGGGAACACATACAACACAAGTTAGTGGTTCTACAATATCATACGACAAAAAGCTGCTTCCAATTAAAAATATACCTGTTTTAAAAGTTTCCGAGCAAGATGAAGCTGATTTAGAAAGTATGTCAAATTCAATAAAAACGCAAATACCAATTTATTGTCCCAACGGAAAAGTCGAGCAAATTGCAATATCAATTACAGGTATAGGGCGCACTAATTTTGATAAAATTCAACAACTTGCTTCTTGCATAATAAGCGCTGCAAAACAAATAATTAGTTCGGAGTATCCGCTAATTGTAATTGTTGAAAAAGACATAGGCAAAGCACTTGGCAATACTATTTGCATACAGCTAAATGACACAAAACCTGTTATATGTATTGACAGTATACGTGCACTTAGCGGTGACTACATTGACATTGGTGAACCGTTGGCAAATGGGCATGTTTTGCCTGTTGTCATCAAAACACTAATATTTAATTCCTAAAAATAATGAAATGCGAGGTGAACAAATGTGCTGTTAAAAACAAAATTGTTCGGCCATACTTATGAGTTCAAAACACTTTGTGAGGTAATGGCCAAGGCGAACGAAGAAAAATCTGGCGATAAACTTGCAGGCATTGCGGCACAGTCAGCGGAGGAAAGGGTTGCGGCAAAAGTGGTGTTATCTCACATAACACTTAACGATTTACGAAATAATCCTGCTGTTCCGTACGAGGAGGATGAGGTTACACGTGTTATTCAAGATTCGGTAAATGAAACTATTTTTAACGAGTTTAAAAATATGAGCGTTGCTGAATTCCGTGAGTGGATATTATGTGAGAGCACAACTTCGGAGATGATAAAGCGTGCTAGCCGTGGTATTACTAGTGAGATTGTTTCGGCAGTTTGTAAACTAATGAGCAACCTAGATTTAGTTTATGCTGCAAAAAAAATGCGCGTTACCGCACACTGTAACACAACTATAGGGTTGCCCGGAACGTTTTCTGCTCGTTTGCAGCCCAACCACACTACAGATGATCCAAAAGGTATTATGGCTTCGGTTATGGAAGGGTTATCGCTTGGTTGCGGAGATGCTGTTATAGGTTTAAACCCGGTAGATGACTCTGTTGAAAGTGTTGCACGCATTTTAAAAAGTTTTGATGAGTTTAAAAACAAATGGGAAGTTCCAACACAAATTTGTGTTCTTGCCCACGTTACAACTCAAACTGAAGCTGCTGACAAATTTGGTGCACCTATTGATTTGATGTTCCAGTCAATTGCCGGATCACAAAAAGGTAATGAGGCATTTGGCCTTACAGCTCAAATGTTAGAAGAAGGACGACAAATGATGCTGAGCAAAGGAACAAGCACAGGGCCTAATGTTATGTACTTTGAGACAGGACAAGGTTCAGAACTTTCAAGTGAAGCTCACCACGGTTGGGATCAGCTAACAATGGAAGCACGTTGCTATGGCTTTGCAAAAAAATATCAACCTTTCTTAGTAAATACGGTTGTTGGCTTTATAGGTCCTGAATATTTGTACGATTCAAAACAAGTTATTCGTGCAGGCCTTGAAGACCACTTTATGGGTAAATTAACAGGAATACCAATGGGATGCGACGCATGCTATACAAACCACATGAAAGCTGACCAAAATGATATTGAAAACCTTGCACTTTTACTTGCTAATGCAGGTTGTAACTACATAATGGGTGTTCCACAAGGTGATGACTGTATGTTAATGTATCAATGCACAGGGTATCATGAAGCAGCTGCAATACGTGAAGTTTTAGGTCTTCGACCAATAAAAGAATTTGACATGTGGCTTGAAAAAATGGGATTCTCTGAAAATGGTAAACTAACAAAATTAGCAGGCGATGCGTCTGTATTTATGAAATAAGAAAGGTGGTGCAAACAAGTGGAACAAAACGATTTAAGACTTATTATTGAACAAGTTTTAACAGAGATGAATATATCTCAAAATGATAAATCTGAAGTGGAAAAAGGTGTTAATGCCGCTTTCTCTTCAAATAATAATACTACAGTTATGGAAGACGGCTTTATTCCTGATGTAACACAGGTTGATATTCGTACACAGTATTTAGTTAAAGAACCTATGAACAAAGATGCATATATGGATATAAAAGTAAAAGCTCCTTGCCGACTTGGCATAGGTAAAGCTGGAGCAAGATACTTGACAGATCCTGCATTGCAATTTAAAGCCGCACACTCTGCAGCGCAAGATGCCGTGTTTAGTGATGTAGATCAAGAATTTGTAGATAAAATGGGGCTTTTTACTGTTCAAACTATGTGTGACAATAAAGACACATATTTAACAAGGCCAGACCTTGGTAAAAAACTTAACGATGAAGCAGTGGCTACTATTAAGTCTAAGTGCAAAATGAAACCTACAGTGCAAATTTACGTTTCAGACGGTCTTTCATCGGCAGCTGTTGCAGCAAATATAGCCGATTTGCTTCCAACATTAAAGCAAGGATTGCAACGTTATAAAATTGACACAGGTACAGACTTTTTTGTTAAATATGGACGTGTTGGAGCCATGGATGAAATATCGGAAATTACAGGTGCAGAGGTTTGCTGCGTGCTAATAGGCGAGCGCCCTGGTCTTATTACAGCTACATCAATGTCTGCTTACATAACATATAAAGGAACAGTTGGCATGCCTGAGGCAAGGCGTACAGTTATTTCCAATATTCATAGTGAAGGCACAATGCCGGCAGAAGCAGGCGCACACATAGCAGATGTTATAAAAATAATGCTGGAGAAAAAAGCCAGCGGTACAGATTTAAAATTATAATTAAGTAAGGAGGATTTTTATTATGAAAAGAGATCCGATAAAGGCAAGTGTTCTTGCTTCAAAAATAATATCCAATGTTTCGCCAGATATGGCAAAAGAATTAGGGCTTGATCCTGATATGAAGTCTATTGCTATTTTAACTACAGATTGTGATGATGTAGGATATACAGCAATTGATGAGGCTACTAAAAAAGCAGATGTAAAAGTTGTTTATGCAAAAAGCTTTTATGGTGGTGCAGCCAACGCAAACACAAAACTTGCTGGCGAATTTATAGGAATGCTTGCAGGCCCAAACCCTGCAGAAGTTAAAGCAGGCCTTGCAGCAGCAGTTGAAGTAGTTGAAAATGAAGCATATTTCATATCAGCTAATGAAGACGATACAATTGCTTATTATGCACAGTGCATATCAAGAACAGGCTCACATCTTTCACAAACAGCAGGAATAAAAGAAGGCGAAGCTCTTGCATACTTAATTGCACCTCCGCTAGAGGCAATGTATGCGGTTGACGCTGCTTTAAAATCGGCCGATGTAACATTGTGCGCATTGTTTGCGCCTCCAAGCGAAACTAACTTTGGTGGAGCAATGCTAACGGGTAGCCAATCTGCTTGCAAATCTGCTTGCGAAGCGTTTGCAGCCGCCGTTGAGTTTGTTGCCGAAAATCCTTTGGTATAAGGCATACTAACAAAAATATGTCTGTATAAATTGTAGTTATAATGCAATTTATATATGATAAAACGGAGGTGTTTGTTTGAACGCTTTGGGAATGATAGAAACGAAAGGGCTAGTAGGTGCTATTGAAGCGGCCGATGCCATGGTAAAAGCAGCAAACGTTACGCTTGTAAGCAAAACTAATGTAGGCGGTGGGCTTGTTACTATTATGGTGCAAGGCGATGTTGGAGCTGTAAAAGCAGCCACAGATGCAGGAGCAGCGGCGGCAGAACGTGTTGGTGAAGTTGTAAGTGTTCATGTTATTGCACGCCCTGCACAAGACACAGACACTTTAATAACACCAAAAAAGCAAAAAGAGCCTAAAGCTTTATTAGAAAAGCAAAAAGAATTTGTAAAACAAGAAACAATTGTTGTTAAGAATGAGATTGTTGAAAGTAAGAAAGAAAAAGTTGTAGAAGTTAAAAAACCGGCAAACAGTAGCAAAAAACCATTTGTATTGCCAAGTAAAGAAGAGCTTAATAGCATGACAGTTGCAAAACTAAGGGCAACGGTGCGCAACTTAAATCTTGCTAATATGAGTGCAAAAGAAATAAACTTTGCAAAAAAAGGCGATTTAATTAAAGTGATTGAATTAATGCGAGGACAGGAGGAGTAAATAATGCAACTTTATGATAAAGATTTACTGTCCATGCAAGAAGTGAGAGAGCTTGTAAATGGTGCAAAACAAGCACAGCAAGAACTTAGTTGCTTAAACCAAGCACAAGTTAACCGTATTGTAAAAGCTATTGCCGACGCAGGAGTGCGCAACGCAAAACGCCTTGCTCAAATGGCACACGAAGACACAGGCTTTGGAATAGTTGAGGATAAAATTGTAAAAAATGTATTTGCTAGCCAAGGTGTTTACAATGCTATTAAAGATATGAAAACAATAGGCGAAATTGAGCGTGATGATGATAAAAAAATATCGGTAGTGGCTGTGCCAAAGGGAATTGTGGCAGGTTTAATACCGTCTACTAACCCTACATCAACAGCACTTTTTAAGGCAGAAATAGCCATTAAATCTGGCAATGCAATAATATTTTCACCACATCCAAGTGCACTTCGCTGCATACTGGAAACAACAAAAGTTATACGACAGGCAGTTGCAGAGGCAGGCGGAAATGAAAATATTGTGTCGTGTATAACCATACCGACAATGCAAGCTACAGATAATTTAATGCGTCACCCCGACACATCATTAATATTGGCAACAGGCGGCTCTGCAATGGTTCGGGCAGCGTATTCCTCGGGCACACCGGCAATAGGTGTTGGCCCTGGCAATGGTCCTGCTTTTATAGAAAAATCTGCAGACTTGAAAAATGCAGTAAAACGTATTATTGATTCAAAAACATTCGATAACGGTACAATTTGTGCATCTGAACAATCGGTAATATGTGAAGCTGATATGCGCAGTGAAATTCAAGCAGAGATGGAAAAACAAGGTGCTTACTTCTTATCAATAGAAGAAGGTAAAAAACTTGGTAATATTGTACTTCGTGCAAATGGTTCAATGAACCCGGAAATTGTTGGACGCAGTGTGCAAACAATTGCGTCACTGGCAGGGTTAACAGTCCCACAAAATACTCGTGTTCTTGTTGCACAAGAGGACGGTGTAGGGCGAGGACACCCTTACTCGAATGAAAAATTGGCACCAATACTTGGCTTTTATGTTGGTGAGGACTACAAAGAAGTTTGTGACATGTGTTGCACCATATTAAAGTACGAGGGAACCGGACATACATTTGCAATGCATAGTAACAATGATGAAATTATCAATTACTTTGTAAAAAGAATTCCGACATCACGTATTGTTGTTAACACACCAAGTGCGTTGGGCGGTATAGGAGCAAGTACAAATATGTTACCTTCTTTAACGCTAGGCTGTGGAGCAAGCGGAGGAAGCGCAACGTCGGAGAACGTTGGCCCACTTGACTTGCTAGACAGGCGTACAGTAGCATACGGTGTGCGTGATATGGAAGAGCTACGTGCCGGTATACCAGATTGCACAGATGTTATTTGCACTGCTAAAAAAGCAATTGACTTAGACGATTTAGATGTAGATAACATAGTTAAAGAAATAGTAAAAAGATTGAAAACGTCATAAACAATTATAACTAAAAACTAAAAGGAGATATTATTATGGCTACAATGCAAGCATTAGGAATGATAGAAACTAAAGGTCTAGTTGCATCTATAGAGGCAGCAGACGCAATGGTAAAAGCTGCAAATGTAACTTTAGTAGGTAAAGAACACGTAGGCGGCGGCCTTGTAACTGTTATGGTGCGGGGAGATGTAGGCGCAGTTAAAGCCGCAACAGACGCAGGAGCAGCAGCGGCAGAGCGTGTTGGAGATTTAGTATCTGTGCACGTAATACCACGCCCACATGAAGAAGTAGAGGGTATTTTGCCAGCGGCAAAATAACTGTTTAACATTATCGGTTGTGGTGCCATTGGTTAAACTAACAAGTGGCACCACGCCAAAACAACAATAGAAAAGGAGATATTATTATGGCTACAATGCAAGCATTAGGAATGATAGAAACTAAAGGTCTAGTTGCATCTATAGAGGCAGCAGACGCAATGGTAAAAGCTGCAAATGTAACTTTAGTAGGTAAAGAACACGTAGGCGGCGGCCTTGTAACTGTTATGGTGCGGGGAGATGTAGGTGCAGTTAAAGCTGCAACAGATGCAGGAGCGGCAGCAGCAGAGCGTGTTGGAGATTTAGTATCTGTGCACGTAATACCGCGCCCACATGGCGAAGTAGAGGGAATATTACCAGGTTAATATAGTTTTTTAAAAACAAGCTAATAATTAATAATTTAATATTATTAGTGTTATATAACTTTAGGGGGTGACAAATTGAAAGTCATCACAGAGGCGATACTTAGGGATGAACTTAGGAGTTTAAAACCCGAAACTTATTACATACCCAATGGTAAAATATTGTCACCGGCGGCAAGAGAGTATTTACAACAGTGCAAAATAAGCATAAAAAAAGAGTGTGAAAAAGGCATGGAAAAACCTGCAACACCAAAAGTAACAATTTCTAATGCTGTTAGCAATACACAATTGGCAAAATATATAGATGAGCAGACAGGTGCTTTTTTTAGCGAAAAGCCTGAACACATGACCCATTTATATGAAAATGTACTTGTTGACAAAAATGATCCTCGAATTATGTTTAGGGGTAAACTAGACACACTGCAAGCTTTGTTTATTGTTACTCAAGCGCAAATGGAGCTAAGAGGTTCTAGCGATAAGCTTATTGAATACCTTGACGATATTGTTTGTGTGCTACGTGAAATAATGCGTTGTGATGTTCTAAATGAAGAATATACTAACGATAAAATAATTGGGCTTACTCACGAGCAATTGCGCGAGCGCTCGCATAACCCAATGAAGTTTTTTAAAGTAGAACAAATGGTGTTACCTGATTATAAATTAGGGCTTGATTATGCTGAGCTTAACAGATTACGCACCGCAATTCGTGAGACAGAAGTAAGTGCCGGTATGGCATTTACAATTGGCCGTAAATGCACAAGGCCTGATATAATTCAGCAACTAAATAGGCTGTCAAGTGCAATGCATATAATTATGTGCATGTATCTTGCCGATTCGTTTGTGTGAGGTTGAACAATGGATAATATAATTAAATCTGTTATAGATGCCTTAAAGCGTGGTGGATTTGTAGAAATAGAAGTTTCTGCAAGACATGTGCATTTAACACAAGAGCACGTAGAGCTGCTATTTGGAAAAGGTTCAACACTTACACCTAAGCGTCCGCTTTCTCAAACGGGGCAATTCTTGTGCGAAGAAAGAGTTACACTAGTAGGAGAAAAAAGAAAAAAAGAGAATGTGGCTGTTTTAGGTCCTGCAAGAAAAAGCACTCAAATAGAACTTTCGCGCAGCGATTGTATTGAAATAGGTGTCGATGCACCACTTAGGGAATCGGGCGATGTAAAAGGCTCTGCGCCGGTAATAATAGAAGGCCCGTGCGGACAAGTGAGCATAGGAGAAGGTGTAATTGTTGCAAAAAATCACGTGCATATTCCCACAGATACTGCAAAGAATTTGAATTTGCACGATAAGCAAGTTGTAAGCGTAAAAGCAATTACTCAGCGGCCAATTACCTTTGAAGATGTTGTGATAAGAGTTGATGATTCATTTAATTTTCGTATGCATGTAGATTTTGATGAAGCAAATGCAGCTATGATAAATGGATTTACTCTTGGTAAAATAATATACTAACACTGCTTTTGAAACGGAGTATTTAATGAATATTGACAGAGTAAATGAATACATGAAAAGAGTGGAAAGCAGCGAGGCAACAACATATAAACCTGTTAGTAAACTTTATAAAGTTGGGCTTGACCTTGGTACAGCATACATTGTAATTGTTGTTCTCGATGAAGAAGACAACCCGATTGCATGTGAAAAACAAAGCGCTCAAGTTCTTAGAGATGGAGTTGTAGTAGACTATACAGGGGCATTAAACATAGTGCGGAATTTAAAGCAAAAAATTGAAAATCGCCTCAAGGTTTCTTTAGTTAATTGTGCAATTGCAATGCCGGCAGGAACAGAGTCTAGTGCGAAAACACACCAATATGTGGCAGAAGGTGCGGGCTTTGAGGTTACGAATGTACTTGATGAGCCTACTGCGGCAAATGCAATTTATAAAATTGACGATGGTGTTGTTGTTGACATTGGCGGAGGAACAACCGGACTTGCAATTTTAAAAAACGGTAAAGTTATACAAATAGAAGACGAACCAACAGGTGGAACACATTTATCACTTGTAATTGCAGGCAATAGGAAAGTTTCTTTTGAAGAAGCTGAAAAAATTAAACAAAATTATAAAAATCATAAAGAAATTTTGCCAATAGTAAAACCTGTTATTGAAAAAATGGCAAGTATAGTTAAACGCTATGTTAATAAAAGTGACATGCAGACGCTTTATTTATGCGGAGGTACGTGCTGTTTAACAGGCATAGAAGATATTTTTAAAGTGGAAACAGGCATGGACGTAATAAAGCCTCAAAATCCATTTTTAGTAACTCCGGCAGGAATTGCAATGCTTTGCAAGCCGGGCTTGGCGAGTTCGCCGTATTAAGCAAAAATACGAAAGGGGATAAATAAATGGATTATAACACCCTTGTTGAAGAAATAGTAAAAAGAGTTGCACAAAGAATTAATGATTTTGAATGTGCACAAAGCAAAGTAACACAAAAAGCAAATTTACTTGTGATTGCACCTGAAAATTGTAATGAGAGCAATAGTATATTTACAAACAAGTGCATAAAAGAACAATGTGATATCGATTGTGCTTTAAACCAAAATTACAATGTTGATATAGAAAAATATGATGCTGTGGTTTTATTTGGTTTTAGTATTGATTTGCTTTGCCGTTTATACAGCGGTGTTTGCGATACAGCGTTTTCATCTTTGGTGCAAAAAGCCATATTACTTGATAAAAAAATATATGTGCCAAAAGAAGAAGTTGAGCTTTTAAATTTTTGCACATCTAAGGCAAATGTGTATTACAATTCGCTTAATAAAAAACTTGACGCCTTAAAAAGTTGCGGCATAACAATTTGTTCGTGCAGTGATATTGAAAATGCTATATTATCGGGCTGCAAATTGAAACAAGTTGATAAAAAACCACTAGCTGCACAAGTTAACACAAATTTGCAAACAATTAAACTTGCAAAAAAAATTATAACAGAAAAAGATATGTCAGCTGCAAAAGCGGATAAAGCCGGTGCTGTGTGCATTACTAAAAAGGCAATTTTAACCGATTTAGCTAAAGAATATGCACATAAGTATTCGCTCACCATAATTCGTGAAGATTCTTGACGTTAAAGAATAAATTAAGTCGGAGGTATGGCTATGTTAGTTGCAAAAGTAATAGGAACAATTTGGGCCACACGTAAAGAAGAGAAGTTAAACGGGTTTAAATTGCTTATTGTTCAGCCAATAAATTTACGTGATAACAGTAATTATAAAGTACCCATGATTGCAGCCGATACAATAGGAGCCGGAGTGGGGGAAACAGTAATAATTGTTGGAGGCAGTTCTGCACGTAGCGCAGCAGGAGACATGAGCGTACCTGTAGATGCTAGCGTTGTTGGTATTGTTGATGACAAAGAGCTAGATTTAAGCGTGCTTTAAGTATTGCAAATTATTAAACAATACAATTTTTTGTATTGTAAAGGTGGTGATATGGCACTATGGACATAGTTGAAATTATAAAAAAAGCAGGTATAGTTGGCGCAGGTGGAGCAGGATTTCCCACACATATTAAAATAAACACAAAAGCAGAATGTTTTATTGTAAATGCTGCCGAATGTGAGCCGCTTATTGAAACAGACAAATATATAATGCGCAATTTTTCGTCAGAGCTTATCACCGCTATACATGCGGTAAGCAATAAACTTAATGCAAAACGCAAAGTTATAGCAACAAAGGCAAAATATAAAAAAGAAATTGAAGCAATAAAAAAAGCTGCACAAGAGCTTAATTCTGATGTTGAAATTTTTGAAATGGATTCTTTTTATCCTGCGGGCGATGAACAAACTATTGTGGCACTTGTTATGGGTAAATCGGTGCCGGAACGTGGATTACCGCTTGACGTAGGCGCTGTTGTAAGCAATGTGGGAACACTTGTAAATATTAATGATGCAATAACAACAGGGCAAGCAGTTACTCAAAAATATTTATCTGTTGTAGGCGAGGTTAAAAAACCTATAATGCTTAAAGTGCCTATAGGAACTGCTGTTACACAGTGTGTAGAGGCAGCAGTGCCAAATATAAAAGATTATGCTGTTATTATAGGCGGACCTATGATGGGCCAAGTTGTTGGTGACACAGATAAAATAAATAACTTGGTGGTTACAAAAACTACAGGAAACATTATAGTATTAAAAAAAGATCACTACTTAATTAAACATGCCAATTGTTCAATTGATAGGCTTAAATTGCAAACACATGCAGCTTGTATACAATGTAGGATGTGTACAGACTTATGCCCGAGATACTTGCTTGGACACCAAATACGTCCACACATAGTTATGCGTAATTTATCACGTGTTAACAATAATTTAAGTGACGAACAATTTTTGTCATCGTTTGGAGATGCGGCAAACTGCTGTAGCTGTGGAGTGTGCGAACTTTTTTCATGTCCTATGGGGCTTTCTCCAAGACGTGTTAATGATTATGTAAAAACCGTTATAAGAGAACGTGGAGTGAACGTGCCAAAAAATAGCGAGCCCAGTGCAAGAAAAGAATTGAGCATTAGAAAAATTCCAACAGGTCGTTTAGTAGCTAGATTGGGACTGTCCAAATACTATAATGAGCATGCTCAAGATTTAATTATTTTAAACCCAAGCAGTGTGTTTATTCCCTTTAGGCAACACATAGGTAAAATGGCTGTTCCTAATGTTACTGCCGGAAGTTTTGTAAAAATGGGAGATTTAATAGGCAAGGCTGCAGAAGATGGTTTAAGTGCAAACATACATGCATCTATAACAGGCGAAGTTACAAATATTGATGAAACAGGCGCAACAATAGTGCTAAAAAAGGAGGCGTAGGCAATGCCAAATGCAATAGGAATGATAGAATTTACAAGCATAGCAAGGGGCATTGAAACGTGCGACTTTATGGTAAAAGCAGCACAGGTTGAACTTTTACACTCATCTACAATTTGCCCAGGTAAGTACATGGTTATTATTGGCGGCGATACCGGGGGTGTTAATGCCTCTATGGAGGTAGGCGAGAAACAAGGAGCAGAGTGTGTTGTTGATACGTTAATATTGCCAAATGTTCACGAGAGTTTATTTCCTGCAATATCTATGACAAGCGTGGTAGATAAAAAAGGCGCACTTGGAATTATGGAGTTTTATTCGGTAGCATCTGCCATAAAAGCTGCAGATGCAGCCGCAAAAGCTGCAAATATTACATTAATAGAAGTGCGCACAGGCTACGCGATAGGCGGCAAAGGATTTGTAACACTCACAGGAGATGTGGGCGATGTCCGTGCAGCCGTACAAGCGGCATCAAGTGGCGCAGAGCTTTTAGTAGGCACTAGTGTAATACCAAGGCCGTCTCAAATGCTCTTCGACACAATTTTATAAAAGCCAACTTTTGGCTACAGTATAAAATAAACTTTGTTTAAATTAAAAGCAAAAAAATATTATATTTAAACTTTAAATTTTTAATACTGTTTTTGTTAGTTGGCGCAAATTTAATGCGATGCAATTATAAGGAGGAAAATTATGGAAGTTTTTACACAAAGTTTTCAAGCTTGGATAAGCAACATATCAATCAACTCTATTATTATTATGATAATGATGATATTTATGTTGGTTGGCGCGGTAGACAGAATTTTTGGCAACAAATTTGGCTATGGAGAAAAATTTGAAGAAGGCTTTAATGCGATAGGCGCACTTGCAATTGCAATGGCCGGTGTTATAGCTGCTGCTCCTGTGCTTGCACAAGTACTTGGCCCAATTATTACACCGCTTTACACAATTGTAGGCGCAGACCCAGCTATGTTTGCAACAACATTACTTGCAAACGACATGGGCGGATATCAACTTGCTATGGAACTTGCTGAAAATGAAAGCATTGGTAACTTTGCCGGCTTAATTCTTGGCGCAATGATGGGCCCAACAATTGTATTTACAATTCCTGTGGCTCTTTCTATACTTAAAAAAGAAGATCGTCCATATCTTGGCGCCGGTGTTCTTGCCGGTTTAATAACAATACCACTAGGCTGTATAGCTGGCGGACTTGTAATGAACACAACTTCTTACAAAATTTCTATTACAGAAATACTTGTAAACCTAATTCCTGTTATAATTATAGCTGGCTTAATAATTATTGGCTTATGGTTTATACCTACTAAAATGATTGCAGGATTTAATGTATTTGGTAAAGCTGTTACTATATTAATAACAATATTTACTGCAATAGCTGTATTCCAATTCCAAACAGGCATTATGTTCCCAGTGTTTGACGTTATGAGTATACCAGATGCAGATGGTGTAATACCTCTAATTTCGGGTCTTCAAACATGTGGTATAATTGGTATAACACTAATTGGAGCATTCCCACTTGTTAAATTTATTACCGATGTTTTTGGCAAAGGACTAGAAAAAGTTGGTAAACTTTTCGGTATGGATGAGAACGGTTCAACAGGTTTAGTTGCAACACTTGCAAATAATATTGCAACATTTAACATTTTAGATAAAATGAATCCGAAGAGCAAACTTTTAAACGTTGCATTTGCAGTTTCTGCTGCATTCGTATTTGGCGATCACCTTGGTTTTACAGCAGCAAATAATAGCGAAATGGTATTTTCGGTTGTTGTAGGTAAGCTAGTAGCAGGTATTTCAGCTTTATTGCTTGCAAACTTGCTTTCTCCAATACTTCTTGCAAAAATTCAAAGTGCCGAACCTGCTGCAAAGAACGATAAAAAAGAAGAAAAGGCAGCAGCAGAATAATTTTATAAGCGTAATATTAACAAACAAAAAAACCACCGCTCCAAATTTTGGAGCGGTGGTTTTATAAGCAATAATAAAAGTTTTAATGTATACCTATATAAGATCAGCCCAGTTTGCAGGATAAACAAAATAGCAATATCTTGCCTTGCCGTTTGTACTTCTAAACTGAATATGGCTATTTTTAGGTATGTAAATAATGTCGCCTACATTTCCAACAATAACTCTACCGTCAATAACAATTTCAAGTGTACCCTCTATTACATAGTCATACTCATCGTAAGTAAGTGTCCAATCAAATGCTGTATTATCTACTTCCATTATGCCGGCGCCCATTCTAGGGGCTTCCTCAAGTGTTACTATGTCTTTTAAGGCAACGCCGTCTTGTTCAAATCTTTCGCACTTTACAGTAGAAGCTTTTATTGAAATTATACCGCTTTTGTCAACGTGTTTTTCAAAATCTGGCTTTGGCTGTGTACATGTTGCTTTCTCAACTACTTTTTCAACAATTTCTCTAATAAGTTGCTCACTAACATTCATAGATATCACCTTTCCTTGCAGTTAATATTTAATAAAAAGTGTAACTTTTTAATAACTAAAAAAAGCCTTAGAATATACATAAGTATACCCTAAAGCTACATCGCTTAAAAGGAAATGTGGCTACATCGCCACATAAAAATTATATTATAATAATTTTATATTAAATAAGTTGTTTCGTCAATATAAATGTAAAATTTGTTATAAAATTTGTCATAATAATGCAAAATTGTTATTTAATTTGTGTGATATTTCAATATAAATATCTAAGTATGATAATACAAATTTAATTATTAAAGTCAATAGTTCTTGTGCATATTTTTTTTGCTAAAAATTCGTTATGAGTTATTACTAATAGGCCTATTTTTCTTTTATCAATTTCTTCTAATAAAAAATTCCAAATTTTTGCTTGAGTTATAGAATCTAACATTGTTGTAATTTCGTCGGCAATAATAAATTTTGTTTTGTCGTTTATGGCTCTTGCAATGCAAATTCTTTGAAGCTCACCTCCGGATAGTTCGAAAGGATATCTATCTAAATATTCTTTAGGATTACCAATTTTTTTTAGTATGTTCATGTCAAAATCGCAACTCTCTGAAAGTATTTTACGAATTGTCCATTTTGGGTTAACGCTTTTTTCAGGGTGCTGATGAATAAGTTGTACAGGGCAATAAGTATTACTTTGCAAAGCGCTGCCGTTAAGCGTAACAGTGCCGGTAATAGGTTTTTCGTAACCAGCTAATATTTTTGCAAGCGTGCTTTTGCCGTATCCGGAAGGTGCAAAAAGTGCAACTTTTTCAGTTTGCTCAATTTCTATACTGAAATTACTAAATAATATGTTGTTTTTATTATAATAGAAACTTAAATTTTTACCACAAAGGAGCATTTGAACACCTCACATAACCACCTAAAACTTCTTTTAATTTTATATTTCCGTTGCATTTTTCATTATAGCTATCACATTTTTCACTAAAAAAGCAGCGTTCTAGGTTGCTTAACTTTGGTAAATCTATAGGATGAAAACCATTTTGTGGCAACGCATTATAAAGTGCTTTTGTATAGTGGTGCCTTAACGTTCCATTTAAAAAATCACAAGCATTTGCTATTTCAATAACTGCTCCATCATAAAAAACAGCAACTTTATCGGAAATTTTAATAGCCAGGTCAATATCGTGAGTAATTAAAATTACCGATTTTCCGTTATCTGCAATTTTTCTAAGTGAAGCAAGGGCTTTTAATGCAGACGAAACATCCATGCCGGGCGTGGGCTCATCTGCTATAATAATATCTGCACTATCATTATCATGTACTAAATCAAAAAATGCGCTTCTAATCATTCCGCCAGAACATTGAAAAGGATATAGTCCTTTTGTTTTTTCGGCAAGCACGTTAAGAGACAGTTTTATTTGTTGTTCAACTTTCATTAACGGGTCTAGATAAGATGAAGTTTGAGGAATATAAATTGCTCTATTTATTAAATTAGAAACTTTTTCACCTTTATAATATATATCACCGGTTACTTGTGCATTTGGTGAAAGTAAATCAAAAAGGGCAGATGAAAAAATGCTTTTTCCACTTCCGCTTGAACCAACTATTGTTAAAATTTCATTTTTATTAAGAGTTAAATTAATATTTTTTATAATATTAATATTTGTAGTATTAAAATTTTTGCCTAAAATATCTATACTAACATTAAAATCAACAACTTTTAAAATACTCATTTTACCCCCAAATATTCGTTATTTGACATTAATACTTTTAAATTTTTGCCAAAAGAATCGAACATTAAAACTACTAATATTAAGCAAACACCGGACAGCAAAAGCCACCAATGACCGGCTTGAATATAACTTATGCTTTCAGAAAGCATTACGCCAATAGCCGGTATTTCCGGTGGTAGACCAAAACCTAAAAATGTAATCGATGCCTCGTGTAGTATTGCATGCGGAAATAAAATAACAGTTCCTATAATAAATTGTGGTACTAAATGAGGTAAAATGTGATGAATTATAATGTAAAAATTAGATTTGCCGAATTTTTTAGAAACTTTAACATATTGCTCTTCTTTAAGAGATAACACTTCGGCGCGAATGATTCTTGCAAGGCTTGTCCAGTGCGAAAAAATAAGGCCAATAACAACACCGTAAACACCACGCCCCAGGCTAAATGAAATTAAAATAAGTAAAATTAAATGAGGAATACTTAAAACTAAATCTATAACAAACCCTAAGGTATTATCTATAAATTTTGGCATAATGCCTGCACAAATACCTATAAACAAGGCTATAATTGCACTAAAAAATGACGCTAAAAGCCCAATTATTAGGCTAGTAGAAAGACCTTTAATTGTACGAAAAAAAACATCTCTTCCTAAATGATCTGTGCCAAAAATATGTTGTGCAGACGGCGACATGCTTTTTTCACTAAAATTAGAAGAAATTAAATTTTCGTTTATTAAGCTGCCGCTTATAATTAAAATTAATAAAAAGGTACTAATACAAATTACTTTATATAAAGAAAACTTTTTTACGTTCATATTAACACCTTTCAAATTTGTTTTGTATATTTAAGCCGCAATTTTGGGTCTATAAAAGTATATAAAATATTTGCAATTAAATTACCCATAAATACAAAAGTTGCGCTAAAAAGTGTTATGCCAAGAAACAGCGCAACATCTCCGCGCAATCCGGCATTAACTATTGTACTGCCAAGCCCGGGATATGAAAAAACAGTTTCGGCTAAAATACTTCCACCAAAAATTTCGCTTAAAGAAACAAATTGAATTGTTATAAAAGGTGATAAAATATTTCTTATGCCGTGCCTTTTAATAATTTCTCTTTTAGAAAAACCGCGGGACTTTGAAAGAAGCACATAGTCGGACTTTAAAACTTCTATTAACTTTTCACGCGAATGAAGCGCTATACCGGCAAAAGATGAAAAAGCCAAAGTAATAGACGGCAATATTAAATGGTGAAGTCTATGAGTAAGTGTTATTTCACTTTCTAAAACACCTATAGGTGCGCTAAACCCAATGGGAAACCAACCCAATGTAACAGAAAATATAAATAAAAATATAATTCCTAGTAAAAAAGTTGGAATTGAAGACAATGTTAGGCAAATTGATTTTAAAAATTTATCTATAAACTTACCGCTATTGGCACCCATAATTAAACCAACAGTTAGCCCTACTATACCCGACAAAACCCAAGAGCTTAACATTAGCATTAACGAGCCTAAAAATCTATCGGCAATAATATCTATAACAGGCTGCCTATAAATAATAGATATTCCTAAATCTAAATGTAGCAAATTGTTAAACCACGAAAAAAGCCGTATAAGTGCAGGTTGGTCTAGCTGAAAATATTCTGCAATTTCGGATTTTTGTGCTTGTGAAACTACTCCCGAAGCATTTATGTATGAATTTATCGGGTCGATGGGAGACACCTCTATAAGAGTGAAACATATAACACTAACACAAATAAGCAGTAAAACAAGCTTTACAAATACTTTTAAAATATATTTAATCATTGCTATTCCACGTCCACTCGTTTAAATTAGAGAGCAAAGGCCATGAATGTCCATGCGGATGAATTTTTTGCTGTTTAATGTCGATATTATCATTAACAAAATATAAATGATTTACATTGACAAGCCATAAAAATGGAACTTCACCTTTAGCAGAAACACCTGTTTGACCGTCATATTGAATTTTTTTGTAACTTTCTAAAAAGTCATCATAATTATTTTGCGAAAGAGCTTCATCTAAATAGTAATCAACAGTAGAGTTTTCAAAGTATTCAGGGTTATAGTAATCTTTGCCTTTATTAGAGCTGTGATATAAATAATATGTTTCCATAGGATTTTGAGACCCAAAACCCATTAAAACAGCATCAGCGTGCATTCTTTGGTCAATTTCATCCCAGCTTGTGCCTTTTAATATTATATTAATACCTAGCTCTTTAGCATAATCTCTTACAGCAAAACTTAAAGATTGCCTAGCTACGTCTGCTGAGTTATATAATAATGTAAACTCTGCTTTTACGCCTTGTTTATATCTAAATCCATCATTATACATTTCCCAAGATGCGTCTTGTAAAAGTTTTTTTGCATACTCTAAATCATATTCAATATATGCCTGTTCACTAGCCCAAGGCATACCATCACATTCGCTAAACGCCTGTGTTCCGTATCCATTTAAACAGTCATTAACAAGTGCTTTTCTGTCTATACCATAAGACAACGCCTGTCTAATAGCAATATCAGATGTGACATTATTTCCTATTGGATAACCAAGTGTACTTGTTTGGCCGGTATTTGGAACAGTGGGTAATGTTATACCTCTGTTATCAATTGTACTAAATGAGTGTAATTGCATGCCTTCAATATTGTTTGATGCCAAGTTGATGTTAGTAACTGCAACGTCTATATCTCCGTTTAAAGCGCCTGCATATGCAGTTTCATCGCTCATAAATAAAACAGTAACTCTGTCAAATTCAGGTTTTATTCCATAGTAGTGTTCATTAACACCAAAAATAACTTGCTCGCCCTTGTTCCACTGTAGTAATGTAAAAGGTCCGCTTCCAATTGGGTTGTCGGAATAGCTTTCATTGTATAAATGTTTAGGCACTATACCGGTTTGTGACACTATATTTAAAAATGTTATTTGCGGTTTGTTTAAAATAAACTCAACAGTATAATCGTCAATAACATTTATGCTATTAATAACGGTAAGGTCCACAACAGATGCGCTTTTTTTTGCAGTTTCATACGTAAATGCAACATCATGTGCTGTTAATTTTGTTCCGTCGGAAAAATACACATCATCTCTAATTGTAAAAGTGTATATTAGTGAATTATCGCTAACGTTATAGCTAGTAGCCAAATCATTTATTATGTTCATTTCACTGTCTACGCTAAGCAATGTGCTTTGAATAAGCGGGTTGCCGTCTCGTCCCCAACCTAAGCATGGATCAAATCCTTGCTCGGGTTCGTTAGATAAGGCTATAACGATATTATTAACTTTATTTTGCTCTGCAAAATTTGCGCTTTGAGCACAACTTGTTAGAAAAAACAGGCACGAAAAAAATAGTATAATTAGCTTTTTCATTATGGTTCTCTTTTCAATAAATCACTTGTAAATATTTTATAATTTAGTAAATAATTATACCATAGAAAAGCTGTTATAACAATATTTATATTATGTGAATTATGCAAATAAATAATATGCATAAAAGATATGAGCATTATTTAAATTATATTGATTTTTTTGTTAAAATATGTATAATTATAATAGCTATTCCTGTATAGTTAAAGTAAAATAATAATATGAGACTTTAACAGGTTTATTAACTCGGAGGAAACAAATGAAATCCAAAATTTTTACCTTTAAAAATATGGTAACATTAATAGTGTTTATTATTATAGTTGCAATTGGCGTTTTAGTAAATTGGGTGCGTGGAGTTTCCGAAGATGCAATAGTTAAATCATCTTTTGAAGAAGTAGAACGGATAGGCACGCAGTATAAAAATTTTCTGGAAAATATATTGCAGGAATCAGAAGAAGATCTTATGCTTATTGCACAATCTATTTCTGACAATGATATTGATGGCGACAATGTAGTTGAATTTTTTAAAAGTCAATCACAAACTAATGAGTTTGACTTATTATATTATATCGATACTGATGGCAATGGTATATCTCGCTATAATGAAAAGCAAGACTTTTCAAATAGTAATTTGTTTAACAACGCTATGAATTACGATTATGATACAACAAACTCTTATATTGCTTTAATGGTAGACGAAAAAGTGTTTTGCATAGTTGTACCGGTTATAAAAAGCGGTGAAACAGTAGCAATGTTGTATAGCCAAATTAGTATTGAATATTTTTTTGATGAAATATTAGAAGACAAGGATTATGAGGGAGACGTATTTTTTGTTGACGAAGATTTGAATATAATGTATTCTTCAGAATCTAACAGTGTAGAGTACGTTACAGTTTTGCAATTAGAAATAGAAGAAATAGGAATTGAGAACATTGACAAAGCACAGTCAGAAATAATTAACAAACAAGACGGTGGCTTTTATTACGATTATCAAGGCGAACCAAAAATAATGGTGTATTACTCAATTGCAAAGACTAATATTGCGATAGGCATGAATGTGGTTGTACAGTCGGTTAGCAGCGAAATAATTACAGCGGCTAAGTATTTTGATATAATTGGTAGCACTGTATATTGGGCAGCTATTGCACTTGTTCTTTATATAACGTTTAATCAAACTAGGGTAAATAAAAAACTTTTAAAGGTTGCTTATTTTGACCCATTAACCGATTTGCCAAACATGGCAAAACTTAAGCTAGAAATGAGCACCATTTTAGAAAACAATAAAAATAAAAAGTATTCGGTAATAGTTACTGATATTGAAAATTTTAAAGCTATAAATGAAATGTTTGGATATGAAATGGGAGATCGCGTTCTGAAAACAGTGAAATCATTTTCGGAAAGCTTTAATGAACCCGGATTAGTAACAGCAAGAATAGGCTCTGATAAGTTTGCTATGTTTGCAAGAAGTAGTTTTCTTGACGATTTAAGCATGTTTGCAGTGGCTGTTAGTGAACATTTTGATGAAGTAATTCCTGAACTTGCCGATTATGCAGGAACTTTTAAAATTGGAAGATATAGTATTGAAGAGGGTGAGACGAACTTTGATGATATTATGGCAAAAGTAAATCTTGCTCACTTAAAATCTAAAGCAACAAAAGGCGAGTTGCTGTGTGATTACGATGATACTTTGAAAAACCAAGTAAAAGTAGAAGCAGATATTACAAATAAAATGTATGCAGCTTTGGCAAATAATGAATTTAAAGTATATTTACAACCTAAATTTAATACAATAGAAAATAAATTTATTGGTGCAGAAGCTCTATCACGCTGGATAGAATCAGATGGAAACCTAATGTATCCAAAAGATTTTATTCCGTTGTTTGAAAAGAATGGTTTTATTGTAGAACTTGACAAATATATATTAAAGCATGTTTGCAAAACAATAAAACGATGGATTGATGAGGGACGTGGGCAAGTAACAGTTTCTGTAAACTGTTCGCGCCTTAATTTAGAAAACCCAAATTATGTAAATGAAATTATTGAAATTGCGGATAAATACGATGTTCCGCATGAGTGCATTGAAATAGAACTTACAGAATCGACGACAATAGAAAATGAAAACACAATTGAAAAGTTGTTTTTAGACTTGAGAGAAAATGGGTTTAAGATTTCAGTTGATGATTTTGGAGCAGGATATTCTTCGCTGGGAATGCTTAAGAATCTTCATATAGATACGCTTAAAATGGACAGAAGTTTCTTTAGTGGGGGTAAAAACGCAAGGCGCGATGATTTGCTAATTGAGAGTATTGTGAAAATGTCCCATAATCTTGGCATGTATGTTGTTGCAGAGGGAATTGAAACTAAAGAACAAGTAGACTTACTTAAATCTATGAATTGTGATGCTATACAGGGTTATTTTTACGACAAACCTCTTCCTATTGAAGATTTTGAAGAAAAATACTGTAAAAATACCGTAGTTGATTTAGCAAATGATGTTACTAGTACTGAGATAGTTAAGAATATTAGCGATTTTAAATATACAAGCTCATTTGTACCTACAGGCATTATTGTAGCTAAGATTGATGAGTGCTTTACTATAGTTGAGGCAAATAATTATTACTTTGAAATGATAGGGTATACAAGAGAAGAATTAAGAGATACTTTTGATAACCGCGGAATTAGTTTGATAAGTGATGATAGTAGGCAAGAAGTATTAGACTACTTTAACAAACAAATAAAAATAAATGCGAACTCATACATGAGTTTTATTTGCAAGGTTGTTTCAAAGTCTGGTAATATACATAAGTATAAAATAAGTGGTAAAATAGCCGTTAATGCAAATGGAGAACCTTTAATTTATGCTTCGGTTATTGATGTTTCAGAATTTTATACTTAGTTTGCATATAATTTTTAGTTTTGTTTATTTTTAAAATTTTGTTAGAATAAATAAAATATTACAACAGAAAAAACCTCCTGTGGTAGAGTTTGAAAAACTACTATAGGAGGTTTTGTGTGTAAAAATACAACTGTATTTTAAATTATAAAAACTATGTGTTATTGTAACTGTGTAAATTATACGCCGAATAAATACCCTTATTTGTTATTACCCCGCTAACAAATTTTGGGGGTGTTATATCAAAAGCAGGGTAATAACCCTTTACGCCTTTCATAGTTATTTTTGTGTTTAGTGCACATAAAACAAGTTCAGGGTCACGCTCTTCAATTTTAACTGTGTCAATAGTAGCATGCGCTTTGTTTGGTGAGCCTGTAACGTAATAGGGTATACCAAAGTAGTGTGCTGCCATTGCTATTTGAAAAGTACCAACTTTGTTTACGACATGGCCATCCATACAAATTACATCGGCTGCACTTGTAAAAACGTCAACATTTTTAGTTTGCATTGTATATGCAGGCATGTTATCTGAAATAACAGTCACATCAAATCCCATATCTGCTACACAACTTGCAGTTAAACGTGCTCCTTGGCAATATGGCCTTGTTTCAGGGCAAAATACTTTTAAATTACAATTATTTTGCTCTTTTGCTGCTCTTAACATCATTCCAATAACTGTTTCGCCAAAGCACTGTGTCATAACAGTGCCGCCCTTTGGTATTTTGCTCGCTAAATATTTGCCTGTTTCTACATACTTTAAATATCTGTCATTAGTATCCTTAACAGCTCTATCAAATACTGCATTTACTATGTTGTCACCATTATTAAGTGCATCAATTGCAGCTTGTAATGCATTTTGTGTATACATACGCATTTTAGCAGCTGTTGTGGGCCTGGCTGTGCTTATAGTTTCCGATGCTTTTGTTAAAAATTCAATTATGTTATCGTTAGACATGTGCTTACACTCATATGCTGCAAGTGCCATACCCATTCCTGCCGCTGTAAAAGGTCCACCACTTTGCGTAACCATGTCGGCAATAGCCTTTGCAACATCGTTGTGTGTTTTGCATATTACATATTCTGTTTTAATAGGATATATGCGCCTATCAAGTATTTTCACTACTCCGTTTTCATACCATGCAATGTTTTCATATCTCAGCAAAAAAGCTAAGTCAAAGTCTGCTCTGTTCAAATTTTCCCTCCTATGCTGTTTTAGTTTATTATATCATAATTTTTAATGCTGTACATAATAAAAATTTGATGATATAATAAGCTTTATAATATGTAATGAGGAAGTGTTTGTATTTGTATAAAATATTAGATGAAGAAAACGTTAAAACATTTGTAAAAGAGAACTACAGTGAATTTGAAAAGTGCCTATATTTAACAAGTACAGAACTTAGTGATGGGAATATTAACTATGTACATAGGGTTAGCTGTGCGCAATCGGGTGAGAGTGTTATTGTTAAGCAGGCAACAAAATTTTTTAGAAGTTCTCCAAAGCAGCCATTGACAGATGAACGCATACGCCTTGAAGTGCAGTCGCTTAATAAAATGCATGAAATTTGTCCGGGATTTGTACCAAAGATATATTCATATCATGATGATATGAAGTGCTTTATAATGGAAGATTGCAAACAATATAAAATAATGCGCAGGGAAATGCTAAAGTTTAAAACGTATAAAAACTTTGGATTGCAAATGGGTGAATTTTTAGCAAAGTTACATTTTTATACAAGTGATTTTTATTTAGATAATATACAAAAATCAAACATGGTAAACAATTTTTTAAACCCGGAGCTTTGCGAAATAACACAGAGACTTGTATTTACCGAACCATTTACAGATTGTCTTAAACGAAATCCTGTTCCCAAAGAGTTAGAACAGTTGGTTGAAAAGGAGATATATAATAGCGAAGAGGTAAAAAACAAAGCCGCAAAATTAAAATATAAATTTTTAACGCAAGCACAATCTTTAATTCATGCCGATTTACATACAGGATCTTTATTTATAAATGATGAAAAATTTAAAGTATTTGACAGTGAATTTGCATTTGTAGGGCCTTGTAGTTATGACATTGGATGTATAGTTGGAAATATTATGCTTGCATACGTTGGCGCAAACGTTGTTGGTAATAATAAAAAGTTTGAAGCATGGGCGCTTGATACAGCCTTGGAGATATTAACTACATACAAAAAAACATTTTTATATTTAATTAAAACAAAAAGTAAAGACTCTTTGCTTATAAACAAAAGCTTTGTAGAAAAGGCTATAAGTAACATAATTAAAGATGGCGTTGCAACAGCCGGAGTTGAAATTTTGCGAAGAACAATTACGAGTTTTAAGGTTAAAGATATAACAAAATTGCCAACAAAAGCCGACAATATAAGAGCGCAACACAATTGTATTTTAATTGGCAAACAATTACTTATTGACCCAACAAAATATACAAATAAGTTTAATGAAATAAAAAAAATAAAACTATAAAAGTATAACTTTTAAAAAATAAATTAGTATAATAAAACAGAATATTAGACTTTAATTTTTTCGCAAAGTCTAATATTCTGTTTTTAATTTATATGTAGAAACAAAACCTTTATAAAACTATAGCACGGTTTTATAAATAAGTTAAAAGCTATTTACTATTTTTAACAGCGGCAAAAACCATTATACTGCGATCAGGTATTTTAATACTGCCACAAATATCGCAATCATAATTTAAAGCGGACATATCAAAAGTATTAACTTTCATTTTCCATGAATAATTGTCTGGCAATATTGGTAACTCAACACTTAGTTCTTCCCAATATGTGTTAATTGCTAAATAAATTGCGTCGGTTGCATTATCAGTATCTTGCCCTGCAAACAATGCCCCTACATAGTGGTCGGTTTGAGAATAGCTATGTACAATGTGCTTTGTGTTAAAAAATGTTATGTCGCCATAACCTAAGGCTCCGTTACTTAAATTTTTTCTCAAGCACGGGTGCAGTTTGCGAAAACTAATCATATATTTAAAAAATTCAAATGTATCTGCATTTTTTTCAAGCATTGTCCAGTCAAGCCAAGATATTTCATTATCTTGGCAATATGCATTGTTGTTGCCACCTTGTGAATTTTCAAATTCATCGCCAGCTAAAAACATTGGGTTGCCTCTGCTACACATTAAAACAGCACATGCATTTTTAATTAGGCGTTTTCTAAGAGCTTTAATATTAATATCGTCACATTCACCCTCGTAGCCGCAATTCCAACTATAATTGTCGTTTGCTCCATCAGTGTTGTTCCACCCGTTATCTAAATTGTGCTTTTCATTGTATGTATAAAGGTCATGCAACGTAAACCCATCGTGACATGTTATAAAATTAACCGAAGCATCTTCTCTTGAATGCGCATCATATAAGTCGTAAGAACCGGCAATTCTGTACATGGCCGCATGTGCATATCCGTCATCACCCTTTAAAAATTGTCGCATGTCATCACGGTATTTGCCATTCCACTCAGCCCATCTGTTCCAAGACGGAAAATTGCCTACTTGATAAAGTCCACCTGCGTCCCATGCCTCTGCAATAAGTTTAACATCACCTAAAATAGGGTCAAATGCAAGTGCTTGCAATAACGGCGGTTTGTCCATAGGCGAGCCGTCTTCATTTCTGCCCAAAATAGATGCTAAATCAAATCTAAATCCATCTACATGATATGTAATAACCCAGTAGCGCAAACAATTAATAATTAATTGTTGAACAATTGGGTGGTTACAGTTTAATGTATTTCCACACCCACTAAAGTTATAATAGTATCCCTCGGGTGTAAGTAAATAATATATATTGTTATCAAATCCTTTAAAAGAAAAAAACGGACCGTGTTCATTGCCTTCGGAAGTATGATTAAAAACTACATCAAGGTAAACTTCTATTCCATTGTCGTTAAGTGCTTTAATTGCTTTTTTTAGTTCGGTGCCCTCGCGGTTATATTCTACCGAAGCAGTATAGCTTGTGTTGGGAGAAAAGAAGTTGACAGTATTATAACCCCAGTAGTTGTGTAAATCTTTTCCGTTAACATTGCGGTAATCAAGCATTTCATCAAATTCAAAAATAGGCATTAACTCAACAACATTAACTCCAAGTTCAAGTAAGTACGGTATTTTTTCAACAATAGCTTCAAAAGTTCCCGGGAAATTAACGCCCGAAGAGCTATGTTTTGTAAAGCCTCGAACATGCATTTCGTATATTATTAAATCATTCATATCTAGTAGTGGCTGCTTAGAATCTTTCCAATCGAAATTGTTACAAACAACCCTTGCCTTGTAAAAGGAATCGTCTTTTTTTATATTGCCCCAAACGCTTTGGCCGGTTACAGCCTTTGCATATGGGTCAAGCAAATATTTATCTTTATTGAAAATAAGCCCTTTGCTAACATCATACGGGCCATCAATTTTATATGCGTATTCAAAATTTTCTATATCAAGGCCAAACACAATCATGGAATAAACATTGCCAATTCTATAATAGTCGGGAAACGGAATGCTTGCAAACGGCTCATTTTCCTCTCTGTTAAAAAGTACAAGCTCTATGCTTGTTGCATTGTGCGAGTAAACAGTAAAATTTACTCCACAAGGAATTAGCGTCGCTCCGTCAATATCATAAAAACCGGGCCTAATATCAAAGCCATTTATATTGTCCATAGGTATTAAATTTACACCCGAGGACGATGCTAATGCAGAAGTGTTATAGTGTAAGCTTTTATTAATGTTGTTACTTTTGCTCATATAAACCTCCTTGTTTGTTAAATGCGGCTGTTATTATAATAATTGTACAATTATTTATAATTATTTAAAATTGCGTTAGAAAACAAAACAATGTTTATAGTGTGCACGTGCATTTTATAGTAAGTCTTAAAATTTTACTATTACATAATTTTAAAATATTCTTGGCCATAAGGTCCGTCTGTATAAAAACTAAATTCGCTAGTATATTGAATTACCGTAAATATTTCACCATCATCAGTTTTTAAATAATAGTTGTAATAACCATTATCAGACAATTCAATACTCTCTACATAACCTGAACTTTCAATATTGTTGCTGCCTGCATAGTAAGCTTCATAAAAGCCAAGACCGTCCATATAAATACAAGCTAATTGCAAATCTCCATCTACACACCAAAGGCCGCTAGTTAAAGCTATGGCATTACTGCTAGGGGCTGTACTGTTTTCATATGCTATATCTATATAATATCCGCTACCCATATAGCGCTCATTTAACGGGAATGTAACATATTGCCCCATATCGGTAGGCACAAGTTCGCTGCCACCATCCATAGTGTAGTATACATTAATAACAGAATAATTATTAGTAACTGTCGAAAACACAGTGTCTAACATTAAATAATTTAAACTTACATTATCAAAAACAAAAAATTCTTCTTTTTGCTCTACATTGCCTAATCCGGAAATAAGTGATGATGTGCTGGACCAATCGACCACAGCGCTATCTCCGTTTACAACTATACTATTAATATTAAAATCTAAATTTGTTAATGTTTTAAGTGCACTGTTTAAAACATCTACCGTAAGTTCGCCTTGGTAAGTAAAAGGATACTGTGGCATGGGCGTAAATTGATTTAATTGCCCAACAAATAATATGCCACTGTTTGTTTGTAAGCTTTGTGTTTCTGTGTCACCATCCGGCTGAGCATTTGCTATATTTTCAGGCAAAGATGGAGGGTTTGGGCGATTGCTAGATGTTTCATTTGCTAAGCTGCAAGAAACTAAAAAAACAGTTGTAACTGTAAATATAAAATACAATAATATTTTTTTCATATAAATAAAGCCTCCTATTAAAAAACACAATTAATTAAAAGTAAAAACAAACTAATTATATTGAGCTAAATATTAAAAAAACAACAGTTTTTTACAGTGTATCATATTTATTATAAAAAAGTAAAGTAGGATAAAATTTTAATTAATTTTGCATTTGTATGTATTAGGTGGCATTAGCAAAAATAATAAATATTGTTAAAAAAATATTTATTAAAAAATAACAAAAAAAATGCTGTTTAGTTATTGATAATGTCAATTTTAATTGATATAATATATAAGAAACTAATTTAGGTTAAAATTAATGGCTAGCATAAAAGGCTTATTATATGCAATTTTTTGATTTTATATTAATTAATTTATATGTGGTTTTAATAATGCCAACAATTTTAACAGAATGGAGAAGCGAATGAAAATAGCAGTTTTAGGCGCAGGCGCTATGGGCATGTTAATTGGTGGTATGCTTAGCACGGCTAACGAAGTAACACTGGTGGATATAAACAAAGAAGCAGTAAATAAAATTAACGAAGACGGCATAATTATTCACGAAAAAGACGGAACGACTGTAAAAGTAAAACCAAATGCAACTTGTGACACACAGGGTATGGATGCAGTTGACCTTGTAATAGTTTTTGTTAAGTCAATGTTTAGTAAAAGTGCATTAACTACTAATAAATCTTTAATAGGACCTAGTACATATTTAATGACATTACAAAACGGTTGCGGACATGAGGATACTTTGCTTGAATTTGCAGATGAAAATCATGTAATAATAGGAACAACACAGCACAACAGTTCTATAAAGGCAATGGGAGAAATAAACCATGGGGGCTCCGGTTTTACTTATTTAGGTAGCCTTTCAGGTAATGTTAGCGATTTACAACATGTAGCAACTGCATTTAATAATGCAGGAGTACAAGCCGGTGCAGATGCTAATATTAAAAAATTAATTTGGGGCAAAATGTTTACAAATGTATCGGCAAGTGCGTTAACAGCAGTGCTTAAATGCCCACTTGGGTTTATTGCCGAAAGTGCATATGCATGGGGCATGTGTGAAAAACTTGTAAACGAAGCAATAGATGTGGCAAAAAGCGAAGGTATAGAATTTGACAGAGAAAAAGAGATAGAAGCTGTTAAAAAAGTGTGCATTGGTGCACCACAAGGTTATACATCAATTTATGCCGACATTATGGCAAAGCGCACAACAGAAGTGGATACTATTAGTGGTAGTGTGGTAAAAATAGGTAAAAGAAACGGCGTAGATGTTAAAACCCACAGCGCTATTGTAGAATTAATTCATGCAATGGAAGATTTTAATAAAAAATAATTTAAATATAAAGGAGAACAAAATGCAAGTATCTTACGAACTAAACGGTTTACGAGTTGTAGACTTAACGAAAACACTGGACCCTAAAACAGAAAGCAGGCGTTGTAATTTAATTCGTTACAACACAGGGGGCCCAATACCAGATTTTCACACTGCGCTTGATTTAACTAGCCACTTAGGCACACATTGCGAGTGCCCATACCATCACGATGATAATTGGCCAAGTGTAGCCGATCTACCTCTTACAACATTTATGGGTCGTGCTATTTATGTAGAGATTACTCACCTAGCACCAAATTCACATATTATGAAAGAAGATTTAGATAAAGTACTTGGTGATAAAATTAAAGAAGGCGACATCATTATTTTAGATTCTCAATATAAAATAGAGCCGTTTACACCAAAAACTAACACACCAGAGGACAAACGCTTATTTATAGGCCAAGAGAGTGCCGAATGGTTTAGCGAGAAAAAAGTTAAATGTGTTGGCTTTGGCGATGGCGTTTCTATTGAAAATTGCGAAGAGGATGTTAAACCTTTCCATGACATATTAATGGCAGAGAATATTGTATTTTTAGAAGTACTTAAAAATCTTGAAGAATTAAAAACAGATATATTCTTTATGTCTTATTCTCCACTACCTATTGTTGGTGCAGATTCTTGCCCTGTAAGAGCTTATGCAATTGAAGGTATTGCTGAATTTTCATAATTAGTTAAGTTTTAAAGCTATTTTTTTAGCAAAAAAAAGAATAAATTAAAAAAGTTTTGCATTTTTTGCAAAACTTTTTTTTATTATAATTTAAAAATGTAACTTAATAATTATTAGCAAAAAAATAAAAATAGTGTTATATTGAAATAAAAACATATTTTTTTTAAAATTGATGTATTTTAAAACAGTAAAATTGTAATAAAGGTTACATTGTGCAAAAACATTTTTTTAAAAAATCTTCAAAAGTAACCTGCGTGTAACTTTTGAAATGTATAATATGTACATAAAATAAAAAAAGATTGGACAGATAAAGCAAATGAAAAAGTTTACTGGTAAAAAACGAATTGTAGCAAGTGTTTTAGTAATAGCTATGCTTTTAGTATCGGCTGTTATTTTTACACCAATTAAAGTAACGCGCAATGTTGAAATTGCAGATCAAAACATCCCATTAGCAGACTCGTTACCTACTGAAGTAACAACACCAACAATTGATGAGTTGCAAAAAGCACTTGAAGATGCTAATGCTAAACTTGAAACAACAAAAACCGAGCAATCACAAACAGCTTTAAATTTGCAAGCTGCTCAAGATAGCTTTGGTGTAGCTGAAACATCTTTAAAAGACGCAACAGCTATATATACAACTGCACATGCTGCGGTACAAACTGCAGAAGAAGCATTATTAGCTGACAGTGAAAATGCAGAGCTAATAGCAGAGCGCGATAATAAAAATACTGAGTTAGCAACAGCAAAAGAAAATATGGACAACGCACAAACAGCGTTTGAAACTGAACAAAACGCACTAACTTTAGCACAAGAAGAAAATAACAAAGCACTTCAAGCAGTTACAGACGCACAAGCAGAGGCAACGGCAGCACAATTAGCTTTTGACACTGCTTCTAATGAATTAAAGCAAAATGCAGTTGCAACAATTAACACATATGAAGTTGTACTACATACATTAAATAATAAATTACTCACTTATGATAACGATAAAAGCACAAATAGTTATATTCAAGCTATTAGTACAAAGTATAATACTATTACATTAACAGATGCTGACTTAATAAAAGATGCCGATGGTAAAGTAACGGGAGTTACTTTAAGCGCAGAGGCTTTAACACAAGCAGGAACACCTAGTGCAGCAATTGGCTATGGAGATTTTATTGGTTTTGGCACAACAAAAAGTGCTACAGATGCACAAATTATATCAGCACCGTATGTATTTGATGTATTAAGTGGCATTGAAACAGAAAGTGGCATTTTAAGTTTTAATTTATACGCAAAATATAATCCTATAGTAACATCAGATATTCATAGCTTGCTTTTTGGAGGAGTATATTACAATTATTTGGCATATATGCAATCTAACCTAGCTACTACAAATAACTTACCTACTCCTGAACTATACAATGCAGCAAATGACCCTGCCGCACCAAATACAGACAGTGATGGACTATACGGAGAAAAATCGGCACAATGGGAAAGCGTAGAAGACAATATTGGTAGTATTAAATTTGAGTTTACAACAACCCCTACAACACAAGACACAGACGTTATTATTGTATTAGATAAATCGACAAGTATGCCAAGCGGATATGTTGGAAATGGCATAACAAACTGGGAATCTGCTGTTGAAGCGGTAAACAGTTTAGCAGAAGGCTTATTTAGAGCTGACAACAGTGCGAACAATCGTGTAGCACTTGTACAATTTTCAGGTAATACAATTAACAGCTTTAACTTCCAAAATAATTTAACAGATTTTAGCAGTAGATTTGTAGAAACTAAACCTAGTGGTGCTCATATTTTCCGTAGTCAAAGCGGAGATATAATTTTCGATCATGATCATTACAAAACTAGCGAACAAGAAAACCCTTCAGCAGATGGAACAAACTATACAGTAGCTCTACAGCAGGCACAAGTGTTTGCAGAGTCCAGAGGAACAACAGATAGAGAGCTTTTGGTACTATTTATTTCTGATGGTGTTCCTGAGGCTATAATTGACTTTGGCAATGCAACTAACCTAACAAGAGCATGGACACATACATATAATAATGAAACTCATCACTCGGTAAGCGGCTATGCAACTAAAGATCAATTAAACCCAATTGTTCAAACTTATAACGGACAAAGCGTTTTAAACAGTGGCTTTACACCTACAATACACACAATAGGTATAAATGCAAGCACTGCTACAAGCTTAACAGCATTATCTACACAAACAGGCGGCACACATTACAATATAGGTTATAACAATGCTAATAATATTGATACATTAGCACAAGTTGTAAACGATATTTTTGAAGACACTACAAAATCTACCGTAATGACAAATGCAGTTATTTCTGATATTGTTACAGATGACTTTAAAATTGTTGCAAACGCACAGTATCCTGTAACACTACAACGTGGAAATGATGTGCAAGAATTGCAACTTGCTCAAGGTAGTACACCTGCAGTAGGCGAGTATATTATAGAAACAATTGACTATAATGGCGAGCCAAGAGAACAAATTACAGCAAATATAGATTATATTAGCGATGAAGTAGTTACATTTAAATTTTATATAGAGGCCAGTGATGCCGGTTTATTAATTGGCCAATACCCAACAAATGAAGAACATACACTTACATATGAACATGAGGGAGAAGATAAAACAAGGAATGACCTTGGAGAACCTGAACTTCCTGTAGTTGATGAAATCCCTGCAAAACCGGTAGATCCAACAGACCCAACAGATCCTGAACCAAGTAATCCGGTTAATCCAGAAACACCACCGACTACTTCTACAGATGTACCAACACCGATAACAACACCTGAAACACCGGCACCTGTTGCACCAACAGAAACATTTGCAGGAATTAATTTACCTGAATTTTTAATACCGCTTGCATCTGCATTGGAAGAAACCTCTATTCAAATAGGTGATACAACTCTTCCTTTGGCTGCATTTGGTAGAAGCTGGGCACTATTAAACTTAATTCTTACTTTAGCAACATCATTTATTAGCGTTGTTTTAGTTATGAATTACTTTAAGCGTAAAAACAGCGGACAAAGCCAGTACGAGAGCGAAAAATCAGAAAATGCAATAATTAAACGCAAAGGGTTTTCTAGAATTTTAAGCATAGGCGTAGCTGTAATAGCAATAGTTATCTTTATCCTCACAGAAGATATGACATTACCAATGGCAATAGTTGATGAGTGGACATTCCTAATGGCACTGGTTGCATTTGCACAAGTAGTTACAGCTATAATTTCTCGTAAAAAATATGTAGAGCAAGAAAAAGCACAATAAAATATAAGTAATTAAATTACAATGTTGCAGCGACATTAATTTGTTTGCTGCAACATTTTTTTATTGATGTATTAATTAAAAGATGATATAATTTAACACAAATAAGCAAGTTTAAAATTTACAGTAAAAGAAAAAATAAAATTTAAATTGTAAAATAATGTAGAGGTTAAATAATGACTATTAGCTTTAACTCATTGCCAAATAACTTTGCAGAATTTGAAATATACGTAAATAAGCAAGGTGCACTTGCAAAACCGGAGAGAACATGTGCATTATTTATTTGTGCAATTAATTTACTTGCTAAAAATTTTGAAGAGGGAATAGCCGCAATAAATTTACTAAAAGGCCCGCAACCTCTTACAGCTATGGAAAAATCTTGGTTTAAAGATAGAATAGGTGATAAATTGTATTTATCTATGGCATATTTTGTAGGTTCAACACCAGAAAATAATTATGTGCCCACTACGCCTTATACACTTGAATTTTTAGCAGATCCCCGTCCTCAAGACTGTGAGGCAGGATATATTCGTTTGCAAATAAAAACACCTGCATTTGATAGCCCAAGGTATATGAAGTTAAGGCAAAAAGCAGACAATTGGTATATTTGGGATGTTAACAGTATAATGCTGGGAGTTAAAACACCGGCAAAGCTAGACCCCTGGGCCTAATTGTTAACACAAGTAATGTACACCTACTTAATTAAATAGGTAAACAAATAAAATAAAAAAAGCCCTCCTGTTGTAGACATTGAAACCTACTATAGGAGGGCTTTTTTTTGTAATACAAAAAAATAATACTGACACCACTTAAAAATTGATGTCAGTATGTTAATTAATTTTATTATAGCGTTGCGTTTTTTAGTATAATATCACTTAATTGTGTGCACTTTTCTTTTGAATAAATTCAATTCTTACATTGTCTTCACTTTTTATAAAAAAGTAATATACACCGTTATCAAATAAAAAATCGGCATATCCTATGTCGCAAATTGTCAGACCAAGTTTGCTAAAATGTTCAAAATCAGCTTTTATGTTTTCGCTCTTATATGCAATATGATCTATTACCGTCTCACTAACCGATGTATCTTCCATAAGCTCATATGTAACAGTTCCATCGGTAATAAATACAAATTCGGTTTTACCTTTAAATTTATTTACTATTTTAAATCCCATAGTATTTGTATAAAAGCTAAGTACTTTTTGCATATTAGGTACGGTTAAATTAATATGGTCTATAGATGTATTAAAATATGTCATAGTTAACCTCTAATTTTTAAAGTTTTATATTAAACTACTGTTTTTACATACATTCAGTCATCATACTTAAAATTTCTTTGTCGGTTTCCTGCATGCCGTTAAAGCCAAGTCTGCCAACATTTGCAATTAAGCTCTCAACACCTTTTTGCACTACTATGCCGTCACCGGCCGAAAATTGTTCGCCCTCGCAATACATTTCAAGGCCTAGTATTCCTGTATTAACAGCTAAAACAATTTTACCGGCACAAGATGCCTTTGCGCCATCGCATATAACACCTGAAGATATTGCCAGTGCATTTACAATTGTGTGCTCTATTACTTTAAGAGTTTTATTTTTTACATATGCAATACCGCACGCAGCGGCAGCGCCTGCACTTATTGCACCGCAAAACGCCGAAAGCCTTCCTATACGTGTTTTTATATGTATGCTAATTAAATTAGATATTACAAGTGCCCTGTACATTTTATCGCTTGATACGTTTAGCTCTTGCGCATATGTTATAACCGGCACAGAAACAGTAATACCCTGATTACCGCTTCCGGAATTAATAATAACAGGTAACTCGCAGCCGTTCATTCTAGCATCACTACCTGCGGCAGCGCGAGCTAATGCCAGTAATTTAATACCTTCGTCAGTTTTGCACTGCCTAGCAATTGGGTTAGATTTTAACAAAACATTGCCTATATTTGCACCATACTCTCCGTCTAACCCAGATTGTGCAATTGCCATGTTATAACTAATTTGTTTATCTAAAAGTTCTTTTATATCTTCAATTTTTACACTGTTTGCAAATTCATATATTAGTTCAACCGATAAAAAGTCTCTTTTTGTAAGATTATTATCGTCATCTGTATCACTTTTTATTTCCTGTTTTGCTAATATTTTACCGTTATGTTCTATTTTAACAACGTTTGTGTGAAATTTTGCAATTTGAACTTTTACACAATCTTCACCATGTAAAGCTGTAATTTCAATGTTGAATATAAGAGGAGAGTCGGACAAATTTACCTTAATAGGCGTATTGTTCACATATTGCTCTATTTGCAAGCGTTGCTCTTCTGTTGCGCTTGATATTACTTCTAGCTGCAATTTTGAATTACCCACAATAACGCCAGCTGCAACCGCAGAGGGAATACCGCGCAAGTTATTTGTGTTTGGAACAACTACACTTTTAACATTTTTAATTATATTGCCGCTGGCTTCTACAATAATACTGTCTGGTATTTTTCCAAGTGTTTCTCTTGCTATTGCAGCGCCATATGCAATTGCAATGGGCTCTGTGCAGCCCATTGCAGGTTTTAACTCTTCGTTTAAAATTTTAATGCAATCAATATATTGTTGCTCTGTTATTTTTTTTGTTTGTGCTAATTTATGTTCTGTCATTATAAAATCCTCTGTTTATATTTACTCGGCAGCATCAAATTCTTGTTTAATTTTATTATATAGCTCGTTATCTTGTGCAATTTTAACACCCATTAACGCCAATACTTGCGATGCAAAAAGCATACCTTTGTGCGCAGCAGGTTTGTTTGATTGTGCTGTTACAGCCCAGCTGTGATTAGGTGTGTATCTTCCGTAGCAGGCAGTGTTAATATTTACAGTTGGCACAACTTGGCTTACATCAGCTATATCACTAGAACCATTGTCTTTTTTTATAGTTCTATCTGTTGGCATTATGGTTTCATCTAAATTGCCAACTACTCCGTCTATTTTTATATTCTCGGCTACTTGTTTTGCATAAGCTTTGTCTTCATCTGTAAATTTAGGTGTTCCAACGTCTTTCATGCTCTCGTATGCTAAATTTGCAAGAGTAAAGTTAAGTTTGTTATCGTGGTTATCTCCAAGAACTTCAAACTCTACAGTAGTATCTGTCATCATACAAGCACCTTTTGCAATATTTTCAACACGTTTTTGCAAATCAAGTGCATCTTTATGCGTATATGCTCTAACAACATACCAAAGTTTTGCATCTTCAGGTACTATATTTGGGCGATCACCTGCATTAATGTAGCAATAATGCATATAACAATCTCTATTTACATGTTCTCTTAAATAGTTTACTCCAACGTTTGTCAGTTCAGCTGCATCAAGTGCACTTCTGCCATTCTCTGGGCAGTTGCAAGCGTGCGCCGCTTTGCCCTTATATGTCATAGTAAAGCTAATAGCAGCTTTAAATTTAACTTCGCCTGGGTTATTGTGGTCAAGTGGGTGCCAGCCAAGGCAAACGTCAATGTCTTTAAAATATCCATTTTTAAGCATTATAGTTTTGCCTTGTAATGTTTCTTCTGCAGGTGTACCATAAACAACTACTTTTGCATCAAGTAAGCCTTGGTCTATCATATCTTTAATAATAATACCTGCGCCGGCACTGCCAGCACCTAGTAAATTGTGACCACAGCCATGCCCCGGGTTTCCGTTTCCACACTGATACGGCACATCATCTTGTTGTAGTGTTGCAAGTGCATCGTATTCACTAAGGTATCCAATGCTAAGCTTGCCGGTGCCATAAGTTGCCCTAAATGCTGTGGGAGATTCTTTCAATCCTCTCTCTACTGTAAACCCTTTTTTCTCTAGTAAATCTGCTAAATCTTCAGCGCTTTTATACTCTTCGCTGCTAAGCTCGGCATAAGAGTGTATACGATTAGCACAATCAATAATGTCTTGACTATGAGGTTGTAATATATTTTTTATGGTTTTTACGTTTTCCATATTGCTCTCCTATTAATTTATTAATATACAAAAATTACCCAAACAAAAAATAATATTTTATGCTTTGGGCAATTTTATTTAATTATAACTTTTTTGCGTTTAAAAGTAAAATTAGCCGCCCAAATAAGCTTTGCGTATACTGTCGTCGCTTTGAAGCTCTGAACTTGGACCGTGTTTTACAATTTCACCGTTTTCAAGCAAGTATGCTCTGTTTGAAATTTGAAGTGCCATATTAGCATTTTGCTCTATTAAAAGTACTGTTTGGCCACTTTTTTGAACTTTTAAAATAAGCTCGAAAATTTCTTCAACAATAATAGGTGCAAGACCTAAAGATGGCTCATCAAGCATAATCATATCCGGATTGCTCATAAGACCACGTGCAATTGCAAGCATTTGTTGCTCGCCGCCCGAAAGGGTGCCGGCTGCTTGGCTTGTACGCTCTTTTAACCTTGGGAACAGTGAGTACATTTCCTCAAGCTTTGCATTTAAATCGGCTTTAGTAATCTTTTTTAATGCTAGTGTACCAAGAATTAGGTTTTCAACAACAGTCATTTTGGGAAAGACATGTCGTCCTTCCGGAACATGGCTTATACCTTTTTTTACAATTTCTGCAGCAGGCATAGTTGTAATATCTTGATCGTTAAATGTAATTATACCAGATTTTTTTTCGGTAATATTACTTATGGCACTTAGAGTAGATGTTTTACCGGCGCCGTTAGAACCAATTAAACACACAATTTCGCTTTTGTTAACGTGCAAACTAATGTCTCGTATGGCATGCACATGGCCATAATCTACCACGAGATTTTCAATGTTAAGCATTTTTTCCATTATTATATTCCTCCGTTAAACCTCGTTAGATTTTTGTATTGTGCCACGTCCAAAATATGCCTCTTGTACTTGCTTATCGTTCTTAATTACATCAGGTACACCTTCAGCAATTTTTTGTCCAAAGTTTAATACCATTATATAATCGCATAAGTTCATAACAAATTTCATGTCGTGTTCAATAACAATAATTGTTTGGCCTTTATCTCTAATTTTTTTAATAAATTCAAGTAAACTCCAAGTTTCAGCAGGGTTCATACCTGCTGCGGGTTCGTCTAATAGTAAAAGTTTAGGTTTAGCCGCAAGTGCACGTGCAATTTCTACTTTGCGCTGTAGGCCGTAAGGTAAGTTGCCTGCTTTCCAGTCTTTGTACTCAAGCATATCAACTTCTTCTAAAACTTTAAGTGCTTGGTTTGTAGCATATTCTTCATCTTGTTTATATCTCTTTGTGTGGAAAATAGCATCAAAGTAAGATGTTTTTGTATGAATATGGCAACCTGCTTTTACGTTTTCTAGTACAGATAAAAATTTAAATAGTTTTATATTTTGAAATGTTCTTATAATACCTTTTGTTGCAATTTCTTCAGGTGCTTTATTTGTAATATTTTCACCTTCAAATAAAATATCTCCTTGTGTTACTTCATATGTACCCGAACACAAGTTAAAAAATGTAGTTTTACCCGCGCCATTTGGCCCTATAATACCAAAAATAGCGCCTTCTTCAACTTTCATGTCAACCATTTCAACTGCTTTTAAGCCGTTAAAATATTTACACACGCCTTTTGTTTCTAGCATAATTGACATTTATTTTACCCCTTTCCGCCGTCATTTGCCTGTTTGCCTTTTTTTCTAAATATAGCAAGTAAGTCAATAGACGATTGTCCTGCAATAACACTGTCTTTTGCACCGAATAAGCCTTGAGGGCGAACCCACATCATAATTATTATTAATGCGGCATACATTACAAGACGCCAGTCTGAAGCAAAACGTAAACCTTCTGTAAATGCATTTATAACAAAAGCACCAACAATAGGGCCAATAAGTGTGCCACTACCACCAATAATAACCATAGATAGAACGCTAAAGCCCTCATCTAAAATAAACATATCTGGGTGTAGGTATCTGTAGTAATGTGCAATAAAAACGCCCATTGTGCCACAAATTGTTGCACCCGTTACAAAGTTAATGCAGCGGTATTTAGCAACGCCTATTCCCAAAGAGCGGGCTGCATCTTGATCTTCTCTTATAGAAATCCATGCACGGCCAATTCTTGAATGAAGCAAACGATACAAAATAAATACAACAAATAATAAAATTATAAGTGACATATAGTAATAAGGCGCGCCTTGTTCTATAGTAAAACCAAATATCTCTATATTTGGTATGCTGTTAATTCCTATAGGACCATTTGTTAAGCTTTGCCAGTTAAGTGCAAGAAGTCGCATCATTTCGGAAAAGCCAAGTGTAATAATCGACAAGAACATGCCGTTAAGTTTTAAAATAGGTAGCGAAACAATAAATCCCATTACTACACAAAATAAAATTGTAATTATTAAGCTGGCCCAAAACGGCATGCCAACAGTTGTAGATAAAATAGCGCTACAATAAGCACCAATACAAGTAAAACCAACAATTCCAAGACAGCTTTGCCCTGAATAACCATTAATTATGTTAAGTCCGCTTGCAATTGTTGCATAAATTATAATACGTGCTAAAACACCTTGAATGTAACTGTCATCGGTAAGCAAAGGCAGCGCCGCCAAAACTAATATGCCTATACCGATAGATAATTTTTTATGAGAATCTATAAAGCTTTTTATTTTTTCCATCATGATTTTCCTCTTTTTAACTTATTACGTCCAAAATTAAATACAAACATTCCCTCAGGTTTAAATGTTAGCGCTATAAGCACGAATGCGAATGCAAAAACGTCTCTATAGCTGGACGAGAAAAATGTGATGCCAAAGTTTTCAAGTATGCCCATTAGTAGTGCACCAAATGCCGCGCCGGGAATATTTGTCATGCCGCCTAAAACGCAAGCAGAAATAGCTTTTAGGCCAACTACTGTGCCAAAAATTGTGCTAACATTCGACAAATAAGTACCATACAATAATCCTGCTACACCGCCAAGGCCTGTGCCAATTACGTTGCCAATTAGTGTAACTTTTTTTACGTTAATTGCAACTAAGCTTGCAGCCATTTTGTCTTGGCTAACAGCCCTAAGCATTAAGCCTACACGTGTTTTGTAAAGTACAAATGTTAATCCTATAGACAAGGCAACAACCATTGCAATAACTGTAATGTGTATAGTTGTTATATAAAGGCCTGTATCTCCCAGCATAAACGGTGTTACTTCAATTGTTTCGGGCATTGCATTTGCCTGAGAGCCAAAGAAAATTTGCGCTAAGTTTTTAATTAAAATAGAGCAACCAACAGTACAAAGCAAAGATATGTGTTTTGGAGCATCCAAAAACTTTTCGTATGCAAGTTTGTGGATAATGATACCTGCTATGCCTGATGATATAAAAGCCACCACCATTCCTAAGAAAAAGTTTGGTGTAACGTATGTATAAAACAAGTAAGCAGACATTGCACCTATCATTATCATTTCACCATGGGCGAAAGTTACAAGGCCAACAACGCCAACTATAAGTGTATACCCAATGGCCATTAATGCATAAATGCTACCTTGGGAAATTCCGTTAATAAGTTGTTGTAGTAAATACATTATGTCCTCCGTAGTTATAATAGTAATATAAAAAACAAATGTGATACAAAAAAGCTTAAAATATAGGGGCCGCCTTTCTGTAAAGCAAAGTAGATTAAAAAACCTTTTCTGCACAGTAAGAGCAGGCCCCTTATTTTTCACAGTTTGTTTTTATGCAAACAGTAATTTATTTTTTAAGTAATTTAAATTACTTAGCTGTTGTTGCTGTTGCGTAATCTGTAACAGCTGTCCATGCACCGTCTACAACTTCAAGAACACGGTAAGCTCTAATGATATCGCCGTCTTCTGTAAATTCGTAAGAACCTGCAAGACCTTCAACACCACTAATTTCTGTTAAAGCAACTTGAATTGCATCTCTGTCTGTAGAACCTGCGTGCTCAATAGCAGCTGCAAGAACAAGAGCTGAGTCGTATGTTAAAGGACCATGAATTGTTGGTGAGAAACCAGCGCCTTCAGAGAAACGTTGTGCATAATCCCAAGCTGCTGCATCTTCTTCGCTTAAGAAGAAAGCTGATGGAGCTACTAGGCCTTCTGCCATTTCGCCTGCAAGTTCAATAACTTGATCTGAGTAAAGTGCGCCAACGCCTACTACAGGGATATCCCAGCCCATAGCTTTAATTTGGTTAAGAATTAAAGAACCTTCAGCTGCTTGTGTAGCTAAAACTAATACTTCTGGGTTTGTTTGACGAATTTTTGTTAAAACTGCGTTAAAATCTTTTTCGCCTGCATTAAAGCTTTCAGATGCTGCAACTTCAATACCTAGTTCATCACAAGATGCTTGCATAGATTCGATTGAAGATACACCCCAGTCGTCGTTAATCCAAACAACACCAATTGATTCTGCGCCTACATGTCCAGATAATACGTTTTCTACAAAGTAAGGCATTTCAGCAGATTGTCTGCCAGCAAGTGTAAAGCTGTAGTCGCTCATTGTTGCATATTCGTTGTTAGATGCAACAGGTGCAAGCTCTACTAAGCCGTACTCGTCAAAAATTGGTGCACATGCAATAGCTTCTGCACTTGTCATTGGGCCAATAACCGCAACGATAGTTTCATCTTCAGCTAATTTTTTTGTTAGTTCAACTGCTTCTTTAGGGTCACCTTTAGAATCTTCAAGAACAAGCTCGATTTGTTTGCCCATTACGCCGCCTGCTGCATTGATGTCTTCAAAAGCAATTTCAAGTGTTCTCCACATGCTTTCGCCCATTTCGGCTTTATCTCCTGTAACAGGAGCAATAGCGCCAATGCGAATAACTTCGCCCTCTGTAGCTGCATCCTCTGTAGCAGCTTCAGATGTTCCTTCTGCCGGTGCAGATTCTGCTGCAGGTTCACTGCTACAGCCTGCAAATAATGTTAATGCCATCATCATTACAAGTATAAGTGCTAATAACTTTTTCATATTTCCGCTCACTTTCGTGTTCATTTTTTGGTCACAATTAATAACCATTTAGAGTATAACAACTGATTCATGTAAAAACAATGTTAAATTTCTAAGAAAAGGTGGACAAAAATAAGATGTTGCCATATTTTATAACTAAATACAATTTAGAAGTGCAATTGTATACAAAATAAACAAAAAAGTGGTTTATATTGCAAAAATTAATTAATTGTGTTAAATTTAAATTATAGAAAGTAGGTAACAAATTTTGAGAAAAAAGCTAATTTTTAATCACATTATCGTGTTATTAGTATTTGTAGCACTTATTTTTGCATTTGTGCTTAATACAGTATACAATATAATATGTTCTAATTTAATATTAGTTTCCGGACAAGCGATGACTACAAAACGTGATAGCCTTGAATCTATTCTTAACTTTGCCAATTCCAATATACTGCAAATTAGCACATCCGAAATAGTTCAGGAAAGGTTAAGAACAATTGTTTTGGATGAAACAGATAATATTGAACAAAAAGATGAATTTGAAAAATTTATGTATAATAGTTCAATAACTTTAGATAACATACCTTTTTTATTTGAGATAACATATAAAGATCAAAATGAAAACTTTGTGCCTATTTACTCTTCATATAGGCAAAACCAAATGGTACCTGAAAGTTATTCTTATAATGATGAGTGGATAAAAGAGCTAAAGGCAAGAGAGGGTAAGTTTTTGTGGACAACTTATGTGGACAACTCGAACACATATATAAGGCTTTCTAAAATAATATATAACACTAAAGATTACAATCAAATACTAGGGACAATATCGTTAGACTTTAGCTACGACCACCTTGCACTTAATATTATTAACCAATTATACGACCAAACAGGTATAAATGCTGCTATTGTAAATAATTTAACAGGAGAACAAATAGGATACCGCACGTTAAATATACCTATTGATAAAGATTTATTGCAAAGCAACAACGAATATATGTTGCCATCAAATGAAGATTATTATTATGTTAGGCCACTTCATGCAACAAGTTTTAGCTTAATAGGAGTTAAATCTTTGCAAGAGGCGCAAACAGTGTTTTTAAACAGCGCATTAGCTTTATTGGCTTTTACAGGTATTATTATTGGCCTTGCAATAATATTGGCTTTTATTTTAGGAGACAAAATTTCAAAGCCTATAACTAAACTTTCTAACACTATGAAACAGGTTGAAAGCGGTAATTTAAAACTGAGTGTTAGCACAAAGCAAAATGGCGAGGTAGGGGAACTTTACCATAGCTTTAACTTTATGATAGACACGATTAATAGATTAATTGATGAGAAGTACGTTTCGGTAATAAACCAAAAACAATTGGAACTTAGTGCATTACAAAATCAAATTAATACTCATTTTTTATACAACACACTTGAAACAATAAATTGGCTTGCAAAAAATTACAATGCAGATGATATATCATACCTTGTAACAAACCTATCTGTTTTACTGCGAACATCGTTAAATAACGGCAACCCCGAGCTTACATTAGAAAAAGAAATTGAGCATGCTCGAAGTTATATTAACATACAAAATGTAAGGTACAAAGATAATTTTACAATTGAAGAGGATATAGATGAAAGTGTTAAAAACGATAAAGTAATAAAAATGTTAATTCAACCACTTGTTGAAAATGCAATATTACATGTTTTTAACAATACAGATAATACAGTAGAAGACAATAAACTTATATTAAAAGTTGGAAAACAAGATGAAAACATAATGATAAAAGTATCGAACAATGCTAATCCAGAAGATTTAGATGTAATTTACAGTATTTTGGCGCAAACAATATACGATAAGCCAACAGATAACTATGGTATAAACAGTATTATGAGGCGTTTAATAATAGCTTACGATAATAATGCATCTTATAACTACAGCTTAGATGCTTGCGGAATGTTGCATGCAACTATACTAATACCAAGAAGATATACAGTTGTAGATAGAGACATTGCTCCTAAAACGGTACCTTTGTAAATTTAAAATAAACATATGAAAGGGGGTATATTTATGCATTTGCATAAAGTTTTAATAGTTGACGATGAACCTATTATTAGAGAAGGACTTTTAAACCATGTAAATTGGCAAGAATTAGGATTAGAAGTTGTTTTTGCAGCAAAAAATGCTGAGGAAGCCTTAAAATTTGCCACTCAAAGTCCTCCCGATATTTTAATAACAGATATATGTATGGGCGGTAAAGATGGGCTTACCCTAATTGCGGATTTGCTTGAAAAAGGCATTGCACCACAGGTTATTTTAATATCCAGTTACAGTGATTTTAGCTATGCACAAAGAGCAATTAAGTTTTCGGTGGTAAGAGCATACATTTTAAAACCGGTGGATATTAATAACTTAAACGAGGTATTAAAAAGCACAAAGCAATTTATTGTTGACAATGAGATTTCAGACAATAATGGTGGCATTTCGATGTTTGAATACAGAGAATTTTTAAGTGCACTTGTGTATAACGGATACGAGCGCAATGAATTTATACACAACATAATAAACGGAAAACAAAGCGATGCCGATAAAGTTATTGAAATAATACAAAGTACAGCAACAGAACTGAAAGTTACATTTTTATTGTTAAAATTTTTCTTTTCAAATATAACAGTTTCGCTTGCGTCTAGCACATTTATTTACGAAAAAGAACTTGAAAAATTAGACCCAATTAAACTAATAGATAATTGCACTTCAACACAAAGCCTTTTTAACAGTTTTAAAGGTATAGTTTCATTTATTTGCGAGTCTGTAAATAACAAAAAGACAACGGTAAAATCTTCGTTAATTATTAACAGCTTAAGAATAATTGATGCAGAATATTGCAACCCGAATTTTAACCTAACAACACTTGCCCTTTCACTTAATGTTGCTCCTAATTATTTGTCTACGCTTTTTAAAGAAGAAGTTGGTATAGGGTTTATGAAATATAGGCTTGATAAACAAATGGAAAAAGCTGTTGTTTTGTTAAGTGACAGTAAAAACAAAATTTACACAATATCCAGTTCTATAGGATTTCAAGATGAAAAATATTTTTCAAAACAATTTAAAAGATATTATGGCACTACACCAAAAGAATTTAAAAATAAAAATGCTGCATTATCTGAATAAACAAATACCTAATTTGCTTTTAACAGTATTTTAGCGTAATAATATAATAATTATAAGCGGAGGAAATAATGTACTATTCATCAATAAAAACAAAATTTACAAGTGGAATTTACCCAAAAGCGGTTGAGCGAGCAATTGAATACCTAAAAAACACCGATTTAGAAAGTATGGAGTGCGGTGTTTATGAGATAGAAGGCAAAAAAATGATTATTCAGCTTTTTGAAGATACAACACTACAGCTAAATGAAAAAAAACCGGAGTCGCATATTGATCATATAGATTTACAGTATTTAGTTTTTGGCAACGAGCGTATAGGTGTAACACATAACACAGGAAATTACGAAGTATCTGAAAATTTGCTTAAAGAGAGAGACTTGCTTTTTTATAAAAGCGTAGAAAATGAAACAATGATTGAAATGAAACCTGGCAACTTTGCTGTGTTTTTTCCTGAAGATGTTCACAGGCCATGTTGTATGGCACAGCAAAGCGAAAAAGTGCGCAAAGCGGTTATAAAAATTCATTTAGATTTACTTAAGTAAAAATGCAATACTTAAGTAATAAAAATGCAAAGTAGCTTTAATTATATACAGTGTTTTTTATGTAAGTTTATACTTATCATATTGAAAGTGAGAAGTAGATGAATGTATAATGTGCTAATTGTAGACGACCAAAAGAGCTCTAGAGAGCTTATGCAATATGTTGTTTGTGAAAGTGAAACATACAATATTGTTGGGGCATTGGAAGATGCAGACAGCACAGAAGATTTTTGTAAAAGTAATAAAGTAGATTTAATATTAATGGATATACATACAGCTGGAAAAGAAAATGGATTAAAAGGATCTAAAGCTGTAAAAGGGTATAACAAAAAAATAAAAATTATTATTGTAACTTTTTTAGTTCAAGCAGACCATATAAAACAAGCAAAAGAAATTAAGTGCGAAGGTTTTTGGTATAAAGATCATAGCACTAAAAAACTTGTTGATGTTATGGACGGTGTTATGAGAGGTGAAATAGTCTATCCGGACAGTTTACCTGTTATACAAGTTGGACTTGCAAAAGCTTCTGATTTTACAAAAGCCGAACTTAACGTTTTGAAACTTAAAGTTAATGGTTATTCTCACACAGAAACATGCAATATACTGGGTATTACAAGAAGTACGCTTAATTACCATATAAGCAACTTAAAAGGGAAAACAGGGTACGATAATTTATTAAAGCTCGCTATTGATGTGTCGATGAAAAAATTTATTATATCTACTGAGAACGGTTTTGAAATTGAATAAATAATAAAAGCGCTGCCTTTAAAAAGGCGGCGTTTTTAGTTGTTTTAATACCTATACAAATGTACGGGGTATTTTGCTTTATATTTTGTTACAATGTAAATGTAAAAGGTAGTAGCATAATTATAGTTTTATTTAAAACAAAATAAAGGGAAATTATTGTATGAAAAATATTATGTTATGCATACGCAATCGCTTATTATCTGATGGCATATCAAATATGATTACTAAACATAAAGCAAATATAAGACTGCTTGAAGAAAGTCATACAACTCTTTTTAAAACCTCTGCCCATTTTTTTTGCCCAGATGTAATTGTAATTGAAGTTAAAGAAGCAAGGCCGAATACCCTAAGTGAGTGGCAAGAGCGAATTAAAAAAATTCAACAAAGTTTTCCTATGTGTAAAGTTGCATTAATAGTAGATGATGATAACTCACCACAAATTGCAATGCATGTTAAAGAGTGTAAGCAAAAAGGTGAAATCGACGCTTTTTTCTTTGCAAGTTCGGGTCTTTCGTATTTGGTAGAAGCTATAGATAGCCTGTAAAAAGTTTGATATATTGCGTTTTTATTGGAACATCAAAATGTTTTTTTGTTGCTTTTAAAAAAGTAATACCAAAAGCAATAAAGCTATATTAAAAAATAGAAAGGACATTATTATGGGGTTATTTGACAAAAAGTATTGCGATGTATGTGGCGAAAAAATAGGGCTTCTTGGAAACAGAAAATTAGAGGATGGAAACCTGTGTAAAGACTGTGCAAAAAATTTATCACCTTTTTTTGATGATAGAAGAAACTCGACAGTAGTAGAAATTAAAGAGCAACTTGCATATCGACAAGAAAATGAACAAAAAGTAGCTGCTTTTAACCCGACAAAGGTTATTGGTGGAAACAACTTTATATGCATTGATGAAGATAATAAAATTTGGTTGTTTTCAAAAACAAGAAAATGGAAAGAAAATAATCCCGATATTATTTCCTTTTCTCAAGTTACAGGATGTGACGTAGAAATAAAAGAAAATGAGCATGAAATATATACAAAAGACAAAGAGGGTAATCGTGTAAGTTACACGCCGCGTCGTTATGATAAAGATTATGATTTTTACATAACAGTTTACATAAACTCGCCGTGGTTTGATAGAATTAGATTTAAATTAAATGATAGAGAAATTGAAAATAGATTTTGCGCTGAATATGTAAAAGCGGAAAGTGATGCAGAAGAAATAAAATCTACTTTAACAGGATTTAGAGAGCAAACAAGACAAGAAGTTTTACAGGCTAATGCTCCAAAAGTAGCTGTAATTTGCCCTAATTGTACAGCTACAACAACGCCAGATGCAAGTGGTTGCTGCGAATTTTGTGGAGGCCCGTGTTAATTATTAAAAATAATAGCAAATAAACTTGACAAAGCACCCCTTTTGCAGTATATTAGTAATTACTAATATACTGCAAAAGGGGTGCTTATAGTGATAGAGATGAAAGAGAAGGCAAAACAAGTTGCCGATTTATTAAAGGTATTGTCTAACGAGAATAGATTACTTATTTTATGTGAGCTTGTAAATGGTGCACAAAGTGTTAATTCTTTGCTTGAAAATTTGCAAATAACACAATCGGGAATTTCACAGCACCTTGCAATTTTAAAGGCAAATGGATTTCTGGATTATGAAAAAAAAGCACAAACTGTTTTTTATAGAATAAAAGATGAAAAAATAGTTGAACTTATGAAACATATAAAAGAGATTTACTGTTAATAATTAAAAGGAGAATAATAATGAATACAAAAACAGGTAAAAGAATTGTTATTGTAGGTGGAGTGGCAGGAGGCGCTGGCGCAGCAGCACGCCTTCGCAGGTTAAGCGAAGATACCGAAATAATTATGCTTGAAAAAGGTGAATTTATTTCGTTTGCAAATTGCGGATTGCCATACTATATTGGTGGCGTTATAGAAAATAAAAAAGACTTGCTTGTACAAACAGTGCAGGGGTTTTCTAAACGCTTTAATGTTGATGTAAGAATTTTTTCAGAAGTTTTATCAGTAAACAGTGAAGAAAAAACTGTGAGAGTAAAAAATAATGCAACAGACACAGAGCATATTTTAGCATATGATGAATTGATATTATCACCGGGATCAAAACCAATTGTTCCCAATATACCTACCTCAAGTGAAATGCCTATTTTTACATTAAGAAATATACCCGACACATACAAAATAAAAAGCTATTTACATGAAAACAAACCAAAAACTGCTTGTGTAATAGGTGGGGGTTTTATTGGTATTGAGGTTGCTGAAAATTTAAGTCTTGCGGGAGTAAGCGTAACTATAATAGAGGCAATTAGCCACTTAATGCCTAATATAGATGAAGATATGAGTCATGCTATACATAACCACGTTAGAAAGAACGGTATTAGTTTAGCTTTAAATAAAATGGCTACAGAAATTACAAGCGAAGGCGTTAACTTAAATAGCGGAGAATTTATACCATGCGATATGGTAGTAATGTCTGTTGGGGTAAGGCCAGCAACCGAATTTTTAAAAGACAGCGGTATAAATTTGGGTGCAAAAGGTGAGATTGTTGTTGATGAACAACTAAAAACTTCGCAAAAAGATGTATGGGCTTTGGGAGATGCTGTTTCGGTTAAAAACTATGTTTCAAACATGCAAAGCATTATTCCTTTAGCCGGGCCTGCAAATAAACAGGCAAGAATAGTTGCCGATAACATAATGGGTAAGAACTCGGTATATAAAGGCACACAAGGCAGTAGTATTGCAAAAGTTTTTGAAATGACAGTTGCAGCTACAGGCTTAACTGAAAGAGAGTGTATAAATTTAAAATTAGATTACCATAAGGCTTTTTCATCTTCTAACCACCATGCAGGGTATTACCCAAATGCAAAGCCTATAATGATTAAAATACTGTTTGCAAAAAAAGATGGCACTGTTCTAGGTGCGCAATTAACAGGGTTTGATGGTGTGGATAAGCGTACAGATGTAATTGCAACAGCTATGAGAGCAAATATGACTGTATTTGATTTGCACGAGTTAGAGCTTTGCTATGCACCACCTTTTTCAAGTGCAAAAGACCCTGTAAATATGGTCGGGTATGTTGGCGAAAATATAATGCTTGGTGAAATGAAAATAAGTACATTTAAAGATGTAATGAGCATGGGAGAAGAAGTAACAAAGCTTGATGTGCGCAACGAATATGAGTTTAACAAAGGAAAAGTTGATGGTTTTATTAATGTACCTCTAGACAGTTTAAGAGACAGCTTAAACAAAATTAATAAGGCAAAGCCTGTGCATATAATGTGCCATAGTGGGCTAAGATCGTACCTAGCGTTAAAAATTTTGCAAAATAATGGGTATGATTGCTATAATATTTTTGGCTCTTATATGTGGTATAGTATGTATAAGGAAGATGAGCAGCGAAAATAGCTTAGTACAATGTGTTTGTTAAGTATGAAGACTGAAGACAAAACCCACAAAACACTTAAAATAAGAATTAGTATAGCAAAAGAGAGAATGGCAACGCCATAATTCCTTCTTTTGCTATATTGTTTATTGTATGTTTTTTTTGCTGTTTTGTTCGGTTTATAGCGTGTTTTATTTTGCTGTTTACTGCTTAAATAAACTGCAAGTGGGTCTGTTTGTTTTAATATGCGGCTGTAAAAATTTTTTATCCAAAGCACATCGTCTTTGCTGCACATGTTTTTCTCGCTTATTCCAACATCGTGAGCTATTTTGTTTCTAATGTGCCTATAATGTACTAACATGTGAAAATCGTCTTTCATGTTTTTGCTTAATTTGTTTACACCTATTTTCTTCATTTCGTCAATATAAGCAGTAACACCTTTATCGGTACATAGCAAATTTTTGCATAAATTATCAAGCTTTTTATATTCTTCGTTAAAAGTCATAATATCTCCATTAAAACATTTATTTTTGTGCTTTAGTTTTTTTATAAGTAATAAATAAAAGTATAGTTGCAACTATTGGGAATATAATACCTACAAGCAACGCGCATTTCATTGCAGTTTGCTCGGCAGTTAACCCAAGCGATGAGCCGAGAGTTATTATTGGGTTAATGTTTAGCGTAATATCGGCTACGAACCCCACAAGCTGTGGTGCAAAAGCCGAGCCCAAATCTCCACCTGATGCCATAAGTGCAAACATGGCAACGCCACCATTTGGAATTTTGTTTTGAGCTAAAATTAAACTACCTGGCCACAGCATAGCAACACAATAACCTGAAAAAGCACAAGCGATAACGGCTATAACAGGCACGTTTGCAAATACCAATATAGCATAGCAAATAGCAGCAGACAGTGCGCCAAGCAACATTGTATTTACTATATTTTTACCCCTATGCGCATAAAGAGAACGGCCTATTCCAAGCATTGTTGCAAATAACGCAACTCCAAGCATGTCGCCCCAAATTTTTGGTATTTGTAGCGCTTGTTCTAAATAATTGCTACTCCATTGAGATATAATGTTTTCGCTTGCACCGCCAAAAAAAATTAACATAATACAAAATAACATATATTTGTTTTTTAATAACTTAAACACACCCGAAGTTGTTTTGTGAGTATGCATTTTTGGCAATTTAACACTTGAAAAAAGTGCAAAGCAAATTGCTGGAATAATTATTGTTAAAAGCACTAAAATAAACCAGTGTTCATCGTTTAAAAAGTGTAAAACAATTGTAGAAAATAAAGTGATACCGACAACACCCCATGCATATATAGAGTGTAAAATGCTCATGTCTTTGTCGGGGTTGTCCGATTCAAGCGCAGCTATTACAGGGCTGATGAGCACCTCGGCTAGGCCACTTGCCGAGGCAAAAATAATTGTGCCGATAACTAAACCAACATAAGCTATATTAGGAAAAAATATTGGAAAAAACGCATAAACAAAAAAACCTACTATTGCAATAACGGGTATGCTTTTTACGGCTAAAGGTATATTAAATTTGTGAGAAAAAAACGTAAAAATTAAATCTATAACAAGCTGTGATATAAAGTTTATAAGCACGAGTAAACCTAAAAATACAAAAGATATACCGTATAATTTTTGAAAATGCGCAAACAAAAGAGGAGGTGTTATTATAACGGCCGACATTGTAATATTTGCAGTGTAACATGCTAACTTTATTTTTTTAGAATTATTAATCATATTTTTTTCACCTACATATTGATTTTGTAAAACAATATAATTTTACTATATTAATATATAAGCAGTCAATAAACTATTAATAAAAAAAAACGCAAAAAAAACAACAAAAATACAGTTGTTTGTTTAAAAACATTGTGCAAATACAAGTTTGAAAGCATGCTTTAAAACTTGTATTTGTAATGTTAATACATATATGTTATAATAGCTAGCAAATTTAATTGTTATGCTAAATAAATAATTAAATTTTCACACTATATTATTCTTAAAAGAGGTAAATAAATGTTTTGTAGTTATTGCGGGAAAGATATTGATAAGAGTGCAAAATTTTGTGACGGGTGCGGTGCAGCAGTACCAACTGCTAATCAGCCTAACAATTTTGCAAATAACAACGCTAATGTAAATATGCATTCTAATGTGCAAACAAATAATAGCGAAAAAGGTAAACGCAAAAAGGGCAAAAAGAAAAGCGGATGTTTTGGTTTTTTTGTTGTAATTTTAATAGTTTTTGTGCTATTTATGTTATGGCCTAGCGATAGCGATGTAGCTGATAATGAGGGGTATAGCACAGATATTAACGGAACTTACACAGGAAATGGTACGTATGGTGAAGATTTAGCACTTGATGGATTAAGAGAAAATTATACTGTACTTAAAAACGATAATACAGATGTGAGCACGATTATGATTTACCTTTTAGGCTCTGATTTAGAGACTGAGGGTGGTTTTGCAAGCAGTGATATTGAGGAAATGCTTGATGCTGAAATTGGCGATAACTTAAATGTTATTATAATGACAGGCGGTGCTTACTCTTGGGAACATAGCATGATAAGCGGTGACACTTGCCAGTATTGGCAAGTAAAAAATGGAGAGCTTATTGCAGTTAATGAAGACTTAGGCTTGCTTAACATGGCAGCACCGGAAACACTGACAAAATTTATAAATGATACAGCAAGTGCTTTTCCTGCGGACCGTTATAGCCTTATTATGTGGAATCATGGTGGCGGAACAATTAGCGGTTTTGGTGTAGATGAGCACTATCCAGATTCTACTCTTTCACTTGCATCTATGGACAATGCATTTGCACAAAGCAATGTAAAGTTTGATTTTGTTGGTTTTGATGCTTGCCTTATGGCAACTGCAGAAACAGCACTTATGCTTGAGCCGTATGCCGATTACCTTATAGCTTCGCAAGAGCTGGAGCCCGGCACTGGCTGGCACTACACCGATTGGTTAACATACCTTAATTCAAATCCTTCGGCAAATACACTTGATTTAGGCGTAAGAATTATTGATGACTTTGTTAGAGATTGCGAAGACAAAATATATAATCCAAATGCAACATTATCTATAGTTGAGCTAAGGCAAATGCCTTATGTATACGATGTTTTAACAAATTATTTTGCTAATTCTACTGAAGATATAATGAATAATGAATATAGAAAAATATCTGTTGCGAGAAATGACGCAAAAGACTTTGGCGACGGCGGTTGTGACCAAATTGATATGGTTGACTATATACAAAAAGCAGATGTAGATGGCGGAGACGCGGTAATAAGTGCAATAAACAGTGCTGTTAAATATTATAACAACAGCTCAGACGTTTATGATGCCTATGGTCTTGCAATGTATTTCCCGCTTGAGTATCCAAACCAATATGCAAACATGCAAGAAATATTGCATTATGTGGGTTATACCTCGCAATATACAGGCTTCTTTGATGTTTATATGAGTGCTATGTCTGGAGGACAAAGGCAATTTAACAAAAGCATGGGAACAACACAGCAAGAAGATAATTCAACGCAAGAATGGTTTGATGAGCAAACGGCTGATATGTATGAGCAAACAGCAGAGGGAGAATTTTTAGGCGAACTTGTAATAGATGAAAAAGGTGAAGACTATGTTTTAAGTTTAAGCGATGAAGAATGGCAAGATATTAATAAAATTGAGTTGCAACTTCTTTTAGATGACGGTGAGGGCTATATTGACCTTGGAAGTGACAATGTATATGAGTTTGACGAAGACGGAGACTTAAAAATAGAATTTGACTACACATGGGTTACTTTAGACGGTCATACTGTTCCATATTATGCAGAGTACGAAGCTTACAATAGTGACGATGACTGGAATACATATGGAATAGTTCCTGCATTTTTAAATGATGAAGATTATATAGAAATAGTAGTAGCTTGGGATGATCAAAACCCACAGGGATATGTTACAGGATACCGCAAATATAGTGAAGTTGGCACACCTGTTGGAAAAGGATTGTTTGAATTAGAACAAGGTGACGTAATTGATTGGGTTGTTGATTACTACACATACGATTGGGAATACGAAGATTACTATATGTTTGGGGAGCAGTACACTGTTGGTGCGCAAGAAATAGATGTAAGCTATGATGATATTGGAGATAGTGACGCATTAATTTATTTTAAATTAACAGATATTTATAATAATATATATGAAACTGAAGCAGTGCTTTACAGCGATTATTAATATAAACTAAATAAAAAATTTAAAGCGCTAAACCTAAAGTTAGGTTTAGCGCTTTTTTTATTAAGTTTAAATTTTTACTGTATCAACTGTGCTATGCGCTGCAGCCTTTCGTAAGAATACTCGTAAAAATTTTTAAGAGATGAACAGTAGTAATTATGTCCCAGCTTATTTTCAGAAAGCTCAATTCTGTCTCTTTTACAGCCACCTTTACATAGAAAAAACCATTTGCACTCATTACAATTTTGTGCATAAGTACTGTCAAGGTCATAAAAATTTATATGTTCTCTGTTTTTATTAATAGTGTCAATGCTATCCTCACATAAATTACCAAGTTTGTACTCATCAAGCACATAAAAATCGCAAGGATAAACACTTCCGTCGGCCTCTACAACGGTTTGTATGCCGCACTTGCCTGTCATACCACACATTTCAGGTGCTAAGCCTTTTATTGTCATTACTAAATTTTCAAAAAGCCTATCAGATACTATTTTACCTTTACTTAATGCTTCATACCATAAATCAAATCTTTTCTTTAAAAAATCTTCGTATATTTCAGGAGTTAAAGAATATTCTTTAGTGCCACGCTCTTCTCCAAGTTCGTCAAGACATGGTATGTATTGCTGAAACATAAAGTTGCGTTTTAAATAAAATTTGTATATTTGTTTAATGTGTTTTGCAGTATGTGCGCTTACAACAGTTAAAATATTGTATTGCACATTGTATTTGTCAAATAATTCGGCTGTGTGCATTATTTTAAAAAATGTACCCTGCTTATCACTGCCCAATCTATTATGGTCGTTGCTATCTTTAATGCCATCAAGAGATAAGCCAACAAGAAAGTTGTTTTTAGCAAAAAAATCGCACCATTTGTCGTTAATAAGTGTGCCATTTGTTTGAATAGCATAACTTACTTGCAATTTACTGCGTTTTTTTTCATTTAAGTATTGTACAAAATCCTCAAAAAATTCTAAACCTCTCATTGTGGGCTCGCCACCTTGAAACGCTATAGTTAAATAATCTTGTGTGTGCTCAAGCGCTGCATCTATTACACATCGCATAGTTTCGCTTGTCATCATGCCATAACTTTCTATTTCTCGGTTGGCG
>CAYJGU010000001.1:0-9938 GCA_964369925.1 uncultured Bacteroides sp. | reverse complement strand
TTCTCTGTGCGAAATTTCATCAATGTAAAAACAATATTTACAGCGCATATTGCAATACGAGCTTGCAGGCTTTATTAATAATACAAGTGATTTCAAATAGATACTCTCTTTCTTAAATAATAAATTTGTGTAATTTAATACTAATCTTTTGTGTACTCAATTATATCGCCAGGCTCGCATTGTAATGCCTTGCATATTTTTTCTAATGTGGAAAACCGTATAGCCCTGGCTTTATTGTTTTTTAATATAGACAAGTTAGCCTGTGTCAAATCTATTTCTTGTGCTAGCTGGGAAAGCTTAATCTTTCTTTTGGCCATCATTACATCTAAATTTATATTAATACCCATAATTAACGCCCCTTAAATTGTCATATCATTGTCTTGTTTATAATTTACAGCTTTTGTAAATAAATCTTTAACAGTTAAACAAAAAAGACCTGCCATTAAAAACACTATAATAACTATAATGCTAGCTAAAGTAGGTAAAAAAACTAATTTAACAATATAAATTGCCGAAATAATTAAAGAAGTTACACCCATGTTTTTTAAATACTGAATATTTTTGCTAACAAATGGATTTTTATTAAGTGTATTGAAAATTAGTTTTAAGTTATAAAATATATAAACTCCACAAGCACCTGAAATAATAAGCATAAATGTCATTAAGCTATGGAATTGTGAAGGTGTTTCAACATAAGTGTAAAAAAATTGTCCCCAAAGTGGTACTGTTACCGTAACAACAATACCAATGTAAAAGCATACACTTACTAATGTTTTTGTTATATTGGCTAGCATATTATTTTTCATTTATTTACTCCTGTTTTAAATTGCAATATACATAGTATTTAGGTTTATTTTATCATAGAAACTTTACGGTGTAAACCGAAAAATATTGTTAAACGATAATTAATTATTGATTAGATGAATTTGTTAAAAATAAAATTGTATGTTATAATTATAAAATTAATAAAAAAATTAATGTAAAAGTTTAGTAAAAGTATAAAGGATGAATTAACAATGGAACTTACAATTAGGCAAATGGAAAGTGAAGATTGGCCAAAAGTTAGTGAAATTTATTTACAGGGAATACAAACAAATTTAGCCACATTTGCAAGTAGTGTACCACCATATTTACAGTGGGTAAATACACATATAAGTAAATTAAACTATGTAGCAACACAAAACAATAATATAGTTGGTTTTGCGGCGTTATCTGCCACTGCAAACACCGGCGCTTATATAGGAGTAGCCGAGCTAAGTGTTTATGTGCATAACGATTATAAAGGCGAAGGCATAGGGTTAAAATTAACACAGTTTATGTTAAACAAAGCGAAACATAGCGGATACTGGACAGTAGAGTCTCGCATAATGGCAAACAACGAAGCAAGTATTAAAATGCACGAAAAAGTGGGATTTAGAATAGTTGGTACAAGGCAAAAAATAGGAAAAGACATTAATGGAGAATGGCGAGATACAGTTATAATGGAAAAGAGAAATGACATATATTAATATTTATGGTAAAATAGTTTTAAATAATAAATTATACAATTGTTTTATTAAGCAAAAAATTACTAAGAGGTGTAAAAATGAAATATTGTAAAAAATGCACAATGCCAAGCACAAGGCCGGGTATAGCTTTTGATGAGCAAGGTGTTTGTACGGCTTGCAACCATTATGAAAACCGCAAAAATATAAATTGGGATAAGCGTTTTGAAGAATTTAAAGCGCTTTGTGATAAATATAGGGGTTGTAACGGACCCGGCGGATACGACTGTGCAGTTGCTGTTAGTGGCGGAAAAGACAGCCACTATCAGGTTTACATGCTAAAAGAAGTTATGAATATGAACCCGATTTTGTTTACGGTGGAAGACAATTTTCCTATGACAGAAGCAGGTAAACACAATATTAGAAACATAAGTGAAGCTTTTAGTTGCACACTGATAAGTTGCAAACCAAATATTAAAGTTCAAAAAATACTTATGAAAAGATTTTTTGAAAAATATGGTAAACCTACATGGTTTTTAGATCGTTTAATTTATACATTCCCGTTGCATATGGCTCTTAAATTTAACACACCACTACTTTGCTACGGTGAAAACGTAAGCTATGAATACGGCGGTGGTGGCGACGAAGAAACCTATAGTGCTAAAGGGCAAATTAATAATGGCGTGGCAATTGGAATTAATACAGATGAACTTGTTGGAGACGGTGTTACAGAAAATGATTTAAGCCTAACACTGGCGCCTGCCCAGCAAGAGCTTGATAAATTAGACCCATTCTATATGTCGTATTTTTTACCTTGGGATAGTTATAAAAATTATAATTTTGCTAAAAGTAGGGGTTTCCACGACTTGACACATGAGTGGGACAGACAGCACCATGTTGAAATGTTTGATCAAATAGATAGCCGTGCATATCTTGTTCATTCGTGGATGAAATATCCGAAGTTTGGGCATGCTGCGGCTACAGATTATACGGCAAGAAGTATTAGATATGGTATGATGACAAGACAAGAAGCTGTAAAACTAATTAATTTGCGAGACGGCAATATTGATCCACTATGCGTTAGAGATTTTTGTGAATTTTGCGGTTATAGCGAAACAGAATTTAATGCAATAGTAGATAAATTTTATAATAAAGAATTATTTTTTAAAGATGAACGTGGTAAATGGTGCCTTAAAGAACCAATAAAATAAAAATAATGGTACAGCGTACAGCGCTGTACCATTATTTTTAGTACTAATTGTGTATTGTTTTATAAAATGATATAATAAATTTTAAAATATATGTTGTTTATATTAGTTCTGTCTAATATAAACGTATTTTCTATGCATTTTGGTTATTTGTTTGCACATCAACTACCAATTCCAAAACAAGGATAAATAGTAAATTTAAAGGGGAAGTAATTATGCTAGATATTTTAAGTATATTACTAGCTTTAATAATAGAGTTGTTTTTTGAAGATACAAGCAGCCATGAGGAGTATGACTATTCTCAATATGAATATTCCCAGTCTGCCGATATAGAAGATAAAATAGATCATGTGCCACATGAGAATACAGGGACTGATTGGGCCATTTATTGGTATTTGTGTGGAAGTGACCTTGAAAGTGACTATGGTGCAGCAACAGATGATTTATTAGAGATGATGGATGTTACTTTGCCTGAGGGTGTAAAAATAATAATACAAACTGGTGGTGCATACGAATGGCACAACAGTATAATAGATGAAGATTACACGCAGCGGTATATTTATGATAGCAACGGGCTTGAGTTAATAGAGCAATTACCTATATCTAATATGGGTGCGCAAAATACACTAGAGGAATTTTTGTATTTTGCACATACAAACTACCCGGCCGACAGGATTATGCTTGACATATGGAATCATGGAGGTGGCAGCGTAACAGGTGTTGCATTTGATGAATTGTTTTATGATGACTCGTTAACACTAAATGAAATGGAAAATGCGCTTATAAATGTATACGGTATCGAAAACGAATATTACCCTATTGATATAGTTGCGTTTGATTCTTGTTTAATGGCAACGCTGTCTACAGCCAATGTGTTTAAAAATCATGCAAACTATATGGTGGCATCGCAAGAACTTATGCCAAGCAATGGGTTTTATTACACAGGGCTACTTGAAATAATGTCGCAAAACACTACAATTAGCCCAGCAGAACTAAGCGTTGCAATATGTGATACATTTGAACAGGGATGTATTTATGAGGACACAGATTGGGATATCACTATTTCTGTCACCGATTTATCTAAAATAGATGATGTAATTAAAGCATATGAAAATTATTCAATAACAGCCTTTGATTATGCTGTGCAAAACCCATCGTTTTTTGCACAATATTCTCAAATAGCAAACGATACCGAAAATTATGGAGGAAACACATATAGTCAAGGCTATTCAAATATGGTCGATTTAGGCACTCTTGTTACAAATACACAAGATTTATTTTACGAGCAATCGCAGCAAGTTTTAAATGCATTAGATAAAGCTGTGCTATATACAATTACAAGTGAGTACAGACCCGATGCAATGGGCCTTAGCACGTATTACACTTATGACAGTGATATAGATATGCTATATGAATTTATGGATGTAAACCCTGTTGAATCTTTAAATTATTTATATATGTATGGCTTAACAGGGCAAGTAGATAACGAAGGCATGCAATATTTAGAAGAAAATTTAAGTTATACCGAGCAACTTCCGCAATTACAAACAATAGAGACAATAGGCGAGAGGTGGGAAAACGCACCACTTACAATTGACAATGAAGGCAATGCAGTTTTAAACCTTGGGCCAGAAGCATACAATGCACTTTCATCGGTTAAATTTGAACTTTATTATTCACCAATTAACGAGGACACTATTATTTCGCTTGGAATAGACAATGACATTACAGGAGATTGGGAAAAGGGTGTTTTTATTGAAAACTTTAGAGGTGTTTGGGGCCATATTGACGGTGCGATATGTTATATGGAGCTTATAAATGAAAAAGATGAATACAATGAGTATTCGGTACCAGTTTTACTTAACGGCGAAGAATATAACTTAACAGTTATTTATAATTTTGAAAAAAGACAATATCAAATTTTAGGTGCAAGAAAACCTATTACGCTTCAAGGTGCTGCCGATAAGAACTTTATTCAGCTAAAACCGGGTGATATTATACAAACGGTTCACTACGTTAGCAATTTAAACACCGATGAAGATTTTGAAACCACTAATGTAGATACAATAACTGTTACAAAAGATACTGTATTTACAGAGGAATGGTTGCCGGATGGATATTATTTTTTAATGTTTGTAATGGAAGATAGCAGGGGAGATATTGCATATTCGGATATAGTAGCTTATGAATCTGTAGATGGTGATATTTACACATATTACGATAATTAAGCAAAGAACGTTTAATTATAGATATAATAATTTGGAGGAGCAATGAATATAAAAATATCAGACAATTTTAGTTATATTAAACTAATAAAATTTACATTACCATCAATATTTATGATGATAATTACATCAATATACGGTGTTGTAGATGGATTGTTTGTATCAAACTTTGTAGGGAAAAACGCATTTTCATCATTAAACTTAATTTTTCCGTTTATTATGGTATTTGGCGCATTTGGGTTTATGCTTGGTACGGGTGGTTGTGCTTTAGTTGCAAAAAAATTAGGGCAAGGAAATGAAACAAAAGCAAATGAAATTTTTTCACTTATAATGTATGTAATGATTATAGGTTCAATTTTTTTTGCAGCGATAGCTATACCGTTTTTAGAGTATATAGCAGTTTTACTTGGTGCCACACCCGAACTGGTGGCAGACTGTGTAACTTATGGAAGAATAATGTTTTTGTTTTCGCCGGCATATATGCTGCAAGCTGGTTTTCAAACATTTGTTGTTGTTGCAAATAAGCCTAGTATGGGGCTTAAACTTGCTATTGCTTCTGGGTGTACAAATATAGTATTAGATTATGTGTTTATAGTTGTATTTAATTGGGGAATTGCCGGTGCTGCAACTGCTTCTGGGTTAAGCCAAGTAGTTGGTGGCATAATACCGCTAATATATTTTTTTAGCAAAAAAAATAACAGTAGTTTGCGCCTTGTTAAGTTTGTTTGGAATGCAAAAGCACTTATAAAAAGCTGTACAAATGGTGTTTCAGAAATGATGACGAACTTGTCATTATCTTTTATATCCATACTATATAACGTTCAGTTAATGAAGTATGCAGGTGTTAACGGAGTTTCTGCATACGGAGTTATTATGTATGTTTCGTTTATATTTGTTGGTATATTTATAGGTTATACAATAGGGTGCTCTCCAATAATTAGCTACCATTATGGTGCAAAAAATAATGCAGAATTAAAATCGTTGCTAAAAAAAAGTTTGATATTAATGCTATTGTCGTCGTTAATACTAACACTTATAGCCGAATTACTGGCAATGCCGCTAGCGGCCATATTTGTAGGTTACGATAAAGAACTGCTTAATCTTACAGTGTTAGCGCTTAGGATTTATTCACTTGCATATATATTTAGCTCTATAAATATTTTTGCATCGGCATTTTTTACAGCACTTAATAATGGTAAAATTTCAGCGCTAATTTCATTTTTGCGTATGCTGGTATTTCAAGCAATACTTGTATTAACATTACCCTATATTTTGGGAATAAATGGCATATGGTTAGCTGTTGTTTTTGCCGAACTATTATGCCTTTTTGTAACAGTAATTTTATTTATAACATGTAATAAGCATTACAATTATTACGGAAAAACAAGGATAAATTAAGTTTATAATTAGTATAGCTTATTATAACAATAAGTAACAAAACCTTACACTGCTAATATGTGCAATGTAAGGTTTTGTTTTATTTTTTATATTTTTTTACAAAATAAACAGTACTGGCACTGCTTTTCTATTATGTCTCCAAAATAATTTGCAGTAACTTTGCCTTGCTGTATTAATGCGCCAATAAGTAAAACATTGCGCTTTGCAACTTGTCTTCTTATAGTTTCAGCCATTGCCATACCAAGCCCTGCATGACCTTTTTTTACACCCATATATAAAATTGTATACTCTTTGGATTTGTATTTCTTTTTTAAAAATTGCATTAATTTATATGGTGTAAATTTGCCACACAATGTTTTACCGTAGTTTGGTATTGAAACTAAAAAACCAACAAGCTCGTTTTTATAATAAGCAAGTTTTACTGTTTTAAAATCTGCTATATATTTTAAATTTTTAAACATGCTAATAAATTCTGCACGGCTAATGTGCTTAAAAGCGGGAAATGTGCTATACAAATCAATAAGCAAACTGTATATATCGTTTAAATCAGAATTAAAACTTTTCATTGTTATATTTTTTATAATATAGCCTTTTTCTATCATGCTGTTAAGTCGTTTAGTTGCTTTTTCACTTTTGTATTCGGGCAAAATTTTATATATATTTGAAATAAACTTATCATATACATTAAAACCGCTGTGCATAAATAAATCTTTATAATAATCTTTATTATAAGGTTCGCCGGTGTACAGTGTATCAAAATTATCTATTTTTAACCTATACTTAATCCATATAGATGCATCAACAGGCCCTATAATTTCATGCTTGCCCATTTTAATGCAATAATCTTGTGCTGAACTAAATAAAAGGAGAGAGACACTTTTATCATTTATACACTCAAAAAGCCCTAAATACGCTTTGTCGTCGTTGGTATAAGTTGTAATAGCGCACCTTGCAATAGGCACATTGTTATTGTTTACTACCAAAAATGCTTGTAAAGTAAAATAATGGCTTAATGCATGTTTTCTTGTAATTAATTGTTTTTCTTCTCGCCTATTATGCGTTTTATCGTTGCTATTATATAAACTAGTAGGTAAGTTTAAAAAATCATCTATATATTTTTTTTGCTCTTTTATACATATAACTTTCAAAACTAAGCCTCCAAAAATAATATTGTATGTTTATATGCTACAGTTTACTTGCATATGCAATTTGTAATTTAAAATATCAACTTAAAAATTGTTTAGCCATTTCAAAGTAGCATAAAAGTGATTTATCAAGTTCATCGCACAGTACAAATTCATCGGTAATATGTGCCTGATTTAAACTACCTGGTCCAAAAATTAATGCCTTTGCGCCTGAGTTAAGCAAAAAATATTGTTCGCACGTTGCGCCAAACTCTACCGGAATTTGATTTTTGTCAATTATTTTGTGAGTTATTTCGCAACATTTTGTTACAAAGTCATCGTCGGGCGGCACTTCTCCACCTGGTAAAAAATAAAGGTCTTCAATAATAAAATTTGGTATGTTTGCATTTAAAAGTGTTTGCTTAATAAAAGTACGAGCTTGCTCGTTAGTTGTATTTGGGTGCACACGGCTATCTACTAACAATGTAACTGTGGCAGGAATAATATTGTCTTTTTCATATCCATGTACTTTTGTAATGCTAACTCCGGGTGGCGGTAAAACACAGTGTGTTTGAGCTTGTAAATCATTATTAGCTTGCTGTAATGCAAGTATAGCTTTTGCGGCATTTGTCATAGCTGTATCTTGTGCCGGTTTTAGTGCAGCATGGCGTGCTTTGCCCTTTAAATGCACATGATGACGAGCAACACCCCTGTTAGCAATTGCTATATTTAAATTTGTAGGTTCTCCAACAAGTGCTATATTTGCAGGTTTGTATTTTTTATAAAAAGCACGTGCGCCTGTGCTAAAACATTCTTCGTCGGCAAAAAAGCTTAGCCGCAAAGTGCCGTTTAGTTTAACAGCTTCCTCTTTAATTGCTATCATTGCAGCTGTCATAGCGGCAAGTCCGCCTTTCATGTCGCAAGTGCCTCGTCCATATATTTTATCGCCAATTTTAGTTGTTGTAAGCGGATCATATTTCCAATCGTCTGTAAAGGGCACAACATCTAAATGTCCGTTAAATTCAAAAATTGGCTCACCTTCTCCTATTTGCGCAATAAAATTTGCTCTATTTAAGCCAAGTTCTTGTATTTCACATTCTATATTGTAGCTGGTTAATAATTTGTGTAAATATTTTGCAGCATTTCTTTCATTGCCCGGGGGGTTTACAGTATCTGCTTGTATAAGATTTTGTAAAATGGTATGTAACAAGTTGTAATATTTTTTTGTCATTTTATTGTTTGCACCTTTTTAAAAGTATTATAAAATTGCCTAACAATATAATAACATTATTTTTTAGTAACTTGCAAATAATAGTAAATTATTTTATAAAAAATTTTATTTATGTTAGTACACTTAGTGTTAGTAAAACTTGACATATCGTTAAAATAACGTTATATTGAAAAGATAGAATGTTTTGGAGTGTATAATTTATGATTGATAAAAAATTAATGGTTACCCTTGGAAATTTTGAACAAAAAATACATATTAAAAGCCATAATACAAACAATCCCGTTTTGCTGTTTTTGCACGGTGGGCCGGGTGTGTGTAACCGCCATAATATTATGACAGCTCACAACGATTTACTTGATACGTTTACATTAGTGGGCTGGGACCAACGCGGTAGTGGGGGTTCTTACTATGGTGTAAAAGTAGAAGATTTAACAATAAAACAAGTTGTAGACGATGCAAAAGAGCTTGTAGACTACCTTTGCAATGAGTTTAAAAAGCAAAAAATATTTGTAATTGGCGGTAGTTGGGGCTCTGAACTTGGTGTATGGTTATGTTATAAATACCCTGAAAAAATTGCAGGATTTGTTGGTTTTGGGCAAGTTGTTAACGGAGCATTAAATGAAGAGATAAGCTACAATTTTGCCTTAAGCGAAGCAAAAAAAGCAGGTGATGAAAAGTGCGTAAAGCAGCTTGAAGACCTTGGACCACCTGTGAAAGGCGTTTACAAGGGTGGATTTAGTGGCATGATGATACAACGACGCGTAATGATGAAGTACGGTGGTTATTCTAAATCAGCTAAAAAACGCAACTATTTTCAATCTATGGTTGTGCCAATGTTTTTTTCGGGAGAGTACACACTAAAAGACATATACGGTATATTTAAAGGGCATAAATTAGTGCTTGAGGTAATGTGGCCCGAGGTAGGTGATACTGACCTAGCAAAAACATGTACAGATTTTGAAGTGCCGATTTTTATTTTTGATGGTGTGCACGACCAAAATACACCGGCAGAACTTGTAGAGGACTACTATAACTTAATTAACGCACCCCAAAAAGAGCTTATATGGTTTGATGAATCGGGACACAACCCAATGAATGATGAACCTGAAAAGTTTAAAAGGCTTTTAAGGGATAGATTAACAAAAATAGCACAAAGGAGTGAGGGTACATGAATAAAATAAAACTGAAAGAAAAATTAGGATTTGGCGCATTATCAACAGCTAGTAACGTTGTTTATCAGTTTAAAAGTATCTATTATTTGTTTTTTT